>NZ_DATHFV010000062.1:0-7724 GCF_035317925.1 Sphingomonas sp.
CCGAGACGATCGGGATCGCGCAACAGATCCGCCAGCGCCCTCGCCAGCGCATCGGGATCGATCGGCGGAACGAGACGGCCGGTGACGCGATCAAGGATGGTGTGCCCAAGTTCGCCAACCGCCGAGGCGAGCACGGGCAGCCGCGCCTGCATGGCCTCGTGCGCGGCAATGCATAACCCTTCACGTCGCGAGGGCTGAACATAAAGATGCAGCCCGGCAAGGAACGATTTGGGTTCGGAGAAGCCTATAAGACGCAGGTCCGAAACGCCCAAAGCGGAAGCCTGCGCCGTCAGCTTCTCGCGCAATGCGCCGTCGCCGGCGATCTCGATCTCGATCGGAACCGGCGCGGTGAAGCCGTCGGCCCGCATACGCCCGAGTGCGGCGATCAGCACATCATAGCCCTTCGCCCGATGCAGCCGGCCGAGCGAGCCGATCCGCAGCGGCATGCCCGGCCGCCACGCTGCCGCTAGCGGCGCGCGCATATCCGCCGCGAACAATGGCCATACCGCGATCCGCTCCGGTGCGACGCCGAGGCGGCTGTGGGTCAGCGCGGCGACGCTGTCCGAATCCGCGACCCAGAATATCGAGCGGCGGTGCCGCAGCTTGAGCAGCAGCGCGTTGAGCGGCTTGAGAAAAACGGAATGCTGCCAGCTGACGACGTCGATCCCGTGCAACTGGCCGACAATCTGCCCCAGCAGGGTCGCGCGGGTCAGCGAGGTCCAGATCAGATCGGGCTGCCAGTCGAGTATCTGCCGATCGAGCCATTGCAGTGCGCCAAAATGGTTCGTTTCGCCACGCTCCCGGACCAGAACCGATATCCCCTCCTGCTCGATCGCCGAAAGGCCGCGTCCGTCGCGCATCGTCAGCGCCAGCACGCGCACGTCGCAACCCTCCGACCGCAGGACATTCACCACGGCGGGAACCGGGCCCGACGCACCGCCGCCTTCGAGCGAATTGATGACATAGGCGATGCGCATCAGACCGAAATCTCGTGGAGTGCGGCTTTGCGCGTCTGATGAAACACCATCAGCAGCAGCACGACCGACGCGCCCGCGCCCTGGATGATGGCGTGCCAGCCGGAGCCTTCCAGGCCGAAGGCGAGCATCATCAGCGGCAATAACGGCAGCAGTCCCAGGTTTATCGCAAGATTGGCGGCGACGGACAAAGTCGGCCGCCCCAGCGCCGTCAGCGCGGAACTGGCTGGCGGCGCCACCAGCCATGCGGTCCGCGCAATCGCGAGCAACAGGATCAGGCCGGCCGCACCGGCGAAGGCGTGACCGCCCAGCGCCACCGCAATCTGACGGCCGAACAGCATCAGGATGATCAGGACGGGCGTCGCGGCGGCGAGCGCGACGCCAGCGCAGCGCAGCAATGCCGTTCGTAATGCCGCGCCGCTGCCTCCGCCCGCGACCAGCCGTGCCAGCTCGGCATAGGCGGCCTGCCCCATGATCTGGGCGGGTTGCTGGATAACGACCGTCGCACGCTGCGCGACGGCATAAAGGCCCGCAGCCGCCGGTCCGAGGATCCAGCCCACGAACAAGGGCGCGATCCGTGCCGCCAATTCGGTCAACGTCACGTCGGCGTTGGCGGCGAGCATGAAGCGCCACAAGCCCGGATTTTCGGCGACAGCACCACGCACGCTGCCGAGCAGCGCCGGATCGCGCAAGGTGCGGCGGATCGCGATGACGCCCAGCAGCCACATCGCCGACCATTCGGCGAGCGCGGCGATAAGCCACGCCACCAGAAAGCCTTTCAGACCAAGACCCAGCCACGCCACGATGAGCGCGCCGATCAGCCGCACCGCCGGTGCGACGATATTGTGCAGACCGAGCAGATCGAACCTTCCGAGCAATTGCAGATAACCGGCGGGCGTCGCCCGGATCGAAGCGAGCACCGCGAAGCTATAAGGCAAAGCGAACGCGATTGCGGTCGGGGACCAGCCCAATGCGGGGCCGATCAGGGGCGCGAGGATGGCGGCCGCCAGGATCGAGGCGATGCCGCCCACGCCCTCGACCAGTCCCGCGAAACGCAACAACCGCAGCATGCGGGGATGATCATCCTCCGCCAGTGCCTGCGCACCGTAGCGCACGATCGCATGCCAGCCGGGAAATTCGACGATCCCCCCCACCGTCATGGCGAAGCCGTGGACCAGGACGAGAATTCCATAGTCGGTCGGCCCGAGCGCGCGGGTCGCGATCACCATATAGGCCAGACCAAGCAAGGCGGCCGCCGCCTTGCCGCTCAGCAGCTTGATGAGATTGCCGTAGATTCGCGCTACCAGCCCGCGGGCGGCGCTGTCAGGCATAGGCGATGCGGCGCGCGGGTTGCATCGCGGGCACGGGAAGTTCGATCCCCCCGACCCGCGCCACGACCTGCGCGGCCCGCACCGAAGAGGGCGTCTCGGTGAGATCGAAGCTCTGGTCGAACAATGTCCGCTGCGCGGCGGCGTAGCGCCCGCTTGGGTCGCGCGCCGCCTGGGCCAGCGCGTCACCGAGACGGATCGGATCGCCGATCACCGGACCGGCGCGCCAATGCGCGTAATTCTTGTCGTCCGCCCAATCGGTATCGTGCGCGTCGAGGAACACGCACGGGCGGGGATTGAGCAGGAACTCGTAGATCTGGCTCGACACGTCGCCGAGATAGATATCCGCCCGGTTGGTATATGTCATGTTGCTTGATGCGCGACTGCCGAGATCGATGTGGATGTTGGGCGCGCGCAGATAGCGTTCCTCGATTCGGCCGGGCCGGTCGATCCTGAGCTTGTCGATCGTCAGCGCGAACGGGCGTTCGAACAGCATCACGTGCGGCGCGAAGATCAGTTGATATTCGTCATGCTCGACGAACCAGTCGAGCACCGCGCGGCCCATTTTGTACCAGGAGGACAGATGCGGCGAGACATGCGGATTGTAGAGCACGACCGGCCGGCCGTCATCGATCAGCGCATGCGTGCGGGTCGAAGCGTGCAGATCGAACTTGGGATAGCCGACCACGCTGATCCGGCCTGGCTCGACGCCGGCTTCCCCGATCAACCGGCGGCGGATCTTCTCGCCCGATACCAGCACATGATCGAAACGCGCGCTCGCCGGATTGAAGCCGATCGCGCGATCGCCCGCGCCATGGCGGGTATGGACGATCTTGAGCCGGTCGAGCCCATAGCGGCTCTTGAGCATCAGCGAGGTCTTCTCGGCCACGACCAGCACGTCGAGCGAACGGAAGAAATCGAGATTGTCGCCGTAGACGAGGATTTTCTGGGCGGGCGCGAACGGTTCGGTCAGCGCCGCCAGGATTTCCGAGCGGCGGCGATGGACGCGCAGCGGCTGGATGCTGAGATTGTTGCCGATGCGGCTGCCGGCGAGCCGGACCACCTCCGCCTGGATGCGCGCGTTGGTCGGCGCGAGGATCACCTGGATATCGGGCGCAAGCTCCGCCAGCGCCAGCGCGATCGGCAGGCTGTGGGCGACCTGATGAATCTGGTCGTGGTTGAAGAGGAAAGCTACCCGCATAAACGCCAGACGCCGCCGGGGCGGCTATTCCGCATCCCTTGGCAGCCCCTTATCGGCGCGCTTGGCGATGCTTTTGTGACTCCGTCCGGCGTGGCGATCCGCCGCGAACGCAGCCGACCTTGATCGATCCAGGCTAGGCCTGGGTCGTGAATCAAGGTCTCAACATTTGCGAGAGCCTGATTCACGTCATCGGCGGAAGCGCGTAGCGCTTCCTCCTCAGACGATCAGGCTCTAGAGGGCGCGCTTCATGCTGCGCCTCACCGATCTCAAGTTGCCGCTCGGCCATGCGCCCGACGCGCTGCGCGACGCGATCCGCGTCCGCCTCGGTCTCGTGGCGGATACGGCGTTCAATTTCACGATCGCCCGGCGCGCCAACGATGCCCGGCGCAAGTTCGCGATCCTGATGGTCTATACGGTCGATGTCGCGCTTGCCGGCGAGGCGGATTTGCTCGCGCGCTTCGCCGACGATCCGCATGTCCGGCCGACCCCCGACACCGGCTATCGCTTCGTCGCGCAGGCGCCCGCCGATTGGAGCGGAGCCCGCCCGGTCGTGATCGGCGCCGGGCCGTGCGGGCTGTTCGCCGGGCTGATCCTCGCCCAGATGGGGTTCCGCCCGATCATCCTCGATCGCGGCAAGGCAGTCCGCGAACGGACCAAGGATACGTGGGGTCTGTGGCGCCGCCACGTGCTCGATCCGGAATCGAACGTGCAGTTTGGCGAAGGTGGGGCGGGCACCTTTTCCGACGGCAAATTGTGGAGCCAGATCAAGGATCCGCGCTTCCTCAGCCGCAAGGTGCTCACCGAATTCGTCGCCGCCGGCGCCCCGCCCGAAATCCTGACCGAGGCGCATCCGCACATCGGCACCTTCCGCCTGGTGTCGATGGTCGAGCATATGCGCGCCACGATCGAGGCGCTCGGCGGCGAATATCGCTGGCAGCATCGCGTCGACGATCTGCGGATTGCAACCACGCCCGACGGCAGCCGGCGGCTGACCGGTCTCGTCCTGCAGACCGGCGAGACGATCGAGGCCGATCATGTCGTGCTCGCGGTCGGCCACAGCGCGCGCGACACGTTCGAGATGCTCCACGCGCGCGGCGTTTTCATCGAGGCCAAGCCCTTCTCGATCGGCGTCCGGATCGAGCATCCGCAAGCGTGGATCGACCGTGCCCGGTTCGGCGAATGCGCCCGGCATCCCGATCTCGGGGCGGCGGCCTATACCCTGTCGCATCATTGCTCCAACGACCGCACCGTCTACAGTTTCTGCATGTGTCCGGGCGGCCGGGTGGTCGCCGCGACGTCCGAACCGGGCCGGGTCGTGACCAACGGTATGAGCCAATATTCGCGCGCGGAGTTCAATGCGAACTCCGGGCTGGTGGTCGGAATCGATCCGGAGCGCGATTATCCGGGCCATCCGCTCGCCGGCATCGCATTGCAGCGGGACCTGGAGGCGCTGGCGTTCGAAGCAGGCGGCGGCGATTATTCGGCGCCGGGGCAGAAGGTCGGCGATTTCCTGGCGGGCCGTCCCTCGGACGCGCTGGGTGAGGTCGTGCCGTCCTACAAGCCCGGCGTCCGCCTGACCGATCTTGCCGCCTGCCTGCCCGATTATGCGGTCGCGGCGTTGCGTGAGGCGATCCCGATCTTCGGCCGCCAGATTGCGGGCTACGACCATCCCGATGCGATGCTGACCGGGGTTGAGACGCGCACGTCTTCCCCGCTGCGGATCACGCGCGGCGGGGACTTTCAGAGCCTCAACACGCAGGCTTTGTTTCCCGCTGGAGAGGGCGCGGGCTATGCCGGCGGCATCCTTTCCGCGGCGATCGACGGGATCAAGGTGGCGGAAGCGGTCGCGCGCAGCATGCTGGGCGAGGCCGCATGACGCAGCCCGCGATCCTGTTCGTCTGTCTCGGCAACATCTGCCGGTCGCCGCTGGCCGAGGCCGCGTTCCGGGCGCGCGCGGCCGACGCCGGGCTCGATGCCAGGGTCGATTCCGCGGGGACGGCCGGCTGGCATGTCGGCGATCCGCCCGATCGGCGCGCGCAAACCACCGCGCTGCGCCATGGCGCCGATATTTCGCGCTATCGCGGCCGCCAAATCGAGACCGCCGACTTTCATCGTTTCACGCATATCTTCGCGCTCGATCAGGACAATCTCACCAGCCTCCGCCAATCCGCGCCGGCCGACGGCACCGCCGAAATCGGGCTGCTGCTCGACCTCGTCGATGATCTGCGCGGCCAGCCGGTCGCGGATCCTTATTATGGCGACGAAGCCGGCTTCGAACGGACCTGGGACCAGGTCGATGCCGCCGCGCAGGCGCTCGTCGCCCGCCTGACGCGTGACCGCGCCGGCTGAAGCGGCCGCGCGGCTGCTCGGCCAGCCGGTGGCGCGCACGCGGCGGCTGTCGGGCGGCGACCTGTCGGCGGTGTTTTACCTCACGCTGGCCGATGGCAGCGCCTGCATCGCGAAGCAGGCGGATACCGCTTTGGCCGAGGCGGACATGCTGCGGGCGATCGCCGCGACCGGTGCACCCGCACCGAATATTCTCGCGGCGAACGATGCGTGGCTGATCATGGAGGAAATTGCCCATGACGGCCGCCTCGAATCCGCCTGGCCCGATCTGGCGCGTATGCTGGGGCTGCTCCACGCGGCGGATGGCGGCCGTTACGGCTGGCCGGCGGATCATGGCTTCGGGCCCGTACGGATCGAGAATGCATGGTCGGAGAACTGGCCGGATTTCTGGAGCAACCGGCGGCTGCGCTGCCACCTGCCGTATATCGGACGGGCGCTGGGACAGCGGATCGAACGGCTTGCCGACCGATTAAGCGATCTGCTCCCGCCGCAGCCACGTGCGGCGTTGCTCCATGGCGATTTGTGGGGCGGCAATATCCTGGTCGCCGGCGGCCGCGTCTCCGCATTGATCGATCCAGCCTGTTATCATGGCGACCGCGAGGTCGATGCGGCGATGCTTACTTTGTTCGATCGGCCGCCGCCCGCCTTCTTCGAGGCGCTAAATCTGGAGCAGGGCTGGCGCGAACGGCAACCCGTCTATCGGCTATGGCCGTTGCTGGTTCATTTGCGCCTGTTTGGCGATTCGTACGGCGATTCGGTCGGCGCGGCACTTTCGACCTTGGGCGTTTGATCTGCGATGGTTCAAACGCGCTATCGTGCGATTTGCACGCACCGCAGCAAAAAAACGCCGATTAGCCGCGAAAATTAACCACCAAAGATGGTTAACGGACTATTTATTTGCGCTGCGCTGCGGTATTAGGGTTGCAGTTCATCAGTTGGGGTGTCGTCATGAAGTGCTCGTACGCGTATCTCGCAGCCGCCGCGTTGCTGGCTTCGGCCGCCCCTGCGTTCGCCTCGACCGAGACGTTCGGTCAGTTCATCCAGCAGACGCCGAATGCGCGCTTGTTCACCTATACCAAGCAGGATAGCGGCGCGAACAAGAAGGCGGAGATCAAGGGCACCTCGATCCCGGTTTATTATCTGCTTGCCGCAGCCGGCCTGCCCGCCGACCTGCTCGGTCCGCAGAACGCGACGTTGAGCGTCGATTTCGTCTCGAACCTTGGCACGACCGGCACGGGCAATTCGCGCACGCAGCTGTTCGACACGGTGACGAACGGTTCGATCAGCTTCATCCGCAACACCGCCGCTGCCGAAGGCAACGGCACCCGCACCAACCTGCTGACCGTCACCTTCAGCAATGCGGAACTGGACGCGAGCCAGAATAACGGCTCGTTCACGTTCAAGAGCAACGACAATTCGGTGATCACCTTCACCTCGGACTTCCTCGATTTCTCGAACGTCGTGGACAAGGATTTCTCCTTCTCCTTCTCGGGTTCGAGCCCGAGCTTCAACGCGCCGGTGGGCAGCTCCAGCCGCAGCCTGAGCTTCTCGGGCTCGGGCACCTTCGCATCCGACCCGGCGCCGCTGGTTGTCGGCGGCGTGCCGGAGCCGGCCTCGTGGGCGCTGATGCTGGGTGGCTTCGGCCTGCTCGGCGCGACCTTGCGCATGCGCAAGACCGCACCGCTCGGCGCGATCGCCTGACGCCGTCCGATCCGGACGATCGATCAAGAACGCCGCCGGTCCTGCGACCGGCGGCGTTTTTCGTGGGACGCGTTTCATCTGATCAGGGGCGTGGTTGAAGCCGCGCCCCAACCCGATTATCGGGAGGGCGAGGGCGGTTAGCTCAGTTGGTAGAGCATCTCGTTTACACCGAGA
>NZ_DATHFV010000063.1:0-9137 GCF_035317925.1 Sphingomonas sp.
CGGAGAGCGGATCAGCCGCGCCCATCACCCAACCGTCATGATGATTGCCGCGCACGACCCATTGATCGGGCAGGGTCGCGCCCTTGATCGTCGCGATCACGTCGTAGATCGGTTTCAGCGACCAATCCGATTTGACCGCGAGATGAACCTTGGTCTGGCCGTCGCCGCCGGTGTGATAGGTGAACGGCAAGGAGCCCTGCCAGCCGCCCGGACCGGCCGGCCCGCCTAGATGCGCGAGCAATTTGGACGCGTCGGCATAGGACATGGGCAGGACCGGGATCTTGAGAATGGTGGTCGCTTCGGCGCGCGTCAGCCGTTTCGCGTCTGCGGTCGCGCCGATGCCGGGGGTAAGCGGGTCGCCGGGATAGATCGGCATATCCATCACCGATCCGCGCTGGACCGCGAAGGGCGGCCGCATCCCGCCCTTGGGATAGACGTCGTCCCGCGCATAGCCGTCCTGCGCGGGGTCCGAATAGATGATGCAGCCCGCCGCACCATGCCATTGCGCCAGCAGTGGCTTCAGGCCGCGCCAGCCGACGCCGTAGCGCGCGATCACGATCTTGCCCTTCACGTCGATCCCGCGCCGAGCGAGCGCCTTGTAATCGTCGGGCATGCCGAAATTGACATAGACCAGGTCGGCGGTGACATCGCCGTCGCCCTGATAGGCGACATAAGGCGGCAGCGCGCCCGCGACGCTCGACGTATCGTCGCCGGTCACGGGCGGTTCCTGTCCGCCGAGCATGATATGCTCGGGCGCGATCAGCTCGACCGTGGTCGAGATCGGAGTGGGGTAGAGGACCTGAAAGGTCTCGATATGCGCGTCCCAGCCCCAGGATTTGAACAGGCCGAGCATGTAATCCGCATTGGCCTTGTCGTGCGGCGAACTGACATGATTGGGCGCCGACGACATCGCCTTCAGCCATTCGAGCTGATCGGCCGAACTTACGCCCGCGTCGAAAGCAGCCTCGACCGCTTTCTGATCCATCGGTCGGGCGTACGCGGCGGTGGCAAGAGCGAGTGCGGCAACGCCGCCCAGCAAGGTGCGCTGTAAGATCATGAGGTCCCCTTCTTCTTGAAGGGGAACGTGCGTCAGTGTGGTTCAGGTTGCAACCGGTGACGCAGCGAACGGTCAGGGCAGCGCGATCTGCGCCACCACGGCCGGGCTCGCCGCCATCGCGGTCCGGGTCAAACCAGCGGGCTGGGCGAGCACGACCAGCGCCGATGCGGTCGCGGGAACGGCTGCCCCCTTGCCCAGCGCCACCAATGTCCGGCCACTGGCATTGGCCGTGGCGAGCGGGGCAGGGGCGAGGATCGCCCCCTCGCTGTCGACGAACCATGCATGAAGCTGCATTGGCTTACTCGCCAAGCCGGACTGCGGCGCGAGCGAGACGCTTTGCAGGTGGGCATCGTTATCGAGCGTGGCGGTGATCCGATAATCGCCGGCCTGCGTGCTGCCCGACCAAGCCAAAACGGGGCTTGCGACGGTAAAGGCGAAGGCGAGCAAAGTGGTACGGAATATCATCGGGAACCCCCACGCAGCGGCCAGACGGGCCAAATCCTGCATGTTCAAGCGCTTGGGCGCGGGCGAAGGTTCCCTGCGCGATCGCTGTGCGCCTTGGGGGTGACGCTTTGGCTTCGGGCCGCTACAGGGCTCGCCATACCGACAAAGGGAAGCCGCTACCTTCATGCCGACGCTTGTCCTCATCCGCCACGGCCAGTCGACCTGGAACCTCGAGAACCGCTTCACCGGCTGGTGGGACGTCAACCTGACCGAGCTCGGGATCGAGGAAGCGCGCACCGCGGGCGAACTGATGGCGGCCAAGGGGCTCGATTTCGATCTCTGCTTCACCAGCCTGCAGACCCGCGCGATCAAGACGCTCAACCTCGCGCTCGAAGCGATGGGGCGGCTGTGGTTGCCGGTCGAGAAGGACTGGCATCTCAACGAGCGCCATTATGGCGGGCTGACCGGCCTCAACAAGGCCGAGACGGCGGCGCTGCATGGCGACGATCAGGTGAAGATCTGGCGCCGCTCGTTCGACATTCCGCCGCCCGCGCAGGAAAGTGGCAGCGAATTCGATCTGACCAACGACCGCCGTTATGCCGGGATCGATATTCCCAACACCGAAAGCCTGAAGGACACGATCGCGCGCGTTCTGCCTTACTGGGAGGCGCGGATCGTGCCCGAACTGAAGGCGGGCAAGCGCGTCGTGATCTCCGCGCACGGCAATTCGTTGCGGTCCCTGGTCAAACATCTGTCGCATATCTCCGACGACGAGATCGCCAGCCTCGAAATCCCGACCGGTCAGCCGATCGTTTATCAGCTGGACGGCAATCTCGCGGCGACCGACCGCTATTATCTCAACGAGCGCTGAGCGATGACGCAGCCCCTCGTCGGCATCATCATGGGCAGCCGCTCGGACTGGGCGACGATGCAGCATGCCGCGCAGATGCTGGAGGCGCTCGGCGTCGCGCACGAGAGCAAGGTCGTCTCCGCGCACCGCACGCCGCAGCGGCTGTACGATTATGCGCAGGGTGCGGCCGGGCGCGGCCTCAAGGTCCTGATCGCGGGCGCGGGCGGGGCGGCGCATCTGCCGGGCATGGCCGCGTCGATGACCACGCTTCCTGTGCTGGGCGTGCCGGTACAGTCGGCGGCGCTTTCCGGCCTCGATAGCTTGCTCTCGATCGTACAGATGCCGGGCGGCGTTCCGGTCGGTACGCTCGCGATCGGCAAGGCGGGCGCGATCAATGCGGGCCTGCTCGCGGCGCAGATATTGGCGTTGTCCGATGCCGAACTCGCCGGGAAGGTCGCCGACTGGCGCGCGCGCCAGACCGAGGCGGTGGACGAAGCCCCCGAATGAGCGTCATGCCGGGTTCGACAATCGGTATCTTGGGCGGCGGCCAGCTGGGCCGCATGCTCGCGATCGCGGCCGCCAATCTGGGGTACCGCACGCACATCTACGCGCCGGGCATGAGCGGCCCCGCGAGCGAAGTGTCCGCGCGTTGGACGCACGGCGCCTATGACGACAAGGCGGCCGTCGCGGCCTTCGCCGCGCAGGTCGACGTCGTCACCTACGAATTCGAGAATGTCGAGGTGGAGGCGCTACGCGGCCTGCCTGGCGTCCGTCCGTCGGTAAGGGCGCTGGAAGTCGCGCAGGACCGTGTCGCCGAGAAGAGCTTCGTCGAGGCGGTCGGCGGTCGGCCCGCCCCGTTCTGGCCGGTCGACAGCCTCAAGGATTTGAAGGACGCGTGCAAGATGATCGGCGCGCCCGCCATCCTGAAGACGCGGCGCTTCGGCTATGACGGCAAGGGCCAGGCGCGTATCACCGAAACCGGCCGCGCCGAAACCGCCTGGACCTTGATCGGCAAGCAGCCCGCCGTGCTTGAAAAGATGATCAGCTTCGACGCCGAATTCTCGATCCTGCTCGCGCGCGGATTGGATGGTTCGGTCGTGCAATGGGATGCCATCACCAACGTCCACAAGGACGGCATCCTCGATATCTCGACCGTGCCGCCGAAAGGCATCGTTGCCCGGCAGGCGGACGAAGCGGCGGCGCTGGCGGCGCGGATCGCCGGCGCGCTCGATTATGTCGGTGTGCTCGCCTGCGAGTTCTTCGCCAGCAGCGAAGGCCCAGTTTTCAATGAGATGGCGCCGCGTGTTCACAATTCGGGTCATTGGACGATCGAAGGATCGGTGACCTCGCAATTCGAAAACCACATCCGGGCGATCTGTGGCCTCCCGCTCGGTTCGACCGAGCTGACGGGCAAACATACCGAGATGCGCAACCTGATCGGCAACGAGGTCGAAAGCTGGCCGCACATCCTGGCCGATCCGAAGGCGCACCTCCACCTCTACGGCAAGACCCATGTCAAGCCGGGCCGCAAGATGGGGCACGTCACCAAGATCGGTTAGAGCCTTTTCTCCATGAAGATGAGGTACGGCATCAGCCGGGCGGGATAGGTCAGATAGGGCGCGATTGGTTCGAAGCCGGCCGCTCTGTACAGCGCGATCGCTTCCTTCATCAGATGGCCGGTATCGAGCCGCATCGCGGCGAAACCGTCCGCTTTGGCGGACGCGATCAGCGTATCCAGCAGTTTGCGACCCAGCCCCAATCCGCGCGCGTTTTCTCCGACGAACAGGCGCTTGAGCTCACAAATATCGGCCGAGAGCGTCTTGTAGGCGCCGCCCGCGACAATTTGCTCGTCGATCCGGGCGATCATGGTGCGGCCGTTGGGCGGCCCATATTTGGCCACCAGCATCTTCAATTCCTCGTCGAGCGCCTGATAGCCGAACACTTCCGCGACGAACCATGGCATCTCGCGATAGCGTTCGCGGCACCAATCGACATAGGCGCGGCAAACTTCACCGAAACCGGCAAAGTCGGCAGCCGACCGCGCTTCCTCGATCGCAGGCAATCCCGACGGCATGGGCTCAGCGGACGACCGGCAGCTCGATATAGCTTTCGTTCGCGCCGGCGACGGTCACCTTCTGCGTTGCCGCGACATAATCGGCGGGCTTGGCGAAGAAGATGTTGGGCACGAACGTCTGCGGATTGCGGTCGTAAAGCGGGAACCAGCTCGACTGGATCTGCACCATGATGCGATGGCCGGGCAGGAAGACGTGGTTGGCTTGCGGCAGGCCGAAACTGTAATCGAGCGCGGCATTGGGCGTCAGCGGCTTGGGATCGCTCAACGATTCCCGATAGCGACCCCGGAAGATGTCCATCGCCACCGCGAATTGATAGCCGCCCATCGTGCGATCGATCGGTACCTGATCGGGATAGACGTCGATCAGCTTGACCACCCAGTCGCTGTCGGTTCCGCTCGTGGCGGCGTTGAGATGGACGATCGGCTGTCCGCTGATCGTCACCGGCGCGGTCAGCACGTTGGATGTGAAGGTCAGCACGTCGGGCCGCGTCGAGGCGTTGCGTTGATCGGTGGTGAGCCATGCCTTCCAATGATCATCCTCGTAGCTCACCGGCCGGATGGGGCGCGACACGAAGGTGACGGGGTGCGTCGGATCGGAGACATAATCGGCGGTCGCCGCCGCGCCGGATGCGGGGTCGAAACCCAGGCCCATGCCGGGCTTGAGATAGAGTTTCGCGTTTGCCGGCGCTGCCGGCCAGCCGTTCAACCGCTGCCACTGGTTGGTGCCCGACTGGAAAGCGGTGACCGGCGCGACGTCCATTGGCGTGCCCTTGAGATAATGGGCAAGGAAGGGCGCCAAGACGTGCCAGCGCCACCATTTGGCGGCGTCCTGATCCCATTGGATATTGCCGGTGCGGTTGCCGTCATCGATCTCCTGCCCGTGATACCAGGGTCCGAACGACAGGAAGACCATGTCGCCGCTTGTGTCCTTGGGCTTGAGCAGTTTGTAGACTGCGGGCGCGCCGTAAATGTCTTCCTGATCCCATAGCGACGCGACCAGCATCACCGGCACCTTGAGCGGCTGGTCGGCTATGATCCGGTCCATCGCCTGGCTCTGCCAGAACTGATCGTAGGCGGGATGCTCGGTCAGCTTCTTCCAGAAGCCGATCTGATCCATGGCGTGGATCCGGCCAAGTTCGCCGGCGGAGCCTGCGCGCAGGAAATCGTCGTAGAGGTCCGCGCTGCGCCACCAGAATTTGGCGATCGCCGGCTGATCGCGCGTGCCGACCTGTTCCCAGATATAGTCGATGTTCATCTGGCGGAACGCGCCATTGTGGAACCAGTCGTCGCCGCGCCAGCCGTCGACCATCGGGTTCATCGGCACCGACACCTTGAGCGCCGGATGCGGATTGACCAAAGCCATCAGCGGCTCGAACCCGTCATAGGAAATGCCGAGCGTGCCGACCTTGCCGTTCGACTGCGGCAGATGCTTCACCAGCCAGTCGATCGTATCGTACGTGTCGGTCGCGTCGTCGACCTTGGTGGGATTGAGCCCGCCGCCCGTCAGCGGCCGGTTCATCACGTAGGTGCCTTCGGAATGATATTTGCCGCGGATATCCTCGATCACGCGGATGTAGCCGCCGGCGACGATGATATCGGCGGCATTGTCATAGCCGTCGAGCGCGCCGGCCATATTGCCGCTCGGGAGGTTCCCGCTCAGCGCCTCGGCATCGTAGGGCGTGCGCGTGAGCAGGATCGGCGCGTCCTTGGCGCCCTTGGGGGTCAGGATGACGGCGTGCAGCTTGACCCCGTCGCGCATCGGGATGTCGACCAGCCGCCGGTCATAATCCCAGCTTTGCATCGACGTGACGAGCGTGGCGGGGGTTTCGTTGTACGCGGGCGGCGCGGCCAAAGCGCCGCTGGCCAAAGCCGTTCCTGCCGCAAGACAAAGTGCCGCCCGGATCATGCGCATTTCCTCAGATATGAAGGAGCGCACTATCCGCCTGCGTAATGACTCTGTCTAGGCTAGAGCCTGATCGTCATCTGTGGAAGCGCTGCGCGCTTCCACAGATGACGTGAATCAGGCTCTATTCAAATGGTTGAGACCTTGATTCACGACCCAGACGCAGCCTGGATCGATCAAGGTCTAGGCGCGCATGCCCATGATCGGGAAGCTGCCGAAGATGCCGGCCTTGACCTTGCCTTCGAGGCTGTCACCCGTGACGGTCGCCTTGCAGGTGAGCGTGACCGGCATCGGCTTGGAAATCTGCATCGTCCAGCTGAGCGTGTTGCCGTCGACCGAGCCCTCGGGAATGTCCTTGCTGCCGATTCCGCCCTCGGCCGACCCGGTGAAGCTGTCGCCATTGCTGTTAACGGTCAAAACGAATTCCTGTTCGCCCATCGGGCTCTCAACCGTACAGTTCCACTTGCCGTCGACGTCGGCCATGCCAATCTCCTTGCCAGGGTCGCGCCTTCGCGGCTGACGGGATAAAGATCAAGCGACGGCTTGTGTTGCGGAAATATCACACCATATCGCGGCGGAAGAGGGAGAGTGCATGAATCTCGAAAAGTTCACCGACCGCGCCAAGGGTTTCCTGCAGGCGGCGCAGACGGTCGCGATCCGCAACAGCCACCAGCAGATTGCGCCTGAGCATCTGCTCAAGGCCTTGCTCGAAGACGAGCAGGGCATGGCGTCAGGTTTGATTGCCAAGGCCGGCGGCGACGCCAAGAAAGCGCTCACCGAAACCGACCTGGCACTGTCCAAGATTCCCACCGTCTCGGGCGGCGGGGCACAGCAGACGCCGGGCCTCAACAATGATCTCGTCCGCGTCCTCGATCAGGCCGAGCAGATCGCGCAGAAGGCCGGCGACAGCTACGTCACAGTCGAGCGGATGCTGGTCGCGCTGTCGCTGGCGCTCAACACGCCCGCGGGCAAGGCGCTGCAGGCTGCCGGCGTAAAGCCTGAGGCTTTGAACACCGCCATCAACGATCTGCGCGGCGGGCGGAGCGCCGACACGGCTTCAGCCGAGGATCGTTATGACGCGCTCAAGAAGTTCGCGCGCGATCTCACCGAAGCGGCGCGCGAGGGCAAGCTCGACCCCGTGATTGGCCGCGACGAGGAAATCCGCCGCACGATCCAGATCCTGGCGCGGCGCACCAAGAACAATCCCGTCCTGATCGGCGAGCCCGGTACCGGCAAGACGGCGATCGCCGAGGGCCTCGCGCTACGCATCGCCAATGGCGACGTGCCGGATGGTCTCAAGGACCGCAAATTGATGGCGCTCGACATGGGCAGCCTGATCGCGGGCGCCAAATATCGCGGCGAGTTCGAAGAGCGGCTGAAAGGCGTGCTCGACGAGGTGCGGGAGGCCGACGGCCATATCCTGCTGTTCATCGACGAAATGCACACGCTCGTCGGCGCCGGAAAGAGCGAAGGCGCGATGGACGCCGGCAATCTGCTCAAGCCAGCTTTGGCCCGCGGCGAGCTGCATTGCATCGGCGCGACCACGCTCGATGAATATCGGAAGTATGTGGAGAAGGACCCGGCGTTGCAGCGGCGCTTCCAGCCGGTGTTCGTGGGCGAGCCGACGGTCGAGGATACGATCTCGATCCTGCGCGGGCTCAAGGAGAAATACGAGCTGCACCATGGCGTGCGTATCGCCGACGGCGCGCTGGTTGCGGCGGCGACGCTTTCCAACCGCTACATCACCGACCGCTTCCTGCCGGACAAGGCAATCGACCTGATGGACGAGGCCGCGTCGCGGTTGCGGATGGAGGTCGAGAGCAAGCCCGAGGAGATCGAGAGCCTAGATCGCCGCATCATCCGGCTCAAGATTGAGCGCGAGGCCTTGTCCAAGGAAACCGACGAAGCCTCCAAGGATCGGCTCGTCAATCTCGAGCGCGACCTTGCCGATCTCGAGGAGCAGTCGGCTGTGCTGACCACGCGCTGGCAGGCCGAAAAGGAGAAGATGAACGCCGAGACGGTGATCAAGGCGCAGCTCGATGCAGCGCGCACCGCGCTCGATCAGGCGCAGCGCAACGGCGATCTCGCCAAGGCGGGCGAGCTTTCCTACGGCACGATTCCGGGCCTCGAAAAGCAACTCGCCGAGGCTGAGGGCGCCGCCAAAGGCGCGATGGTGCGCGAGGAAGTCACCGCCGAGGATATCGCCGGCGTGGTCGCACGCTGGACCGGGATTCCGGTCGAGCGGATGCTGCAGGGCGAGCGCGAGAAGTTGATGCGCATGGAAGAGGTGATCGGGTCGCGTGTGATCGGCCAGGCCGATGCGGTTGCCGCTGTCAGCCGCGCGGTTCGCCGTGCTCGCGCCGGCCTGCAGGATCCGAACCGGCCGTTGGGCTCGTTCCTGTTCCTCGGCCCGACCGGCGTCGGCAAGACCGAGCTCACCAAGGCGCTCGCCGGCTTCCTGTTCGACGACGACAGCGCGATGGTCCGCATCGACATGAGCGAGTTCATGGAAAAGCATGCGGTCGCCGCCGTTTCCCGCGCCGTGCGCCGTGCACGTGCCGGTCTGCAGGACCCGAACCGTCCGCTCGGCTCCTTCCTGTTCCTCGGGCCGACGGGCGTCGGCAAGACCGAGTTGACTAAGGCACTTGCCGGCTTCCTGTTCGATGACGACAGCGCGATGGTTCGCATCGACATGAGCGAGTTCATGGAAAAGCACGCCGTGAGCCGCCTCATCGGTGCCCCTCCGGGCTACGTCGGTTACGAAGAAGGCGGCAAGCTAACCGAAGCCGTCCGCCGCCGCCCGTACTCC
>NZ_DATHFV010000064.1:0-7287 GCF_035317925.1 Sphingomonas sp.
GTCAACGGTCGATTTCGCTTCCGTTTTACGGCGTGGGCGGAAGAGGTTCAGCATCCCAATATTCCTCCCTCGTCACGCATATTCGACGACGCCATATCGTCGCGGGCGGCCGACTTCGCGAAGTTTGAGGCTCAACCAACGGGCCATTGCCGTCAGCCTCGACCGCCGCCGTAAGTTCACCGCATAAAAGAAGCCGTTACCCCGTGGAGGCGAGCGGTCAAATATAACAAAGCCGGCCTTCCGCAACGGCTTGATCAGGTCCGCTTGCGACTTTTCGCCAAACATGGCGTGCCATTCGACCATGAAGCCCGTTATGTGCTCGAGCAATCTCCAGCTCTTCAGGCACTCAAAAATCGCGTATTCCGACCCTTCGCAATCCATTTTTACGATTACGTCAAGACCACGGGCGCGCGACTTGGCTATAATGGGAGCGAGCACTTCACCGGCATCCCTAAGCACGATATGTACTGGAATCCCTTCGCCCACATCGATTGTCGTCATCGCGCCCGAATCGCCGGTCTGCGAGGCGAATATTTCACCTTCCCAATTCTTGTCAGACAAACCAAAATTGTAGGTCGTTATTTTTTTCGCCGCAGGCGAATTTATGCGAACATTGTCCAGCGCCCTTTCATAAGTGCTCTGAAACGGCTCAAAGGAATGTATCTGCCTTACCTCCCTCTTATAGGATAATTGCAGTGATGTTAGGCCAATATTCATACCGATATCAATGATACAGGTCGGTCTATCAAACTGAATATTATAAACATTCTCGAAAAAGAGTTCGCTTATAAAGTTGAGGTCATCCCGATTGCGGGCGAAAAACGAAACTTCGCCGATCGTCAGCACCACGGCGTCGCCCTCGATCCGGAACAGGCAACCACCCTCGTACAGGCTGCGAAAGTAAGCGCGGTTTTCGACGAAGAACGGCACGTCGGCGCCCTCCGTCCCCGGAAAGCTGGCGCGGCGGGAGAGCGCTTCGTCGTCGAGGTCTCCGGACCGCTTCACCACCTGCTGAAAGTCGTCGATCCGGACCGACAGCAAACCGCTCACCCAGACGCGATATTCGAGTATCGTCCGCTCGGCTAACGAGAACGGCAGCAGAAATTTTGTTCGCCCATCGGCGAAATCCCGGGCGATCAGATCTTTCCGGGCATGGTTACGGTGGCCGCCATCACTCGTAACCTCGATCGTCGCGCAGGCGGTATCCGGCGCCAATTGCGTGACGTCGGCCAACGGCTCGATCACGAACTGAACCGCATATTCGCCTGCTTCGCGGGGCTGGTAGGGTCCGTAAATGGCGTGCCCCGTCGTTGCCGGCGTCGTGGCGACGCACGAACGGCCATCGACCGTGAGTGCGCGACCAATATCCTGATTGATCACCTCAAGATTCCATCAGCGCCGACGGCGCCTCGGGCGCCGCAACCGGCTGCGACCTGCGCCAGAATTTTCCAGGTCATGCTTACTTCTTTTCCGTCACGGCGCTGTTGATCGTGATCGAGCCCTTGCCGCTGAGCGTATCCGCGCTCGCGATCGGGTTGGTGTGGTCGACGATGTCCAGCGCCTGCTCGGGCGGCAGCTGATCGCTTACGTCCGGATAGATCCGCCACTCGGTCAGGTCCATGTAGGCCAGCGAATAAGCCGGCTTGGTCTTGTTGACCAAGGCCGCGAGCGAAGGCTGGACGCCGATCGCGCGGCCGTCATCGCCCAGCGCCAGCACATAGCCCCGCTCCTCGCCTTCGACCCGATAGACGCCCCAGGCGGCGTCCGCGGCCTGCTGCGCACGGCAATAGGTGGGGATCGAGGCCCTGTGGTCGTTTGCATCCTTGCGGTCGGTGGCAACCGCGCCGGAAACCGCCGCCCCCACCAGCGCCTGCATCATATCGGGCTTGATCAGCTTGGCCTTGTGGAAGCTCGGCATCGTGCCGCACGGCTTGATCGGCGCCGCCACCGGCGCCTCGAGCTTGTCCGCGGGCCAGCCGATGCCGTTCACGACCGCGGTCAGTTCGGCATCGACGGCAGCGGCATCCTTGCTGGTCGAGGAAAGCCGCACCACCACCAGCCAGTCGGCGACCGGCACGGCCGCCGCGGCGGTGGCGAGAAACGCGCTGCCTTTGAGCGGATAGGTCACGCGCAGCGCCGTGGCAGGCGCGCCGGGACGGACGGCAAAGGCCGTCGCCTGGGCATCGCCGATCGTGCCGAATTTCCCACGCGCCACGATCGCGGCCTGCACGCGATCGAACCAGAGCGGAACGCTGTCGACGCCGGGGTGGAAGACATAGATCGTGGCTTCGGTCCCGTCCGCACCGCGATATTGCAGGAACAGGTCCGCTTCCACCGTGCCGAAATCGCCCACCTCGTTGCGCGGCAGCGAGCCCAGATAAGGCGGCATCGTCAGTCCGGTCCGCGCATGCTGCCAGGTCATGCTCGGCAGCACGTCGAGCGTGCGCGGATCGGCCTGGGAGGGTGCCGCGACCAGCGCCAGGGTCGCGCCGAGCGCGATGCGGAACGGGTTCATCCTCAATAGCCCATCAGCGCCAACACTTCGCGGCGGCTGCGCTGGTCGTCGCGGAACACGCCCATCATGCGGCTGGTGGTCATCGACACGCCGTGCGTGCGCACGCCGCGCCCGGTCATGCAGCCGTGCGCCGCCTCGATCACCACCGCCACGCCCTGCGGCTGGAGGTGATCCCAGATGCAATCGGCGACCTGCGCGGTCAGCCGTTCCTGCACCTGCAGCCGACGCGCGAAGCCGTGCAGCACGCGCGCCAGCTTGGAAATGCCGACCACCCGGTTCTTGGGCAGATAAGCGATCGCCGCCTTGCCGACGATCGGCGCGAGATGATGTTCGCAATGCGACTGGAACGGAATGTCCTTCAGCAGCACGATATCGTCATAGCCGCCGACCTCCTCGAACACGCGGTCGAGATGGTGGCCCGGATCCTCGCCATAGCCCTGGCAATATTCCCTCCAGGCGCGTGCCACGCGCTTGGGCGTGTCGAGCAGACCTTCGCGTTCGGGGTCGTCGCCGGCCCAGCGCAGGAGCGTGCGGATCGCCTCTTCAACATGCTCGGGCACGGGCAGCCTGTTGGCGAAATCGTCTTCGGGTTCGATGGTGCCGGTCATATTCGCCCTTTAGTGGAGACGGGGCGGAAGGCGATAGGCCAAAGCCCCCCAATTGCGCGGAAAGTTGCACGACCCGCCGCCGAAGCCATTGAAGTCCGAGCGAAAGCCTCGCTATCATATCTTCGAATGGACGGACGAGGAACCGGACGGCTGACCGAGCCGCAACGTATCGCCTTGCGGCTGTTCATGGACCGCAAGACCGCCAAGCAGATCGCGATCGAGCTCGGCATCACGCCCAAGGCGGTCGAACTGCGTCTCAAGGGCGCGCGCGACGCACTTGGCGTCGCCACCAGCGCGGAGGCTGCGCGCTGGCTTGCCGCCGCCGAGCAGGCCGGCACCTTCCGAGAAACCCTAGGGGGTTCGACGGAAGTTGCCGATCGGGCGCTTTCCCGGTCTCATCCCCCCGACGACAGCGAGGGCGGGGGGAACGCCGGGGCGACCGATCGGAAGGGGCTGAGCGAGGCGCGAACCGTCTTCGATCACGAATCCTCCCGATGGCTGGGAAATCTCGGATGGCCGCTCCCGGGGGGAGAGGACAGGCGCAATGACCTGAAATGGGGCGCAAGATTGCTGTGGCCGTTCCTGGCCATATTCGCGATTGGTGTGTCTGCGGGCACGCTGGTCATTTGCGGATCGCTGCTCACGCTTGCTTGCGTGGCGGTGATCCACCTCTTCCACTAGCGACACGCGGGCGGCGGGCCCGAGCCTGTTGACGGAATGACCGCGCCATGCTGGCTTGCCCATATGGTCTTGCGGAACATGCTCTTTCTTCTCCTGTTCATGGCGAGTTTTATCTACGCCCTGATCCGGGGCGGAGCGCCGGAGCGGATCACCGCTCTGCTTCTGTTGACGGCCTTGGTCCTGTCGATGCTCAGCGTCTCGCCGGAAGCGACCAGGTACAAGCATGCCGAAGTCACACTGTTTCTCGTCGATCTTGCGCTGTTCGCGGCGCTCTACCTGCTCTCGCTCTTCACGACCCGGTTCTGGCCGATATGGATGAGCGCGATGCAGGGCCTGACCGTGCTGGGGCACGTCAGCTTCCTCGACCAGCCGGGAACCGGCTTCGGCTACGCGGTACTGGTCCAGTTCTGGTGTTGGCCCATGCAGGTTCTGCTGATCGCGGCCACCTACCGCCATCGGCAAAGGATGGCCCGAACCGGAATCGACCGTCCCTGGACATTCTCCCCCGCGCGCGGGCAGCCTTCCATTCCGAATTAGCCCCCGGTGCGCTCGGTCGCCCGCCCCGCGCATATGCCGCGCCGGGGACCGTCTGATGGCGTCCTCCCTTTCGGCCGATGACATGTCCGCGCTCGCCGAAACGCTGCGGAACGCGGCCGAACGCCTGTCGGCCGCGATCGAGCCAAAGCCGCGGCCGAACGCGGCGACCTATGCGCGCCTGATCCTGGCGGCGCGGCGCAGGATCAGCACCTTCATCGATGCCGATCTGTTCGCCGATCCGGCGCGCGATATCCTGCTCGACCTGTTCGTGGCGGGCGAGGAAGGGACGCGCATTTCCATCTCCAGCTGCTGCATCGCCGCCGCGGTGCCGCCGACCACGGCGCTGCGCTGGATCAAGATGCTGAAGAAGCGCGGGCTGGTGCACGAAGCGATCGATCCCGCTGACGGCCGCCGCAAATGGCTGAGCCTCAGCGCCGACGCGCACAAGGCCGTGCGCGATTATGTGCTGGCGGCGTCGGGTATGTTTGCCGAACGGGGATGACGGGCTGGCTCAGATGCGGTTTTGTCCGTAACGCTATGCACTTGCTTCCGATTGCTCCGACCCCGTCGCGTCAGGTGCGGCGCGGGCGGCGGCACTAGCGTCCCTGCACAATAAGCGAAGCTGCTTGCGCACGGACGGACTTTGGAGTTGCAGGTCAGTCCGCGCATAGCCCTCGGCGGCCAGCGCCTTCTCCAGTTCTTTTACCCGCGCGTATTGGCCGCTGCGCGCAAGCTCGAACGCCCGGTGAAGGATAGGTTTCTCGTTGTAACTCATCACGCATACTCAACTGCTTCCAGAGCAGTCGATTTGCGCCAGGCCGGCTGAACTGTCCGTTACGTCCTCCGTAATCCAGCGTTCACCCGTTCGCCGTCGGCCTGCACTGCGTATCCCGCACAGATTTACATAAAACCTTAGCCGATCTTCGACAACGCGATATGGTGCACTTCGCGCCGGGCCGCAATCAGCCCGCCGGTGGCTTGTTCACCGCATATTGCGCCGCGAAGGCCCGCTGGTAGGCGGGCCGCACTTCGCCGCGGGCGACATAGGCGGCCAGATTCGGATATTCGTCCAACAGGCCCGATGGTCTCGTCCTGAGCAGCACCGACACCATCATCAGGTCTCCCGCGCTGAACCCGCCGTCGAGCCAGTCGGCGTCGCCGAGACGCGCGGAAAGTTGCTTCAACCGGTCGTGGATGCGATCCTGAACCAGCGGCATTCGCGCCTTCGCCCAGGGCTTGTCGCCCTCCTGGAACTTCGCGGTTTGGAGCTCGATGATCGGCGGCTCGATCGTGCTGAGCGCGGCGAACATCCACGTAATCGCGCGCGCCCGCGCATCCGCGTCGTCCGGCAGCAGGCCCGCTTTATGCTGCGCGATATGGAACACGATCGCCCCGGTCTCGAACAGCGTGAGGTCGCCGTCTTCGTAGGTCGGAATCTGCCCGAACGGATGCACCGCCAGATGCGCGGGCTCCTTCATCGCCCCGAACGAAACCAGACGAACCGCATAGGGTTGGCCCACTTCCTCCAGCGCCCAGCGCACCCGCGTATCGCGTGCCAGCCCCTTGCCGCCATCGGGGGAGCGTTCAAAGGCGGTGATCGTGATGGTCATGCGAGGAACCCTCCTCTAATTCACCGCCGGCCGCAGCCGATAGCTCAGCGCCTCGGCCACATGCACCCGCCCGACAGCCCCCGACCCAGCCAGATCCGCGATCGTGCGCGCCACGCGCAGAACGCGCGTATAGCCCCGCGCCGACAGGCCCATCGCGGCGGCGGCCTGCGCCAGCAATGCGCGCCCGGCCTCGTCCGGCGTGGCGCTGGCTTCGAGCAATGCGCCATCGGCCTCCGCATTGGTGCGCACCCCATGATCGGCATAGCGCGCGGTCTGGATCGCGCGCGCCGCCTCGACCCGGGCGCGGACTTCGGCCGATCCTTCGGCGGGCGGCGGCAGCACCAGATCGGCGGCGCTGACCGCCGCGACCTCGACATGCAGGTCGATCCGGTCGAGCAGCGGCCCCGACACCCGCGCCTGATAATCCTGCGCGCAGCGTGGCGCCCGGCTGCAGGCACGCGCGGCATCGCCAAGGTGGCCACAACGACATGGCCGTGTTGGGTTCTTGCTGCCCGGTGTTTCGGTGTTGCTATCTGCCACGAAGCCGGAGGTACTGGCCGATCAGGGGGAGTCAATCGGGGCGCATCTGCGCCGTGCCCGCAAGGGGCGAGGCCTCAAGCAAGTCGAGGCGGCCGAGCTTATGGGCGTATGCCAAACCTCCGTTCTCGATTGGGAAAGCGGAACAAAGCAGCCAAGGGATAGGCAATATCCCGCGATTATCTCCTTCCTCGGATACGAGCCATGGCCGAAGCCGCAGACATTCCCGGAAAAGCTGATCGCCGAAAGGCGACGGCGAGGGATTTCGGCGAAGGCCGCCGCCACGATCATCGGTGTGGATGAAGGTACGTTTGCCCGGTGGGAAACGGATGAGACTCAACCGCTTGCTCGATCGCAACCGCAGGTAGACGAATTTCTGCGAGCGAGGGACGCCGTGATTGGCGGTTACCCAAATCTGTTCCTACGGAACAGGTGACAGACGTTCGGGTCTCACACGTGTCGTCGTGGCCTCGCTCAATCATCGCCTTAATAGCCAGACGAATCCTAATTTGGGTGAAAAATTGGCTGCCCTCCCTTGCAGTGTGCTTGGTTCGTTCCCAATTGATGAACGGATGTTAAGGAAGACGGCATGGCCACCGAGCACGAATACGCGATCCTTGGCGGCTACAATCGCGCCAAGCTCGGGCGCTACTTGGCCCATTTTTCGGCGACGCTTTCGGCCGCACTCGTCTTCGTGATGCTTTCGGCGGTCAACCTCGCGAAGGACTTCGGCGTCAGTGTGAACGTGCCTCCAGTCGTCATGTCCCTTCTCGGTGCCGCGTCCATCTACGGCATCCTC
>NZ_DATHFV010000065.1:0-12705 GCF_035317925.1 Sphingomonas sp.
AATATAGGACCGGACAATCAGAACCGATAATCCGCAAGCCGGCACAAAAGGCTAGCAGGTCGCCACGCTATCATGGCGCTCGCCCCCCTGGACGCAATTGATGAGACCGCAAGACACTTTTGGCACGATCGACAGCCCCCGCTGCAGCACAACCGTGCCGCAGCTGATCGATGCGGCCGTCTCGCGCATCGAACAGCGCTTCGCCCCCGACACCAAGCCGCCCAGCCTCGCGGACCTGGTGCGACTGACCGGCGATCTCGACGAGAAGGTGCTCGGTTACCGGCAGCCGTCAACCGCGATCGCACGCCAGATCTCGCTCTGGTATGCGCGCCTGCCGGGCGACGCCGCGACATCGCTGACCGCGCGCGCGCTCGCTGAACGCACGCGGGCTTTGCTGCATTCGGATTGAATCAGGCAGACGCCAGCAGCGCGATCGCTTCGTTGATCCAGGCCAGGCGCGCGGTGGTCGCCAGCCGCGCATGCTCCAGCTCGAGTTGGCTCGGCAATTCGGTCGCCGCCTCGCGCAGGCGTTCCAGTTTCTCGAGTTCCGCGCTGACTGCCGTGCGCAAGGTCAGGAACCACGCGCCGCGCTCCGCCGCCGGCAACGCCTCGAGGAAGGGCACGCGCGTGCGCCACGGGTCGCTCGGCAGCAATTCGCTTTGGTCGATCTCGACCATCCAGCCCCGTACCGCGGCCGCTCCGTCGTCCGTGCAGGTCAGGAATTCCGATTTCCGGCGGCCCGCCCCGCCCTCCTCGCTCTGCACGAGCCCGGCGCGCTTGAGCCGTTCGATCACCGGATAGACGCTGCCCGGGCTGTCGGACGCGTCCGAAGCGAGTCGCTGCGTCAGCGCCTTGCGCAGGAAATAAGCGGTGGTCGGCTGCCATTTCTGCACGAGCGCGAGCACGTGACATTCGTGATGGCTCAGCCCCATCATTCCCACCGCGGCCCCCTTCATGCCCGACCTATCGCACGACCGATCGGAAGTACGCAACGTACTGTCGAAATGAGGGCCAGCGCCCGGCACTCTGTTCATCCTCCGGTCAAAGAGTTGCTCGATTTTGCGAGCTTTGCCGCCTGGCCGTCCGGCAGGTGGCTTTTCGCAACCGCCAACAACCGTCCGACCCCGCCCGCTTAGTATACCCAGCGGCGTGATTATGATGGTGGCAAGGCAGCGATGAACCAGCTCCACTATATGGCGGATTATGAGCGCGCGCGGGATCGCCATTCCGGCACGGCCGAACGGGTCCGCGTCCGCCGCGGCAATCTTGTGCTGCTGTACGACCCGCTCGAATTCTATTTCGGATCTCAGCAGATCGGCCTGTCCCCGCTCGAAGGCGCGATCCTCGAACTGCTCATCACGCAGGGTCGCGCCTCGGCCAGGATGCTGAGCGAGCTGTTCGAAAAGGAAGGCGGAAGCGTCAAGTCGATGGACGTCCATGTCCATCGCATCCGCCGCAAATTCGACAGCGTCGGCGCGGACGATCCGATCGAGACGGTGCGCGGATGGGGCCTGAAGTTCCGCTACGCCGGCGAAATGCGCGTCGCCTGACAGGCGCGACGAACGATCTCAACGCGTCACCGTATGTCGGCCGCCGTCAACAATGGTGCCGTCCTTGCGAATGAATGAAATCTGATAATCCACCTTGTCGGCATCGCCGATCGGAAGGCTGAATTCGAACGGATGGCGGCTGTCGACCATTGTTCGCTCGGCGCCGGGCGCGAACAGCGTGAGCCGCGCTTCGCGCACGTCGTCATCGGACGCGCTCGTCCAGACATAGAAATCGCGCTGGCGCCCGAGCGACAGGATCATCGCCGTCGCGTTGCCTGCCGAACTTGTGTCCGTCCGGAAGCTGCGATCCCCGCCGCCGCTTTCCTTTCCGTCGAAATAGTCGGCCTGCAATCGGGTGAAGACGGGCATGTCGTCCACCGCGATCGCGGTCACCCCCCGGGGAGATAGCGGCAAGGTCGCCACGCCATCGGTGACCGTGACACTGCCGGTCGGCTTGCCGTCCTGCCACAGCCTTGCGCGGTAGGCGCGGCCCGGCTCGTACGGAATGCGCTGCTTGTCGAGATGGAGGGTGATGGTGCGGGCGGTCGCGGACTCGTTGGTCAGCGCCAGATAGAAGCGCTTATTGCCATATCCGGTGAGGTAATTGGCCTGCGGATCGTCGACCGCGACGAGATGGCGCGGCATCCACAGCCGTACATTCTCATCGCCCATGAACGTCCCGGGCCGATCGCCGTAGACCTTGCTGCGCAGGTAGGCATAACCTGGCGCGAAGCGGGCGGGGAAGCGGATCGCCCCACCCGACCGCGTCTCGACGTCCGAGAGGAGATAATCGACCAGCAGCGCGATGTTCGGCCAGACATGGTTGTAATAGATTTCGTTGTAATTGAGCTCCGCGAACGGCCGGTTCGGATAGTCGGAGGTGGCGTAAACGTTCGAGAACGCGACGTTGATGTCGTAGCCCGGATAGGTCTTGTAGCGCCCGACGATCGCCGCGCGCGCGACGTCGTGCAGGAACGGGTCCCCGGTCGCGGCGGCGATGCGCAGTTCATACGCCGCCTGATGCGCCATGAAGATGCCGGGGTTCATGCTGTAGGTGGTCGTTGCCTCCGGCGTCAGACCGATCTGCGAGACCTGCCAGGCGGGCAAGGTCTGCGGCGGCGTTATGATCGGTTTGTCGCCCGGCTTCGCCTGCCACAGCCCGACCGGCGCATCATGCAGGTCGACCGTGACATTCCCTTGCGGGATGGCCGGAAAATACCAGGCGTAGCTCGCATATTCGCGCGCACCCATGGCGGCGGCGCGAAGGTAGCGCGGCTCGCCGGTTTCCTGCCACAGCTCGAACAGCTCGACCCAACGCGGCGAAAAGTCCGACCAGAACTGGCCGCCCTGCGCGATATGCGCATCGGAAAAATCGCGCTGGGGCGTGTCGATGCGCGCTTTGACATAGGCGTCCGCCAATTCCCGGGCGCGGGCGAGCGCGGCCTTGTCGCCGGTCAGGCGATAGATTGCGAGCTTTTCCCAGAACGTGTCGCCGCCGCTCATCATCAGCAGATTGAGCGCGCGCGGTTTGCCGGCGACCGCCATCGCATAGGAACGGAAGACCGGGCTTTGCCCGCGCGACATCTGATACAGGCCGGCGAGTTCGGCGGTTTCGGCCGCGGGGCCCTTCATGTCGCGCGCGGCATTCTGGCCCGCCTCGTTCGGCAGCGCATTGTAGAGATATTTGGTGCGTGACATCAGGAATTCGGTGACGGGCAGCGCGCGCAGACGATAGATTTCGGGATCGTCCTCAATCAGCGCCACCGAAAGCGGGTGAAGCGCGGAGACGACCTTCACCGTGCCCTTGACGTCGGTATTGTAATCGAAGCCCTTGAGGTCGGCGTCCCACCCCGCATGCGCATCGTCCATCGCGAATTCGACCATCGTGTCGATCGTCTTGTTGAGCGGCTGATCGACATTCTGACGCACGTCGGAAAAGCCGAACAGTTCGCGCGCGGTTTGCGTGAACGCGCCGTACCAGTCACCCTTCACCAGCAACGGACGCACCGCGAAATTCGCGCTTTGTCCCGCCTCGAAATGCGAGCCTTCCTGCCCGAGCAACGGTGCAAACGCGGCCGGCTGGGCTTGCCCCGCCGGGTTGCGCAGCATCACGCCGAAGCGCGCATTGTGCAGCGTCGGCAGCCGATAAGGGCTCTCCTGAGGATCGACGCTCAATCCGTTGGTGACGCCGCCTGCGCTGAACAGGGTGAGCGGCAGCCCGCCCATATTCTCCGCCGAGAGCAAAGGCGCGCTCGGAAAGCGCTTCTCCTGCCAGATCAGCGGTTGCAGGAAGCCGTCATCCCGCGCCGGATCGCTTGCCGGCCCGCCGGTATAGCCGACCGTGTACCAGCCGGGCTTGCGCGCGGTGAAGGTCCAGCTGATCCGCGGCGCGGCGCCCGCGACCGGATGCACTTCCGCCCGCAGCGTGAAATCGGGCGTGCCCGCGAACGTCCACGCGGTGCCGCCATCGGGCAAGGCACGCGACGCGCTGGCACGCACGACCGTCACCCGCCCCGCCTCGTACAGATTG
This sequence comes from Sphingomonas sp., assembly GCF_035317925.1. Taxonomy (GTDB): domain Bacteria; phylum Pseudomonadota; class Alphaproteobacteria; order Sphingomonadales; family Sphingomonadaceae; genus Sphingomonas_I. The sequence goes on from NZ_DATHFV010000065.1 coordinate 4,081, forward strand.
TCGGTAACGCCCTGCCCCGTCGGCCTGCGCCACTGCGGCACCGGGTAGTTTTCCGCGTTGGCACCGGTGAAGGCCTGACCGGGCGTCGAATAACCGGGGCTTAATCCCAGCTTTGGATCGTCATCGGCCCGAATGATCGTGAAGACCGGCTGATAGGCAGCCTGCAAGCCTGCGCGCTCGACCAGCACGGTCCCGCGCAGCCCCGGGCGCAGGCCATAATCCTGCGCGACGGAAACCGTGGCAACGCCTGCCAGCAGGGCGGCGAACAGCGACACTCGAGCAGCACCCGTCATCGCGATCTCTCCTTTGGTTCGGGCGTGTTGCCGCCCCGTGATTCAGTGTGCGACGTGGCTGAGCAGCACGTCGGGTTTGATACGAATGCCGAGACCATCGCCGGCGGGCGCGAACAGATAGCCGTCGCGCAACTCGACCGGGGTTTCGACCACCGCCGGGCCGAGCGGATTCTTGCCGATCCAATATTCGCAGACGATGCTGTTCGGCATTGCCACGGCCAGATGCGCACTCGCTGCGACATGGATCTGCGATCCGATGCTGACATGCGGCTGGAAGGCCAGGCCGAAACAATCGGCGAGTTCGGCTATGCGGCGGCATTCGGTGATCCCGCCGGCGCGGCAGACGTCGGGTTGGACGATGTCGATCGCGCGGTTGCGGATCAGCTCGACCGTCTCGTGCCGGCTCATGATCGAATCCAGCGCGATCGGAATATCGAGGCCCTGTGCCAGCTCGGCATAGCCTTCGACATCCTCGGGCGGGATCGGCATTTCGAAGAAGCCGACGCCCAATTCCCGCAGCGCGCGGCCAAGCCGCATCGCGTCGGCGCGCGAATAGACGCCGGCGGCGTCGGCATAGATGCTGAAGCCGTCGCCCATCGCGTCGCGGATCGCGCCGATCGTGCGCAGATCGCCCCGGACGCCGCGGCCGATCGCCATTTTGACTCCGGTATAGCCAGCCGCCCGAAGCGACCGGGCTTCCTCCACCAGCGTCTCGATCGCCTCGTCCGGCGCCTCCAGCGGCAGCGAGGGAATGCCCGAGGCATAGACCCGCACGCTCTCCCGCATCTTGCCGCCGAGCAACGTCGAGATCGGCGCGCCGGCGGCCTGTCCGGCTATGTCCCACAAGGCGATGTCGACGCCCGCAATCGCTTCCAGATAGAAGCCGGCGCGGTGGCCGCGCACGCGCATGCCGGCATACATGCGCTCCCACAGCACCAACACTTCGCGCGGGTCGGCGCCCATCACGATCGGGGTCAGCAGAAGCTCGATTATCTTCGCGGTCGCCTGTGGCGCGACCGGCGCCTTGGCCTCGCCCCAGCCGACCAGGCCGCCATCGGTTTCGATCCGCACGACCACCGTGTCGATCGTCTGCGAATAGATGAAGCGGCGGCGCAGCGGCACGGGATATTCGGTCGAAAGTTCGGCCTGGCCGGCGGCGCGCTCGCTGCCCCAGGCGCGGCTGCCCCAATAAGGGCGGGTGTCGATCGGCTTGGCCTGGATGGGGAAGGCCTCGACCTTGACGATCTTCATGTCATCTCCTGACAAAGCGCGAGCAGCAGCGGCCCCTGGCCCCACGGGAATATGCCGAACGGGCGTGTGGCGTAGGTCGACAGCGCACCGACGGGTGTAGCGTCGCTGACCAGATGGAGGCTGCCGTCGGGCGCGATCTGCGCGTGCATCGCGGCGCGCGCTTTGACCTCCATCACGCGACAGGAGGCGCTATCGAGCAGCTGCCGCGTGAATGCCTCGCGCAGCGCATAGGCGGCCATCGCCGCGAGCGTGGATTCGAGATAGGTTTCGGGCGCGTCGACCACGGTGTGCCACAGGCCGCTTTCGTCCTGCGTCGCGACGAGCGCTTCGGCCAGCGCCACCAGCCGCTGGTGGAGTTCGCTCCAGGCCGGATGCGCGCGAGGCAGCAAGGCCAGCGTGTCGACCAGGCCCATCAGTGCCCAGCCCTGCCCCCGCGCCCAGACTTGCCCATTCCGCCCGCAATCGCGCTCGAAACCGTGGAACAGCAGGCCATCGTCGGTCTGAAGCGCGCGCGCGTAACCGAGCAGTTCCTCGGCTGCCTGATCGAAATAGGCACCCTCACCGGTCGTGCGTGCCAGCGCGGCGAGAAACGGACCATCGACATCCATGCAGTCGACCCAGATCTGCCAGCGCCACCCCGGCGTGTCGGTGCGATGATAGCGGGCGCCGGTGGGTCCTTTCGGAAAGCCGGCATTGAGCGCGGCCAGCCGGCGTGCGGCATCGAGGAACTGGGGGTCGCCGGTGCGGCCGTACAAATCGAGCAATTCGCGGCCGGCACCGACATGATCCTCGTTGCTGCGCGCCACGCCACGCCCGAGCCAGGAGCGCAGCAGTCCGTGGACGAAGCCGATCGGCGCGGCGTCGCCAAGCAGGTCGCCCGCCCGCAACAGGCCGCGCAACGCGATCGCCTCGCCGAAACCCCAGACACGATAATTCCAGCGCATCGTCTGATCGACGGCCGCGCGCAGATGCTGGCTCATAACGCGATCTCGAACAGCCCACCGGAGCCTTCGCCCGGGGCTTGCGGGTTCAGCCGGAAGCGCGATGTCGTGACCAGCAGGCGGTCGGGTCCGGCGAAGCACAGGCTGCTGACATGCGGCGCCGGAATGCGCACCTCCCGCAACGTCACGCCATCGGGACCGATCTGGACGACGCTGGCCCCGCCCCACATCGCGACCCACAGGCTGCCGTCGGGGCCGATCGCCATACCATCCGGCTTGCCCGCCAAACCGAGGAAATCCGTAACGATGACGGGCTCGCCAAGCGTGCCTCCGTTCGCGGGATAAGCGAGCAGTGTCCGGGCGAGCGTATCGACCACGTAGAGCGTCGATCCGTCGTTCGCGAACTTGATGCCGTTGGGCACGCCCAGACCCGAGGCCACGCGGCGCGGCACCTCATCGAGCGACGGCGCGTGGAATATGGCGCCGCGCGTCGCGAGCAAGCCGCGATGCATCGCGCCGGCCCACAAACCGCCCGCCGCATCGACCGTCATGTCGTTGAAGCGGCAACCGGGATCGAGCGTTGCCGTCAGACCGGCCGTCGCCTCTCCCGAGGGCGCGACCGCGCAGAAGGATTCGTCCAGCGTGCCGACGACACCGCCCTCGGGTAGCGCCGCGAGCGACCACACTGCCTGCTCAACCGCGATCCGATCGAGCCCTTTTGTGTCCGAGAAATGCAGCAGCCGGCGTTCGATCGGGTCGGTCCACAACACGCGCCCGTCCAGCCAGAGCGGCGATTCCCCGATCGCCGCACCGGCATCGCAGATCAGCCGCGCGGATGGACCGGCCATGTCAGGCGCCACGCGCCGCGTGCAGCGCGCGGAAACCGGCGAGACAGGCCTCGCGCGAGTCCACCGGCCGGCTGGCGACGCCGATCGATTTGAGCGCGCTGGCGTAAAGCTGGCAGAGCGGACCATTACCGATCAGGGGCACGATCGCGTTGGCAAGATCGGGATAGGCCGCGAGCGCGTCGGCGATCTCCGATCCGATCAGCAGTCCGCGGATGTAGGCCGCGGCTTCGCTTTTCAGCAATTCGCCGCGCACGACCCGCGCCCGCGCGCCGAACAACAAGGTGCCGAGGCCGAGCTTGCGCGCTTTGCCGGTGGCAACCCCTTCCTGGAAGGCCGGGCCATCCGCCGCCTCGCCTTCGACGATCGAGGCGAGCAGGCCTTGCGCCGTCAGCCGGTCGAAAATCTCGCCCGACATGGTGGTGAAGAAATCAGCGATGCGCCCATCTTCGAGCCACGCCCATTTGGTGTGCGTGCCCGGCAGCGCGACCAGTCCGTCGGCCTGGCCCAGCATCGTCAGGCCGATCAGCTCGACCTCCTCGCCCCGCAGGATATCGGGCGCGCCGTCGAAGCTGCGGCGGCAGGCGATGCCGGGAATGATATTGACCTGAGCCGGGCCGATCTCTGCGGGGACCGCGGCGGCCGCGAGTTCCATCCGCCCGGCCGGCGCTTCGGCATAAGGCACTTCGGCCCAGCCGATATTGGAGCCGATCATGCCCGAGGCATAGATCGGGCCGCTGTCCGGCCAGCGTTCGACCAGCCGTTCCATCATGTCCGCCATGCCGGCGCGGTCGAGCGCGGCGACGCCGGCGGGCGCGGACATTTCGTCAGCCAGCGTGCCGTCGGCGGCGACGCGATAGGCGCGGAAGTTGCTGCTGCCCCAGTTGACGCCAATGATCGATTCAGCGGCGGGTGACATGCGCGCCCCCATCGATCGGATAGACCGAACCGGTGATCCACGACGCGCGATCCGAGGCGAGGAACATGGCCAGCTCCGCCACCTCGTCCGCCGTGCCGATCCGCGCGATCGGATGGCGGGTCATGTTCTGTGCACGCGCACCGTCCGGATCGCCGCCGCGCGCATAGGATGCCCGCATCGCCGGCGTGTCGATGCTCGCCGGGGCGATCGCGTTGAGGCGGATATTGTCGGGCGCGAATTCGAGCGCGGCGGTCTGCATCAAATTGTTGAGCGCGGCCTTCGACGCCGCATAAGCGGCGAGCGTCGGCGTCGCGAAATCGGCGTTGATCGACGACAGGAAAACGACCGCGCCCGCGCCCTTCGCCTTCATGTCCGGCACGCACAGCCGCAACAGGCGGACCGCGCCGATGACGTTGACGTCATAGATATTGGCGAATTCGGCCGGATCGGTGTCGATGCTGCCGCCATGATGGGTCGCGGCGGCGGCATGGACCAGGATGTCGGGCGCGCCGAGCGTGCCTTTCATCTCGGCATAGGCCGCCTCCAGCGCGGCGTCGGACCGCAGGTCGGCGACGAGATCGAGGTCGCTTCCCTGCCCCGCCGCCAGATCGAGACCGGCGACGCGCGCGCCCTCGGCCCGGAAGCGGGCGGCGATCGCCGCGCCGATACCGCTCGCGGCCCCGGTCACCAGCGCCACGCGTCCTTTAAGCTCACCCACTGATCGTCCCCTGCTGCGCCCGGCCGCGCGTCAGAACTTCACGCTGACGCTGGCCTTGTAGATGCGTCCGAAGAAGACGTTGGTCCGCAGGCCTTCCTCGGCGCCATCATAGGTGCGCTGCTTCTCGTTGAGAATGTTGTTCGCCTCGAAACCCAGCGAGACGTTTTTCATGATATCGTAGCGCACGGTTGCCGAGAGATCGGTGTAGGAATCGTTGTAGATGCCGGTCGCCGCGGCCGACAGCGCCACCAGATAATTGTCGCGCCAATTATAGGCGACGCGCAGGCTGAACGGCCCCTTTTCGTAATAGCCGACCAGGTTGGCGTTGTTCTTCGACAGGCCGGGGAATGCGAGCGTGCGGCCGGCGGCATCCTTGATCGGCGTACTCGAGTCGATGTAGGAATAGGTCGCCAGCACCCCGAAACCGTCGAACGGCGAGGGCAGGAAGTAGAAGGGAAGCTGGACCAGCCCCTCGATGCCCTTCACCTTGGCGCCTTCGCCATTGATCTTGCGGTTGATCAGATAATTGACGCCGCCATAGCTCTCGGCGCTCTGCTTCTGGACGATGAAGGTCGACACGTCCTTGTAGAACAGGCCGACCGAGACCATCGCCTGCTTGCCGAAATAATATTCGGCCGAAAGATCCACCTGGTTCGCCTTGAACGGATCGAGGTTCGGAGCACCGCCGCTGCCCGTCCCGAGCACGGTCTGCACACCGTTCACGAACACGGCATTGTTGGAGAGCGTGACGCCGTTGTTGAGATCGGCGGTGTTGGGGAAGGCAACCACCTTCGCCGCGCCGGCGCGCAGGATCACGTCGTCGCTGACCTTCAGCTTGGCGACGCCCGACGGCAGCCAGTCACCGTCGGTGCGGCGGAAGGTCGTCGGCGTCGCGGCGCCGCTCGAACTGATCAGGTTGCCGATCGAGGCCAGCTTGCGGTCGACGTAACGGACGCCGACATTGCCCGACAGGTTCATCAGGCCGATGTCGGTGCCGAAGTCGATCTTGCCATAGCCTTCGAGGAAGCGTTCCTTGATCTCGAACGTGCTCGACAGGGCATTGGTGTTGTTGACCGGGTCGAGGCACTGCGCGTTCTGCGAAATCGACGGTACGTCGGTGAAGGCCGAACAGCTGTCCACATTCGACGCCGCGGCCAGATACGTGCGCGGCAGGCCCTCGAAATCACCCGATGCGAAATGCGACTGCGTATGGGTCGTCAGATATTCGCCGAGCTGCGTCGCCGGAATGCCACCGGTCGGGCGGATATCGGCGCGCAGCGGATTCTGGACGGAATCGTCGCGATCGTAGCGGCCGCCGACGTCGATCGATTTCAGGAAGCCGGACCCGATATCGTAGGTCCAGTCGGTCCGCGCCGCCTTGTCCTTGCTGATCGCGCGATAATCGTTGTCGAACAGGATGGTGAAGCGCAGCTGCGACGGATCGCTCAGGTTGATGCCGCTGATCTTGTACGACCCCAGCGCACCGTCGGTGAAATCGAAATTGACGGTGGGGTTGATCCCGACGACCGGCTGCAGGCGGAAATAGATCTGCCGCGCGCTCGACGTCGATCGATCATAGGCGATCTCCGCGCTGCCATGCAGATGATCGGTGACGTTGAACTTGCCCTTGATCGCCGACGACCAGGTATCCGCCTTGGTGTCGGCGAATTCGGTGTTGGTCAGCACCGGACCGGTCGCGGTGCCGGACAGCAGAATGTTGTTGGGCGAATAGGTCGCGTTCGTCAGGCCGGCGGTCGGCGTGAACGACAGCCACCAGCGGTCGCGCTTCGAATCCAGCTTCGAATAGAAGGTGTCGGCGGTGATCTGGACGCTGGAGGACGGCTTCCACTGGACCACGCCGTCCAGGCCGAGATTGTTGCGCCGCTCCTGGATTTGTTCGGGCCGCGCATCGGAATTGCCGTAGCGGACGACACCGCCGGCATCGGTGTAGCGGCTATAGCCGGAGAAGGTATCGAGGCCCTGCTGCGACAGGTTGCGATGGTCGTAGGATGCCGACAGCAACACGCCGAGCGTATCGTCGGCGAACTTGTGCGAGGCGAGCACGAAACCCTCGGCGCCGCCCTTGCGCGCCTGATCGGAATAGGTGCCGGCTACCTTGGCCGCGATCTGGTTGGGGCCGTCGAGCGGCATGCGCGTCTGGATGTCGACGATACCGCCGAGCGCGCCGGCGATCTGGTCCGCGCCCGCAAGTTTGGTCACGTCGAGCCGCGAGATCAGCTCGGACGGAACCAGCGCCAGGATGCCGTAAGTCGAGCTGGCAAGCGTATCGAGGCCGGTGCCGCCGCGGCCGGTGGCGTCGACGATCTGACGGCCGTTGAACAGGAAGACGTTCTGGCGAAGGCCGCGAACCGACACGTTGGTGCCTTCGCCGATGCCGCGATCGACCTGGACACCCGAAACGCGCGCCAGCGATTCCGCCACGTTGCGGTCGGGCAGCTTGCCGATGTCGTCGGCGACGACAGAGTCGAGGAACTGGGTGGAGTCGCGCTTGATGTCGCGCGCCGCCTTGAGGCTCTGGCGGATGCCGGTGACGACCACCTCGCCCGCGTCGCCCTGATCCGCGGCTTGCGCATCGACGGCCGGCTTCGGCGCCTCGGCCGGTGCCGCACTTTGCGCGAGCAGCGGTGCCGAACTCAAGATGGAGGACAGCAACAACCCCCGGATGACACGATTCTTCATGCCTTCTTCCCCTCTCCCTTGCGCGCCCTGAATGGAAGCGCACGACGACCGATCCATGCCGGCTTGCGTCAATACCGTCTCTATTAAAGCAACGTTTTTTGCCACACAAGCCTATTTGCATAGCGGCGCTTTTTGCTGCGTTTGCGAAGGTGTTTGGCGATTTTTCCTCTGTAAAAGCGGTCTAAACAGCCAGTTGACAAGCAGGTCGACCGCGTCGATGCTTACACATATAGCAACACGCGGCCGCCGAAAATGTCGTGCGGGCAGCAACAGGGAGGGGCAGGCAATGGCGGGGTTGAGCGGGGTGTTGCCCATCCTTCCCACCATCTTCGACAGCAAAGGGGCGATCGACGAGGCGGGCACGCACCGCGTCGTCGATTACATCATCGCGGCCGGCGCGAAGGGTGTGGTCTTTCCCGGGCTGGCCAGCGAATATGACACGCTGACGCGCGACGAGCGGCTGCGCATGACGGCGTTGATCGGCCAGTGGATCGGCGGACGTGTACCGTTCGTGGTCGGCGCCAGCACGCCGTCGACCGACGACGCGGTCGCCTATGCGGTCGCGGGCGCGAAGGCCGGCGCCGAAGCCGCGATGATCCTCACGCCCAAGCCGTTCGCCGACGACATGGCCGCGATGGCGGACTTCTTCCGCGCCGCGCATGCGGGCTCGGGCATTGCGATCATGCTGCAGAATGCGCCCGCGCCGATGGGCATCGGCCTGCCGCTCGAAAAGGTCGCCGAACTGGCAGGCGCGGTCGACGGCATTGTCTATGTGAAGGAGGAGGCACCGCCCTCGGGCCAGCGCATCACCCGCCTGACCGAGCTCGCCGGAGATTCGCTGCGCGCGGTATTCGGCGGCGCCGGTGCGCGCTATGTGATCGACGAGCTGGTACGCGGCGCGGAGGGCACGATGCCGGCATGCGAGATCACCGAATTGCACGTGGCGATGCTCGACCGC
>NZ_DATHFV010000066.1:0-7210 GCF_035317925.1 Sphingomonas sp.
CGTCGCGAAATATTTCGCGATCATCCCCGCGATGTTCATCGTCCTCTATCCGGGACTCGCGATTCTCAACGTGATGCATCTCCGCTCGCCATCGAGTGCGATCCTGTCGGCGATCATCTTCAACGCGCTGATCATTCCCGCGCTGGTGCCGCTCGCGCTCAAGGGGGTGAAGTATCGCCCTGTGGGAGCCGGACCGCTGCTCCGGCGCAATCTGGCGATCTACGGGCTGGGCGGCCTTGTCGCGCCGTTCGTCGGCATCAAGCTCGTGGACTTGGTGGTCAATGGTGTGGGGCTGGCGTGATCGGCCTCTCCATCAGGAGGCTGAGGGTGGGCCGGGCTCGTTGCGGGAGTCAATCGGCGGTCCCGGCCCATTTGCCACGCTACGAAGATTTCTAAGGAAAGCATGATGAACAAGGATTTTGTCTCCTCGCTGCGGCCGGCGATCGTCATGACGCTGCTGTTCGCGTTGCTGCTCGGCATCGCCTACCCGCTCGCGCTCACCGGCATCGGTCAGGTCGTCTTCCCGCATCAGGCCAATGGCAGCCTGATCGAGGACAAGGGCCAGGTCGTCGGCTCGGAGTTGCTCGCGCAGGGCTTCGCCACCGACCGCTATTTCCATCCGCGTCCGTCGGCGGCGGGCAAAGGCTATGACCCGCTCGCCTCGGCCGGTTCGAATCTCGGCCCGGCCAGCCAGGCGCTGCACGATCGCGTCGCCGGCGACATCAAGACTTTGCAAGCTTCCGTACCAGGTAGTTCCGTTCCACTGGACTTGGTTACGGCCTCCGCCTCGGGCCTTGATCCCGACATCACGCCCGAGGCGGCTTTTTATCAAGTTCCGCGCGTCGCCAAGGCGCGTGGGATCGACGAGGGGCGGCTGCGCGCGATCGTAGCGAGCGCAACCGCGCATCCGCTCCTCGGCTTTATCGGCGAGGACCGCGTCAACGTGCTGCTCCTCAATCGACAGCTGGATAGTGAAAGCGCTAAACCCGCCCGGTGAGCGCAAGCGACGACCGCCCCGATCCCGAGGCCCTGCTCCGCCAGGCGGAGCAGGAGTCGCGCGGCAAGCTCAAGGTCTTTCTCGGCGCCGCGCCCGGCGTCGGCAAGACCTATGAGATGCTGACCGACGGCGCCGCGCGCGGCCGCGCCGGCGTCGACGTCGTGATCGGGGTGGTCGAAACCCACGGCCGTGCGGAGACCGAGGCCCTGATCGCGGGGCACGAGGTCATCCCGCGCAAACAGATCGACTATCAGGGGCGCAAGCTCAGCGAGATGGACCTCGACGCCATCCTCGCGCGCAAGCCGCAATTGGTGCTGGTCGACGAGCTCGCCCACACCAACGCGCCCGAATGCCGTCATCCCAAGCGCTACCAGGATGTCGAGGAGCTGCTGGCGGCGGGGATCGACGTCTATTCGACGATCAACGTCCAGCATATCGAAAGCCTCAACGACGTCGTCGCCTCGTTCACCCGGGTGCGCGTGCGCGAGACGATTCCCGACCGCATCCTCGAAAGCGCCGAGATCGAGGTGGTCGACATTCCGCCCGACGAGCTGATCGAGCGGCTCAAGGACGGCAAGGTCTACGTCCCCGACGAAGCGACGCGCGCGCTGGCGCACTTCTTCTCCAAGTCGAACCTGTCGGCGCTGCGTGAGCTGGCGCTGCGGCGCGCGGCGCAGGCGGTCGATGCGCAGATGCTCGATTATGTCCGCACGCACGCGCTTGCGGGCAATTGGGCGGTGAGCGAGCGGATCGTGGTGGCGGTCAGCGAATTGCCCGGCGCCGACGGGCTGGTGCGCGCCGCCAAGCGTATCGCCGATACGCTGCGCGCGCCGTGGACGGCGGTCCATGTCGAAACCCCGCGCACGCGCAATCTGGGGGAGGATGAGCGCAAGCGGCTCGCCGCGACGCTCAACCTGGCGAGCCAGTTGGGCGCGACCGTCGCCACCGTGCCGGCCATGTCGGTGATCGAAGGCCTGGCCGCGTTCGCGACGGAGGCGCGCGCAACCCAGCTCGTCGTCGGCAAGTCGATCCGCTCGCGCTGGTTCGAATTGCGCCACGGATCGGTGGTCGACCGGCTGGTGCGTGGCATGCCCGGCGTCGCGGTCCATGTCCTGCCGACCGAGCAGCCGGCCCAGCCGCCGCAGCGCGTGCGCAAATCCGTGCCCGGCGCGTGGGGGCGGCGCAGCGACTATCTATGGACCGCGCTGATGGTGGTGGCGGTGACCGCGTTGGGGAGCGGCCTGATCCATATCCTCAACCTCGGCAATGTCGCCTTGCTCTACCTTCTGCCGGTGATGGTCGCGGCGAGCTCGTTCGGCCTGCGCGCGGGCCTGTTCGCGGGCATCGCCTCCAGCCTCGCCTACAATTTCTTCTTCCTGCCGCCGACCGGCACGCTGACGATCAACAACCCCGAGAACGTCGTCACCATCATCGTGCTGCTCGGCGTCGCCTTCGTCACCAGCCAGTTCGCGGCGCGCGTCCGCGCGCAGGCGGACCTTGCCTCGTCGAGCGCACGCGCCAACGCCGCGCTGGCGGGTTTCCTGGGGCAGCTGACCAAGACGACGGGCGAGGAGGAGCTGGCCCAGGCGATCTGCGGCGAGATCGCCCGCATCTTCGACGTGCGCACCGTGCTGCTGGTGGCGTCGCCCGACGGGCCGCAGGTGCGCGCCGCCAACCCCGCCGAAGACCGGCTCGACACGATCGAGTTGGCGGCGGTGAGCTGGGTGCTTGAGCGCGGCATGCCGGCGGGGCGCGGATCGGACACGCTGACCGCGTCGGACTGGCTGTTCTATCCGCTGCGCAACGCGTCCGAGACGCTGGCCGCGATCGGCATGAGCCACGACGATGGCAGCGAACCGGTCAAGTCGGATCAGCTGCCCTTGCTGATGAACCTGCTCGATCAGGCCTCGCTCGCGATCGAGCGCGCGCGCCTGACCGACGAGATGCAGGGCATGGCGCAGTTGAAGGAGCGCGACCGGTTGCGCGCGGCCTTGCTGTCGTCGGTCAGCCACGATCTGCGCACGCCGCTGACCGCGATCCTTGCATCCGCCGCCGAGCTCAGGAGCCATCCGACGCCCGCGCTGATCGACGGCATCGAGGCGGAGGCGCAGCGGCTCAACCGCTTCGTCGCCAACCTGCTCGACATGGCGCGGGTCGAGGCGGGCGCGCTCAAGCTCAAGGTCGAAGCGATCGATCTCGCCGACGCGATCGCCAGCGCGGTCCATGACACGCGCCGTGCGCTCGACGGACATGCGATCGAGATGGGCGTAGCGGCCGATCTGCCTTTGGTGCGGGTCGATCCGCAGCTGTTCCACCACATATTGATCAACCTGCTCGACAATGCCGGCCGCTATGCCGAGCCGGGCACGCCGATCGTGATCCGGGCCGAGCGCGAGCCCGGCAGCCTGACGCTCGCGGTGCTGGACGAAGGACCGGGCCTACCGCCCGGGCGCGAGCGCGACGTGTTCGAAACCTTCAAGCGGATCGAGGGATCGGATCGCAAGCAGGCCGGCACCGGCCTTGGCCTCGCCATCGTCAAGGGTTTCGCCGAGGCCTTGGGGCTGGAAGTCGAGGCCGCCAATCGCGGCGAGCCGGCGGGTGCGCGTTTCACGATCCGCTTTCCCGAAACGGCCTTGTTCAAGGGAATGGACACAGAATGAGCAATAGCGCGAGGATATTGATCGTCGATGTCGAGCCGCACATCCGCCGGCTGCTGCACGGCACGCTGACGCGCGCGGACTATCGCGTGACCGAAGCGGGATCGGCACGCCAGGCCATGGCCGAGATCGAGGCGAATGCACCCGACGTGGTTTTGCTCGATTTGGGGCTCCCCGACCGCGACGGGCTCGAACTGCTGCCGCTGATCCAGCAGAAATCGAAGGCCGCGGTGCTGATCGTATCGGCGCGCGACGCGACCGACGAAAAGGTCGCCGCGCTCGATCTGGGCGCGATCGACTATGTCACCAAGCCGTTCGACACGGAGGAATTGCTCGCCCGCGTGCGGGTGGCGTTGCGCAGCCGGCTGGTGGCCGATGGCGGCCGCGCGTCGATCGAGGCGGGCGATGTGTCGATCGATCTCGTCCAGCGCCGCATCCACAAAAAGGGCGAAGAGGTGCATCTCACCCCCAAGGAATTCGCCGTGGTGGCCGAACTGGCGCGCTTCCCTGGCCGCGTCATCACCCACGACAAGCTGCTCGCCGCGGTCTGGCCCCGCGATTACGAGCGCCACATCGAATATCTGCGCGTGATCGTGCGCAACATCCGCCAGAAGCTGGAGGATGATGCCACCGTACCCGCGATCATCGTCAATGAACTGGGCGTGGGATATCGCCTTATGGGCGTAGCCGGCTGATCGGTGCCGTTGCGGCGGCGTCCGCAATGTGTAGGCTCCCTGCATCATCCGGGGGGATTCCCATGAAGCTTTCGTCGATCGCGCTCCTCGTCGCCGGCGTTGCCGCGCCTGCCATCTCCGCGCCACCGGTCGAGCCGGCTACGCAGCCGCCCGCCGCCGTCGCGCGGCCCGTGACGGACGATTATTTCGGCACCAAGGTCACTGATCGTTTCCGCTACATGGAAAGCCGGGATGCCGAGACGACCGCGTGGATGAAGGCGCAAAGCGCCTGGACGCACGGGCTGCTCGACAGCATCAGGCCCAAGCCGGCTTTTCTTGCGACGATGAGCGCGTTCGGTGGCCAGTTCGGGCTGGTCGGCGTCACGCAGCGCGCCGGCGATCGCGTCTTCTATCTCGAGCGCGCGCCAGGCGCGGACCAATTCGACCTGCGGGTGAAGGAAAATGGGAAGGCGTGGACCCTGGTGGATACCGCCGCGCTGATGAAGGCGCATGGCGGTGCGCCCTATGCGATCGACTGGTTCCAGCCATCGCATGACGGCGGCAAGGTCGCGGTCGGCATTTCGAGCGGCGGCTCTGAAAATTCGCAGATGACGATCCTCGACGTCGCTTCGGGCGAGGCGATCGCCGGACCGGTTGATCGCGCGCAATTCGGCGGAGTCGACTGGCTGCCCGACGGCTCGGGCCTGTTCTTCACCCGGCTGCAGAAGCTTGGCCCCGACGCGAAACCAACCGAGAAATATCAGAATATCACTGCCGACTTCTGGGATCTGAAGGGCGAAACGCAACCGCTGGTCGGGCCGGGACTGAAAAAGGGCCCGATCACCAATGTGGATGCCGCGCCGGTGCTTTGGCAGATCCCGCACAGCGATGCGATGCTGCTGATGGAGCAGAATGGCGTCCAGAACGAGATCACCTTGTGGTGGGGCAAGCGCGACGCGGTTCGCGCGGGCGCGCAGAACTGGACGCCTCTGGTCACGCCGGCCGACGGCGTCACCCGCTTCGACAGCAATGGCAAGGTGCTGTTCCTCCTGAGTCACAAGGATGCGCCGCGCTTCAAGGTGCTGGCGCTACCGATCGGCGGCAGCCTGGCCCAGGCGCAGACGGTGATTCCGGCGCGCGAGGATCAATTGGTGGAGAGCATCGGCGCGGCGTCGGACGGCCTGTATGTCGCGACCCGCGCCGGTCTCTACAGCAAGCTGCTGCACGTCTCGAACGATGGTAAGGTCGAGGAGGTAGCACTCCCTGTGCGCGGTTCTATCGAAGGCCTTGCGACCGACGTCGATCATGCCGGCGCGATCGTCGCGCTCGACGGATGGGCGAGCCCCCTGGCGCATTACCGCTACGATCCGTCGACCCGGCAGCTGGTCGATCTCAAGCTCGACACGCATCCGCGGATCGATGCGTCGCGCTACCAGGTGACCGAATTGTGGGCCGTCGCCAAGGATGGCGCGAAGGTTCCGCTGACGGTGATCGGGCCCTCCGGCCCGATCAGGCCGCGGCCGATGCTGATCGATGCCTATGGCGCCTACGGCATCTCGTCCTTCCCCTATTTCGGCACGCGCACCATGCCTTACATCGACGCCGGGGTGAGCCGCGCCGAATGTGCGGTGCGCGGCGGGGGCGAGTTCGGCGAGCCCTGGCGGCTTGGCGGCAAGGGCCCGACCAAGCCCAACACCTGGCGCGATGCGATCGCCTGCGCGGAGACGTTGATCGCCAAGGGCTATACCACGCCCGACATGCTGTTCATCACCGGCACCTCCGCGGGCGGCATCATGGTCGGCCGCGCGGCGACCGAGCGCCCGGACCTGTTCGCGGGCGCGATCGCCCGCGTCGGCGACGTCAATGCGCTCCGCATGGAAACGATGGCGGCCGGCCCTGCCAACGTTCCGGAATTCGGGACCGTCAAGGATCCGCAGGGCTTCAAGGATCTCTACGCCATGGACGCCTATCAGCACGTGGTGGACGGTACGCGCTATCCGGCCTTCCTGATCACGGGCGGCCTTAACGATCCGCGGGTCGAACCTTGGGAGGGCGCCAAGCTGGCGGCGAGACTGCAGGAAATTCCGGGCCATCGTCCGGTCTTGTTCCGGCTGGAAGAAAAAGCCGGACATGGCCTCGGTACCACCAAGGCTACTCGCGATGCCGAAGAGGCTGACATTACAGCCTTTATACTATGGCGTTCTGGCGCTGGAAAATGGCAGCCGACGCAGTGAACCACCGAGCCTATGTGTTGCTTAAATGACGAATAATATAATTGTTACACCCGTGGTCTAAGTTTTACTATTTGCTCTAGCGCAATTTAATTACCTGTCTGCCAGATGAACCGATCCTGTCTATGAGATTAACAGCGGTAATTCACCGTATATAAGCTTCATTTCATCGCTACGGGGCGAACTCTATCGACCTGCGACGGTTAGTCTCACATGAGCAACCACAGCACCCCAATCCGCCCGGCCATGACCGCGCTTGCCGCCGTCATCGCTCTGTCCTCAACCTCGTTGCTGGCGCAGGCCACCGACACGACGCAGGCTGCGCCGGTCGTCATCGCTCCGCCGGCCCCGGATGTCTCGGCCCCGCCGGCCGCGGCGCAGACCGCCACGCCCGACGTGGCAGTCGCACCCGCTCCGGTCGAAGCCGCCCCGGCGCCTGCGATGCGGACGATGAGCACGCCGGTTGAGCATATTGTTGCCGAAGCATCGGACGCTCGGACCCTGCCGACGCGTAGCGCGCCGGTAACGCGTACGGTCACCCATGTTGCGCCGGCTGCGGCCGCCCCGGCGGTTGCCAAGCCCGCGCCGGTCGAAGCGCAGCGCGCCATTACGCCGGCTCCGGTCGAGGCTCCCGCCCCGGTCGCTGCCGCC
>NZ_DATHFV010000067.1:0-13553 GCF_035317925.1 Sphingomonas sp.
CTTCGTTGCGATCGAGGCGCGGGGTTTCGATGTCGCACCCGCTTTGATTGACCGCGCACGATCGATCGTGGCCGGTATTGCCGACCCCCGGATCGGTATTTCGTTCGAGGTCGCCGATGTCGGGGAGGCGTTGGCGCAGGAAGACGATCATGGCGCCGACATTGTGCTTTGCCACTACGGCGCGATCGATCGGCTGCCGGCTGCGGCGCACGAAAGAGTCGGGGCTGAACTGTCGCGCGTCACCGCCGGCGCGCTGATTTGCCTGGGAGGGACGCAATGACGCGGCGTGATCTGGCGATGCGGCTTGCGGGCGTCGCAACGATCGGCGCGGCCTGGGGTGCCTGTTTGTGGTTGCGTGGGTCGATGCTCGGCCCGCCGCACGATCCGACCATGCTGGAGTTCCTACTCGTGCTGGCGAGCTTCGTGCTGACCTTGGTCGGCGGCCTGCTGATCCTGAACGGCGAAAAGCTGATCGGCCCGCGCCCGCCCAGGGATGTCACGCCGTTCCCGGAACGGACGAACCATTGGGATCGTCAGTCGGCGGGTCCGTTGGCGGACGATCGGGCGATGCTGGCGGACATCCTGGCGCGGCGCGCGACCCGGCCCAAGACGCGGCGCTAGAGCGATTTCTAACCGGGTGGAATCACCCGGTGACTCGGAAATCGTGGCAAATCAAAAATCTGGAGCGATCGATCGGATGCAAATCAGATCGATCGCGCTCTAGAGGCTTCAGGCGGCCAGCCGCATCTCCATCCGGCTCCAGATCTCGACGAGCGCGCCGACCAGTTCGCGCATCATCGCCTCGTCATGGCTGGGGCCGGGGGTGAAGCGCAGTCGCTCGGTGCCGCGCGGCACGGTGGGATAATTGATCGGCTGCACGTAGACGCCATATTCGGCGAGCAGGATATCACTCGCGCGCTTGGCTTTGACCGGGTCACCCACCATCAGCGGCACGATGTGTGTGGTGGTCGCCATCACCGGCAGGCCGGCTTCCTCCATCATCGACTTGAGCTTGGCGGCGGCGGCCTGCTGGCCGTCGCGCTCGATGCTCGACGCCTTGAGATGGCGCACGCTGGCGAGCGCGCCCGCGACCAGCACCGGCGACAGGCTGGTGGTGAAGATGAAGCCCGGCGCGTAGCTGCGGACGACGTCGATCACCATCTTGTCGGCGGCGATATAGCCGCCCATCACGCCGAACGCCTTGCCGAGCGTACCTTCGATGATCGTGATCCGGCCCGCCGCATCCTCGCGATCGGAAATGCCGCCGCCGCGCGGGCCGTACATGCCGACGGCATGGACCTCGTCGAGATAGGTCAGCGCTTCATATTTGTCGGCGAGGTCGCAGATGGCATGGATCGGTGAGATATCGCCGTCCATCGAATAGACGCTCTCGAATGCGATCAGCTTGGGCAGTTCGGGGTCGTCGGCGGCGAGCAATTCCTCGAGATGCTCGAGATCGTTGTGCCGGAAGACGCGCTTCTCGCAGCCCGAATTGCGGATGCCCGCGATCATCGACGCGTGGTTCAATTCGTCCGAATAGATGATGCAGCCCGGCAGGACCTTGGCCAGCGTCGACAGCGTCGCCTCATTCGAAACATAGCCCGACGTGAAGAGGAGCGCGCCCTCCTTGCCGTGCAGATCGGCCAGCTCGCCTTCCAGATCGACATGATAATGCGTGTTGCCGCCGATATTGCGCGTCCCGCCCGATCCCGCGCCGACATCGTGCAGCGCTTCTTCCATCGCCGCGATCACCTTGGGGTGCTGGCCCATCGACAGATAATCGTTGGAGCACCACACCGTGATCGGCTTCGGCCCGTTATGCCCGGCGAAGCAGCGCGCATTGGGGAACGTGCCCTTGTTGCGCAAAATATCGATGAACACCCGATACCGTCCTTCGGCGTGCAGCCGATCGATGGCTTGGGTAAAAACGCGATTATAGTCCAAGAGGAGCGTCCCCGGGGTGTCGAAGGCGCGCCTCTAGCGCCGAAAGGCCGAGGTTTCCAGCACGGCCGGCGCATTTTTGATCAAAGCCGCTCAATTTTCGTCAATCCCATGCCAGCCAGCGCGTTTCGCAGGCCTTCCGATAGGTCGATCGTCGCGGTGAAGACGGCGATGCCGGGGGCGGGCGTGTCCGGCCATTGCTGATCGCGCGTGAGGGTGGCGGTGCGGCGCGCAATCCCCTTGGCGCCGTCGACAAACGTAAGCGGGCGTGGCGCGACCGCCGCAAGGCGATCGGCGACGAGCGGGAAATGGGTGCAGGCGAGCACGACGATATCCATCCGGTCGCCGCCCGTCTGATCGAGCAGCCCTGCCAGCGCGTCCGCATAAGCGCTGTCCGGCGTGGGTTCGCCGCGCAAACTGGCCTCGGCAAGCTCGACCAGAGCCGCCGAGCCGTGGCGCAGGACGAGGCAGTCGCTGGCGAACTGCGCCGACAGATCGTCGACATAAGGCTGGCGCACGGTGGCATTGGTGCCGAGCACGCCGATAACGCGCGTTTCGGATTGCTCGGCCGCCGGCTTGATCGCGGGCACCGTACCGACGATCGGCAGATCGAGCGCTGCACGCACCCCCGCCAGCGCGATCGTCGAGGCGGTGTTGCAGGCGATGATGATCAGGCGCGGGCGATAGCGTTCCGCCAGCCGCCCCAGCAAAGCCGGCACGCGCGCCGAAATCTCTGCCTCGGTCTTGGTGCCGTAGGGAAAGCCCCCATTGTCGGCGACATAGACGATGGGCGCGTTGGGCAGCCCCTGCCGCACCTCGGCGAGAACGGAGAGGCCGCCGACGCCCGAATCGAACAGCAATATCGGCCGCGCGTCGCTCACTTGGCCGCGCGCAGGCCCGAGACGGTGAGCGTCGGGCTGATCCGCTCGATATCGGTCTTGAGGTGGAGCAGGGCCACGCCCGGCTGATCGAGCGCGCGGGTCAGCGCGGGCGCGAATTGCTCGGTCGTCTCGACCGTCTCGGCCCATCCGCCATAAGCCCGCGCCAGCGCGGCGAAGTCGGGATTGACGAGGTCGGTCGCCGACACGCGCGCCGGATAGCGCCGTTCCTGATGCATCCGGATCGTGCCGTAGCTGCCATTGTCGATCAGCAGCACCAGCAGGCGTGCGTTTTGGCGAACCGCGGTAGCGAGCTCCTGCCCGTTCATCATGAAGTCGCCATCGCCCGCCACCGCCACCGCGCGGCGTTCGGGGAAACGGATCGCCGCCGCGATTGCCGCGGGCGTGCCATAGCCCATCGCGCCGGCGGTCGGGGCGAGCTGCGACGGTTGCGCGGCATAGCGCCAGAAACGATGTGCCCACGCCGAGAAATTGCCCGCGCCGTTGCAGATGATGCTGTCGGCCGGCAATTGCTCACGCAATGTGCCCCAGCACAGGCCGAGATCGAGCTTCATGCCGTTGGCGAAAGGCGTGTTCCATTCCTCCCACTCGGCATGCGCCGCGGGGCCGTCCGCCTCCGCCGTCGAGGTTTCGTCCATCAATTGGCTGATCGTCCGGGCGAAGCTGCGCGTGTCGGCGCAGACCGCGAGGTCGGCGCGATAGACGCGATCGAGCTCTTCGGGATCGGGATGGACGTGGATCAGGATCTGGCCGGGATGATCGGGCGTGATCAATTCATAGCCGTCGGTGGTCGCCTCGCCCAACCGCGCGCCGACCACCAGCACCAGGTCGGCCCGCTTGATCCGCGCCACCAATTTGGGATTGGGGCCGTAGCCGAGATTGCCGGCATAGAGCGGGAAATCGTTGGGCATGGCGTCCTGGCGCCGGAACGCAGTGGCGACCGGCAGCCCGGTCCGCATCGCGAACAAGGCGAAGTCGCGCGCGGTGTCCGCGTCCCAGTCGGCACCGCCGACGATTGCTATAGGGGCGCTGGCGCCGCGAAACTTGTCGTACAACGCATTCATCGTCTCCGGATCGCAACCCTGCACCGGGCGCTCGACCCGCGGGCGGTCGACGGCTTCGGCCATGTCCTCCAGCATGTCCTCGGGCAGCGCCAGCACGACCGGACCCGGCCGGCCGTTCATCGCGGTCGCATAAGCACGGGCGATATATTCGGGGATACGCGCTGCTTCCTCGATCCGCGCCGCCCATTTGCACAACGGCGCGAAGAAAGCGGGGAAGTCGATTTCCTGGAATCCTTCGCGGTCGCGCGCATCGCGAGCGACGTCGCCGACGAACAGGATCATCGGCGTCGAATCCTGCATCGCGACATGCACGCCGATCGAGGCGTTGGTCGCGCCCGGCCCGCGCGTCACGAAGCAGACGCCCGGCCGGTGCGTCATCTTGCCGTCGGCCTCGGCCATGAACGCGGCGCCGCCTTCGGCCCGCGTCACGACCACGTCGATCTCGGGCGAATCGACCAAAGCGTCGAGCACGGGCAGAAAGCTCTCGCCCGGTACGGTGAAGATACGGTCGCAGCCTTGCGCGACCAGGGCGTCGACCAGGATGCGGCCACCGGTTCTCAGCTTCGTCATGACGGCGCTATAGCGAGGCGATAAGGCTGCGCAAACGCACCGAACTTGAATCCATATTCAGGTTTGATCCGGCGGCGCAACATCGGCATAGGCAGGCGCCTGGAGGGTTCATGGCCAACAAGATCTATCCCGACGCGACCGCCGCTCTGGCTGGCCTGCTCAAGGACAATATGACGATCTGCGCAGGCGGGTTCGGCCTGTGCGGCATCCCCGAACGGCTGATCGACGCGATCGAGGCGTCGGGCGTGAAGGGCCTGACCGTCGTTTCCAACAATGCCGGCATCGACGGCGTGGGCTTGGGCAAGCTTCTGCGCAGCCGCCAGATCGCCAAGATGATCTCCTCCTATGTCGGCGAGAATAAGGAATTCGAACGCCAATATCTCAGCGGCGAGCTTGAGGTCGAATTCTGCCCCCAGGGCACGCTGGCGGAACGCTGCCGCGCGGGCGGGGCGGGCATTCCCGGTTTCTACACCAGGACCGGCGTCGGCACCGTCGTCGCCGACGGCAAGGAGACCAAGGAGTTCGACGGCGAAACCTATGTGCTCGAACGCGGCATCGTCGCCGATCTGTCGATCATCAAGGGCTGGAAGGCGGATGAGGCCGGCAACCTGATTTTCCGCAAGACCGCACGCAACTTCAACCAGCCGATGGCGACCGCGAGCAAGGCCACCGTGGCCGAGGTCGAGGAAATCGTGCCCATCGGCAGCCTCGATCCCGACTGCATCCATGTGCCGGGCATCTATGTGAAACGACTGATTTCCGGCGCGCCCTACGACAAGATGATCGAGTTCCGGACCGTGCGCACGCGGGAGCCGGCATGAAAAGTCCGCCAGAGCATTTTCCAGTCCGGTGGAATCACCGGACGACTCGGAGAATGCGGCAGAGCAATGGTTTAGAGCGGCGATCCCCTGCAACCGGATCGAGAACCGCGCTAACGGCGCTGGTCCTCGCGCTGGCGCTAGCCGCGCCCGCCACGGCGCTGACCAAGAAGGCGCCGTCGGCCAAAGCGAAACCCGCCGCCACGGCGCCCAAGACCTATTTCCCGCCCGAACCGCCGGCGGCCCCGCCCCAGCTGCACGGCATCCAATATCTCTACGGCTCGGCCGAGGCCGCCGCGCTCACCCGCCAGACGTGGCGGATGCTCGCCGATTTCGTTGACGAACAGGTCGCGGGCGGCACGCACAAGGGCGTCGTGCTCACCCCGGATTCGACGCTCACCAATCCGCATTTCCTGCCCTGCGGCGACAAGCCGCCCGCGATCGTGCTCGACGTCGATGAAACCTCGATCCTCAATCTCGGCGCCGAATATGATGACCTCGTTGCCAACCGGAAAGTGTTCGACGACGACGCCTGGGACCGGTGGGAGAAGGGTGGCGCGGCTTTTGTCGCGCCCACGCCCGGCGCCAAGGAAGCGCTCGACCGGCTGCGCGATCATGGCGTGACCGTGATTTTCAACTCCAACCGCGCCGTCGTGAACGCGGCCGGTGCCGAAGCCGCGCTCAATGCGGCGGGACTGGGTCCGGCCAAGCATGGCGAAACCCTGTTCCTCAGCGGCGACGATGCCAATGGCTCGTTCAAGGATGGCCGCCGCCAGGTCATTGCCGCCAAATATTGCGTGCTGGCGATGGCGGGCGATCAACTCGTCGATTTCTCCGACCTGTTCACGACCGAGCCCAATGGCGTCGCCGCGCGCCGCGCCACCGTCGCTTATTCGGGCATCGCCGATCTGTGGGGCAATGGCTGGTTCGTAATGCCCAACCCGGTTTATGGCAGCGCGCTGCAGGGCGGCCCCGACGATATCTTCCCCAAGGACAAGCAATGGCGCGATCCCGGTCCGCCCAAGCCGCCCGCGCCTGCCGTTGAAGCCGTGCCCGAACCCACTCCGAAGAAAGCGAAATAATGGCCTGGACCCGTGACGAGATGGCGGCGCGCGCCGCGAGGGAGCTGAAGGACGGCTTCTACGTCAATCTGGGCATCGGCATCCCGACGCTCGTGGCCAATCACGTGCCAGCGGGTGTCGAGGTCACGCTCCAGTCGGAAAACGGCATGCTCGGTATCGGGCCGTTCCCCTATGACGACGAGGTCGATCCCGATCTGATCAATGCCGGCAAGCAGACGATCAGCGAATTGCCGTCCTCGTCCTATTTCTCCTCGTCGGACAGCTTCGCGATGATCCGCGGAGGGCATATCGACCTGACCGTGCTCGGCGCGATGGAAGTGAGCGAGCAGGGCGACATCGCCAACTGGATGATTCCCGGCAAGATGGTGAAGGGCATGGGCGGCGCGATGGATCTCGTCGCCGGCGTCAAGAAGATCATCGTCGTGATGGAGCACACCTCCAAGGACGGCAGCCCCAAATTCATCCCCGCCTGCACTTTGCCGCTGACCGGCAAGAATGTGGTCGACATGATCGTGACCGATCTGTGCGTGTTCCAGCGACCCGATCATCTTTCGCCGTTCAAGCTGGTCGAGCTCGCACCCGGCGTCACTGCGGACGAGGTCAAGGCCAAGACCAGCGCCACCTACGCGCGCTGATTTCGGCCCTAACGGTTCGTCGCACGACGAGCCGAGCAGCCTGCGCGTTGACCGCTTGGGCGGCGCGCCCCAAGACTGTCGGCAGTGAAGCCGCCCCGCCGATCCCGATCGTCCCGTTCGACCCGTCCGCTCTGGCGCGATCCGCTGGTCGTGCGGAGCGCGCAACTGCTGCTGGCGATCGCCTTGTTCATCGAAATCCTGGTGATCGCCAAGCATTTCATGGCGACGCGGCCGGTTCGCCAGGGCATCAGCACCGCCGCCAACGCCGAGCGCGCGCTGGGCGCGGGCCCGCTCAATCCGCGCATCTATCGTGTCGATTATGGCCGGCTCGACGAACGCGCGCGCAGCATCGTCGATCGTAAGGATATGGCGGGCCTCGCCATCGCGGTGATCGAGGACGGGCAATTGTCCTTCATCAAGGCCTATGGTGTGGTCGATGCCTCCACCGGCGAGAAAGCGACGCCGCAGACGGTATGGCGCTGGGCCTCGGTCTCGAAGGGCGTGGCGGCGACGCTCGAGGCCCTGCTCGCGCGCCAGGGCAAGCTCCGCCTCGACGATCCCATCTCGAAATGGTCGTCGACGCTCAAGCTGCCGCATGACAATCAGAATGTCGCCACCTTGGCGGATGCGCTGTCGCACCGTCTCGGCATCGTCAAGAATGCCTATGACGACCGGCTGGAGGATAATGTCGATCCGGCCTTGATCCGCGGCGACTATGGGCCGCTCTTCCCGATGTGCCCGCCCGGCACCTGCTGGGCCTATCAGAATGTCGCGTTCGACGTGGCGCACGAGGCGGTCGAGAAGGCGACCGGCCTGACCTATGACGAAGCCGCGCGCCGCTATATTTTCGCCCCGCTCGGCATGACCAGCGCCAGCACCACCAAGGAAGGGCTGGTCGGTTCGGCCAGTTGGGCGCGCCCGCACAATGCGCGACGGCCGATCCCGGTGCAGGATGCCTATTACCGCATTCCGGCCGCGGGCGGGGTCAACAGCTCGATCGTCGATCTCGGCATCTGGATGCGCGCGCAGATGGGCGGGGCGCCCGGCGTGCTGCCGCCGGATATATTGTTCGAACTGCACGTGCCGCGCGTCTTCACGCCGCATCGTGGGCTCGCGCCGTACGATCTGGCGCTCAAGAACAGCGCTTACGGCCTGGCCTTCCGCGAGTCCGATTATGAAGGCCATCACCTGATCTGGCATCGCGGCGCGGTGCGCGGCTCGCGCTCGGAGATCATCTTCGATCCGGTCGAGCGGTTCGGCGTGGCGATGCTGTGGAATTCGACCTCGGTGAAGCCGACCGGCCTGCCGCTCGAAATCTTCGACCAATATTACCGCCTGCCGTTCCATGATTGGGTACAGGTCGGCAAGCCGTGAACGTGCTTCTTACCGGATCGAGCGGCTGGCTCGGCCGGCATCTGGCGCCCTTGCTGGAAAGCGACGGCCATCGCGTCGTCGGACTCGACGTTGCGCCTGGGCCGCACACCATGCTGCTCGGCTCGGTCGACGACCGCGATCTGATCGCCCGCGCGTTTCGCGATCATGCGATCGACGCGGTGATCCACGGCGTCGCGCTGCATCAGCCCGATATCGCGCGCTATCCGAAGCAGCGTTTCGTCGACGTCAATGTCAGCGCCACGCTCGGGCTGCTTGAGGAAGCGGTCGCGGCGAAGGTCGACCGGTTCGTGTTCACCTCGAGCACCTCGCTCATGATCTCGGCCGCGATCCGCGAAGGGCGGGGCGAAGCGGCCGCGTGGATCGACGAGACACTGGCGCCGCTGGCGCCGCGCAACATCTATGGCGCGACCAAGCTCGCGGCCGAACGGCTATGCCGCCTGATCCACGACGAACATGGGCTATCCGTCGTCATCTTGCGCACCAGCCGCTTCTTCCCCGAGGAGGACGATCAGGCGCATGTCATCGGCCTGTCCGGCCCGAACACCAAGGCGAACGAGCTGCTCCACCGGCGGCTGACCGCGCAGGACGCGGCCGAAGCCCATCGGGTCGCACTGGCGCGCGCGCCAGATATCGGTTTCGGCTTGTTCGTCATTTCCGCGCCGACGCCGTTCGCGCGCGCCGATGCGGCGGCGCTCAAGCAGGATGCCGCGCGCGTGATCGCCGGCTATTTCCCCGATGCGCCCGAACTCTATGCGCGGCGTGGCTGGACTTTGCCTCGGTCGATCGACCGCGTCTACGATGCGGGCCTCGCCGAACGGGTCCTCGGCTTCCGCTGCCGAACCGATTTCTCAGGCTTGCTTGATGTCTTGCGGCGGGACGATCCGCTGCCCTTCTCGCATGATCCCGGCTACGTTTCGCCTCAGGCGGCTTCCCGCATGAACGGCTGATACAGGATCACCCGGTTGCGACCCTGTTCCTTGGCGGCATAGAGCGCCGCGTCGGCATAGGAAACGAGCTGCTCCAGCGCCGCCATCTGCCCGCTCGCGCAATAGACGCCAAGGCTGGCGGTGACGTGGCCGACCACCGGGAAATCGTGCGCCTCGATGCTGGCGCGCAATTTGCCCGCGATGCTCATCGCCGCATCCAGGTCGGAGATGCTGCAGATCAGCAGGAATTCCTCGCCGCCCCACCGTCCGACGATATCGCCGGTCCGCGTATTCTCGGTCAGGATCTGCGCGATCGTGGTGAGCACCTGATCGCCCGCGCTATGCCCGAAGCGGTCGTTGACCGCTTTGAAATGATCGACGTCGAGCAGGATCACGGCAGATGTGCCCTCGCGGCGGTTCATCGCGATCGGATGATAGAGATCGATCACGCCCGAGCGGTTGAGCAATCTGGTGAGATAATCGCGCCGCGCCGATTCCTCGGCATATTGGGCGATGCGCAATGCTGCCGCCTGGCTCTTCCGACGCTGTTCCAGATCCTCGCGCAGCTTGAGGATACGATAGAGCAGGTAGAAGCCGATCAGCACGACCCATGCCGCCAGGATCGCGCCGTACCACGTTGCCTGCGCGATCACGCGGCTGCGCAGCGCGATGCTGTCGACCTTGAACAGATAGGTGCCCGCGGGCGCGTTGGTACCGGTCTGGAACTGGATTTCTGTCACGTCGTCGAGCTGGACGTGCCGCAAGGCCGTCGTGATCTTGTTCTGCGTCAGCCACCATTCGGCGACCGCGAAGTCCGACGTCTGGAGCTCGATGACGTTGCGCCCCTGCTGGGCCGTCACCTCCACATTGTTGAACTTCAGCGTGTCGGGAATTCCGGGCGTGCTGTAGCGCCGGTCGTAATTCTTGAGATAGACGCGGAACGTGTTGCCTGGGCCCCGGTAATCGAGATTGATCGTCAGCGATTCCAGCCGGCTGAGGTCGAGTCCCCGGTCGGGCGTCCGGGCATCGAGCAGCAACTCGTAGCCGCAATAGGGATAGGCGTAGACGGGACGGATATGGCAGCGCCAGTTCAGCGCGCGATAGGGATTGACGTGGATCGTCGATTTTCCGCCATGCGGCGCGTCGCCGTAATAACGCGGCGTGTAGAGCGTCGAGCCCGGAATGATCGTGATCGTCCGGGTCAGGATGCTATCCTGGAATCGCACCGCCGCGAATGTCGCCAGCAGCAGCAGGAAAAGCACGATCTCGAACTGGAATTCGGCGGCGGCCCGCCACCCGCGCTTCGCCGGGCTCTTGAAGGAGACCGGGTCGGCGGGATCATACTCTACAACTTCACTCATCAGGCTCCGCCCCGAGGTGCAGCCGGTTCAACCGACTCATCCTCTTTGAATCCGGTGCGTTTAACGCGCAGAGATTAACATATTTTGAGTTGGGCATACAGAAGCAGGGCTCGTCTGGCCTTGCGCGCCAACCGCTCTTATGTGCGCACCATCATGTCCGCACCCCGCACCCTCTACGAAAAGATCTGGGACGCGCACGTCGTGGCACGCCGCGACGACGGAACCTGCCTGATCTACATCGATCGCCACCTCGTCCACGAAGTGACCAGCCCGCAGGCCTTCGAGGGACTTCGCGTGGCGGGACGCAATGTACGCCGGCCCGATCTCACGCTCGCGGTGCCGGATCATAACCTGCCGACCACGGCGCGCGTCGATGCGCTGGGCCACCGCCTGCCGATCGCGGATCTGGAAAGCGCCAACCAGCTCGCCGCGCTCAGCCGCAACGCGCCCGAATTCGGCATAAAATTGTTCGACGAGGTCTCGCCCGAACAGGGCATCGTCCATGTCGTGGGACCGGAGCAGGGCTTCACTCTGCCCGGCACGACCCTCGTCTGCGGCGACAGCCATACCGCCGCGCATGGCGCGTTGGGCGCGCTCGCCTTCGGCATCGGTACGAGCGAGGTTGAGCATGTGCTGGCGACGCAGACCCTTTTGCTCGCGCCGTCCAAGACGATGGAGATCCGCGTCGACGGCACGCTCGGCTTCGGTGTCTCGCCCAAGGACGTGATTCTCGCGATCGTCGGCAAGGTCGGCGCCGCCGGCGGCACCGGTTATGTCGTCGAATATACCGGCTCGGTGATCCGCGACATGTCGATCGAAGGGCGGCTGACCGTCTCCAACATGGCGATCGAGCATGGCGCGCGCTCCGGCCTGATCGCGCCCGACGACAAGACCTATGCCTATCTGAAAGGCCGCCCGATGGCGCCGCAGGGCGAGGCGTGGGAACGCGCCGTCGAATATTGGCGCTCGCTCCCGACCGATGCCGGCGCACGCTACGACAAGGTCGTCACGCTCGACGCCGCCGATATCGCGCCGAGCCTGACCTGGGGCACCAGCCCCGAGGATGTCGTCGCGATCACCGGCCGCGTACCCGATCCGATGAGCTTCGCCGATCCCTCCAAGCAGGAGGCCGCGCGCAAATCGCTCGATTATATGGGCCTGACCCCGGGCACGCGCATGCAGGATGTCGGCGTCGAGCATATCTTCATCGGCAGCTGCACCAACAGTCGGATCGAGGATCTGCGCGCCGCCGCCGCGGTCGCCAAGGGCCGTCATGTCGCGGACACCATCCGCCAGGCGCTGGTTGTCCCCGGCTCGGGCCTGGTCAAGCGCCAGGCCGAGGCCGAGGGGCTGGACCGCATCTTTATCGAGGCAGGCTTCGAATGGCGCGAGCCGGGCTGCTCGATGTGCCTCGCGATGAACCCCGACAAGGTCCCGCCGGGCGAACGCTGCGCGTCGACCTCGAACCGTAATTTCGTCGGCCGCCAGGGCCCTGGCGCGCGCACCCACCTGGTGTCGCCGGCCATGGCCGCGGCGGCGGCGGTGACGGGCCGGTTGACCGACGTACGCGAGCTGATCGCGGACCCCAAAACGGCATAATTTACACTTCCGCTCGATCCCGCATCCGCGGATATTGCGCGGCAGTAACGAGTCGCTGCTGTGCGTTCCGTTCGATTGGTTGGGGGGTTTCATGAAACGTTCGGTATTCGCGGCCGTTGCCGCGTTGGGGCTTGCCGTGTCGCCGGCCGGCGCGCAGCTCGTGCTCGATCAGCAGCAGACCGACTACAACATCGCCATTCCGTTCGGTTTCGTTAACGACGGCGACAATCTGCCGGTCGGCCAGTCCTTCACCGCCGGCCTGTCCGGCACCTTCGCCGGCTTCCAGCTCGTCTCCAATTACGGCGGGGAGAACAGCTCGGATGTGACCTTCGAAATCCGGCAGGGGTCCGGTCTCGCCGGCACCGTGCTCGGCACCGCCAGCCAGAGCGTTACCTGCCAGGAGAATGGCGACGGCTTTTGCATCTTCACCTTCGACACGTCGGGCCTCGGCATCACGCTCGCGGCGGGCCAGCAATATACGTTCGACTTCACCGCCAGCACGGGCATCCTCGGCACCTATGGCGTGCTCGGCACCGGCTATGACAGCTATGCCGGCGGCAAGGCCTTCCCGGGCCCCGGCTATGGCGACGCGCCGTTCAACTGGGATATGGAGTTCAAGACCTACGTAGACGTCGGCGGCTCCGAG
Organism: Sphingomonas sp.; assembly: GCF_035317925.1. Taxonomy (GTDB): domain Bacteria; phylum Pseudomonadota; class Alphaproteobacteria; order Sphingomonadales; family Sphingomonadaceae; genus Sphingomonas_I. Next base: position 12,937 of record NZ_DATHFV010000067.1, read on the forward strand.
CCCGGCGTGCCCGAGCCTGCGAGCTGGGCGATGATGCTCACCGGCTTCGGTCTCACCGGCGCGGCGATGCGGCGCCGCAAGATTTTCCTCACCGCCTGATCGTTCAGGCGCGCTTGCCTCCGGTGCCGCGGCAGTGGCAAAGGCCGCATCGCCGCAGCACCGGAGATGCCAGAATGAACATGTCGATCGCCTTTTTCGCTGGCTTGCTGATGGCCGGCGCAGCCCACGCCGCCGCGCCCGCGCCCGTTTCCCTCACCCGCCTCGATTGCGGCAAGATCGTCGCCTTCGATCTCGATCTCTTTTCCGACACGCGCGCCTATGTCGGCCAGCACCGCGATCTCGCCGCGAGCTGCTACCTGATCCGCCACGGCGACACCTACATGCTGTGGGACACGGGCATTCCGAAGGCGATGCTCAACCACGTTCCCGATCCGAAGCAGGGCCTGGATGCCGTGCTGACCGTCACGATCGTCGATCAGCTCGCGAAGCTCGGCCTGAAGCCCGATCAGATCGGCATCGTCGGCATCAGCCACGAACATTTCGACCATACCGGCCAGGCGTCCGATTTCCCGGGCGCGAAATTACTGATTGGGAAGGGCGACGTCGACGATATGCGT
>NZ_DATHFV010000068.1:0-25116 GCF_035317925.1 Sphingomonas sp.
CATCACGCCGTCCTCCGCCAGCAGCGAGCGGCATTTGGCGATATAAGTCCGGAAATGGGCCGGTCCGACATGTTCGTACATGCCCACCGAGACGATTCGATCGAACTTGCCGGTGACCTTGCGGTAATCGATCAGCTCGAACTTCACCTTGTCGGCGACGCCGGCTTTTTCGGCCCGCTCGCGCGCGAGCTTGAGCTGCTCCTCGGACAAAGTGATGCCGAGTACTTCGACCCCGAATTTCTCGTGCAGGTAGAGCGCCATGCCGCCCCAGCCGCAGCCGATGTCGAGCACCTTCAGGCCGGGCTTCAAATAGAGCTTCGACGCAATATGCGCCTTCTTGTCGACCTGCGCCTGCTCAAGGCTGTTGGCCGGATCGGTAAAGTAAGCGCAGCTATATTGGCGATCGGGATCGAGGAAGAGGTCGTAGAGCGTCGCCGACAGATCATAGTGATGGGCGACGTTCTTCTTCGACCGCCGCTCCTGGTTATAGGTGCGCAGCCAGCCGAACGGATCGCCCAGGATGCGCGATTTGGCCTCGAGATTGCTCTTGTCGCTGCGCAGTTCGAAGCGATTGTTCCAGGTGACGAGGTCGAGCAGCGCGTGGATGTCGCCCTGCTCCATCACCAGCCGGCCATCCATATAGGCCTCGCCCGCGCCGAGCGAGGGCGCCATCACGATCTTGCGCGGGGTCGACCGGTCGGTGAAGCGGACATGGACGGGATCGCGCCCGGGATAGGGCGTTCCGTAGCGGTAGAGCTTGCCACCCGCATCGGTGACAATCATTTCGCCTTGCTTGATGAGTTTCTTAAAAGCCCGATCGAACAGTAGCATAGGTCGTATCTAACGCCTCTTTATACGCCTGCCAGTGCTTTTTCGGCAGCTTCCCTGTCCTTTTGCGCGCGGCTCTTCTTTTCGGCCGCGGTCTTGAGCTGGCCGCAGGCCGCGTCGATGTCGCGCCCGCGCGGCGTGCGCACCGGCGCGGAGATGCCGCCTTCGAAGATGATGTTCGAAAAGCTGCGGATCCGGTCGGGATCCGAACATTCGTAGGCCGCGCCCGGCCAGGGATTGAACGGGATCAGATTCACCTTGGCGGGCAGCTTGTGCTTCCGGAGCAGGCGGACCAGTTCGCGCGCATCCTCGTCGCTGTCGTTGCGGCCCTTCAGCATCACATATTCGAAGGTGATGCGGCGCGCATTGTTGGCGCCGGGATAGGCCGCACAGGCGGCGAGCAATTCCTCGATGCCGTATTTCTTGTTGAGCGGGACCAGTTCGTCGCGCACCTCCTTGGTCACGCCGTGGAGCGAGACCGCAAGGTTGACGCCAATCTCTTCGCCCGCACGCGCCATCATCGGGACCACCCCGCTCGTCGACAATGTGATGCGCCGCTTGGACAACGCCAGGCCGTCGCCGTCCATAACAAGCTTTAGTGCGTCGCGAACATTATCGAAATTGTAGAGCGGCTCGCCCATGCCCATCATCACGATGTTGGTGAGGAGGCGTCCTTCGGGCTGACTCGGCCATTCGCCGAGCGCGTCGCGCGCGAGCATGACCTGGCCGACAATCTCGCCCGCGGTCAGGTTGCGCACCAGCCGCATCGTGCCGGTGTGGCAGAAGGTGCAGGTCAACGTGCAGCCTACCTGGCTCGACACACACAGCGTGCCGCGATCCGCGTCGGGGATGAACACCATCTCGTAATCGTGGCCGTCGGGCGACCGGAGCAGCCATTTGCGCGTGCCGTCGCTCGACACCTGGCCCTCGACCACGTCCGGCCGGCCGATCACGAAATGCTCGGCGAGCCATGGGTGCATCGTCTTCGAAATATCGGTCATGACCCCGAAATCGGTCGCGCCGCGATTGTAGATCCAGTGCCAGAGCTGCTTGGCGCGCAGCTTGGCCTGCTTGGGATCGAGCCCGGCCTCGGCCAACAGGCCGCGCAACTCGTCCTTCGATCGGCCGAGCAGATCGCGGCGGCCATCGGCGCGCACGACCGGGTCGCGCGGCACCGGCACCGGATCGATATGACCGGGAATGGGCATGGGAACGTTCATGAGAGGCGCTTACCTAGTCGAAAGAGCGCGATTTTTCTAGACCTTGATCGATCCAGGCTGAATCAGCCTGGATCGTGAATCAAGGTCTCAACTATTTGAATGGAGCCTGATTCACGTCATCAGCGGAAGCGCGCAGCGCTTCCACAGATAACGATCAGGCTCCAGTGGCTACCGCATTGCGGCAATCGCCGCGGCATCGATCGCGCTCGGCGCGCCCGCGAGCAGGTAATGATGCCGGAAGCGTCGGCCCTTGGGTGACGTGCCGATTATCGTCAGCGTCTCGCCCTCGCGCATCGCCGCGACGATCCGGCGGCTGGCGCGGGGATCGGCGCGCGCATCCTCGCCCGAGACCGCCAGATCGAATTGCAGCCCGCCGATCGTCAGCATCGCCGCGCGCGCGGGGCGGCCGAGACGCGCCTGAACCAGCAGAGTCGGGCCCGCCACCGCGATGCTGACCGAGGGATGGTCGGAACGCTCGGCGGCCTGCGAAATCGCGAAACATTGCTTCGGCTCGTCGCAAAAGGCGGCCCATGTGGCAAACGTGCCAACCGTCTCGCGCGCAGCCAAAGGCGCGGCGAACAGCCACAACAGAAGGGCGAAAGGACGGAACCGCATGGCTTCTCCATCCTCCGCCACATTCCTGCCCGCAACCTAAACCTCACCTGACCGAGCCATTCAGAGTGCTGCAATGCAGCGGGGCGCTTTGCCCGCCGCCCCGCCCTCGGGGGAGCAGGCGGAAAAAAAGCAAATGGAGTGTAATCATGTCTAAGTTGTTCATCGCCGCCCTCGTCGCCTCGACCGCGATCGCCGCCCCCGCTTTCGCGCAGGACACGGATACCGCCACGACCTTCACCGGTGCCCATATCGAGGCGATCGGCGGCTGGGATCGCGTCCAGGGCCAGGAGCGCCATGACAATGGCGCGCTCTACGGCGTTAACGCCGGCTACGATCTCCAGCGCGGCAATGTCGTGTTCGGCGTCGAGGGCGAAGCCAGCGATTCGACCCAGAAGAAGGAGCTCGGCGCCGTGACCCAAAAGGCCTCGCGCGATCTCTATGCCGGCGGCCGCGTCGGTTACGTCGTCGGCGGCAACAATCTGCTCTACGTCAAGGCGGGCTATACCAACGCCCGCTTCACCGTCGACGGCACCGCCACCGGGGTTAACCTCGCCGACGGCAATCTCAGCGGTGCGCGCGTCGGTGCGGGCATCGAGCATCAGCTCGGCAGCCGTGCGTTCGTGAAGACCGAATATCGCTACTCGAATTACGAGCAGGGCGTCTCGCGCAACCAGCTGCTCGCCGGCGTCGGTCTGCGCTTCTAAGTCGCGCCGATTCCGACTTGTCCACAGGAAGAGGGGCTGGGCCGCGTGTCCGGCCCCTTTTTCATGGCCTTCCCTCTGGCCAGCCCGGTAAGCCGCGTTATAGTGGTTGCCCAAAATCTGCCGGGACCGGGGAACAACATGAAGGCGACGATCGAACGTGCGATCCTGCTCAAGGCGCTGGGCCACATCCAGTCGGTCGTTGAGCGCCGCAACACGATTCCGATCCTGTCGAACGTGCTGATCGAGGCATCCGAGGGCGGTCTTCGCCTGATGGCGACCGACCTCGATCTGCAGGTGGTCGAGACGATCGAGGCGCAGGTGGAGACGCCGGGCGCGACCACCGTCGCCGCACACACCTTGTTCGACATCGCCCGCAAGATGGCCGAGGGCAGCCAGGTCCAGCTCACCGCCGCCGAAGGCAAGATGGGCGTCGTTGCGGGCCGCGCGCGCTTCAGCCTGCAGACGCTGCCGCGCGAGGATTTCCCGGTGATCGCAGAGGGCGAACTGCCGACCCGCTTCGACCTGCCCGCCGAAACCTTGAAGCAGATCATCGACAAGACGCGCTTCGCCATCTCAACCGAAGAGACGCGTTATTATCTGAACGGCATCTTCCTGCACGTATCGGACGACGCGACCCCGGTGCTGAAGGCCGCTGCCACCGACGGCCACCGCCTTGCCCGCGTCACCGTGCCGCGGCCAGATGGCGCCGAGGGCATGCCCGACGTGATCATCCCGCGGAAATGCGTGGGTGAGCTGCGCAAGTTGCTCGACGAGGTCGACGGTTCGGTCGAGGTGTCGCTGTCGCCGACCAAGATCCGCTTCGGCCTGGGCACCGCGATCCTGACATCGAAGCTGATCGACGGCACCTTCCCCGATTATTCGCGCGTCATCCCGACCGGGAATGACAAACTGCTCAAGATCGATCCGCGCAGCTTCGAGGAGGGTGTCGACCGCGTCGCCACGATCGCCAGCGAGAAGACGCGCGCGGTCAAGATGAGCCTCGACAAGGACAAGATCACGCTCTCGGTCACCAGTCCCGAGAACGGCACCGCCGCCGAGGAAGTGCCCGGCGACTATAGTTCGGCGAGCTTCGATATCGGCTTCAACGCACGTTACCTGCTCGACATCCTCGGCCAGATCGACGGCGACACGGTCGAGGTACATCTCGCCGACGCCGCCGCGCCGACTTTGATCCGCGAGAACGACAAGGCACCGGCACTCTACGTGCTGATGCCCATGCGGGTGTGACGCCGGACGATCTCGGCATCTATAATTACCGGCGGCTCTCGCCGACGCTGACCACGTCCGGTCAGCCTGACGAAGCGCAATTCGCCGCCCTGCGTGACGCCGGCGTCAAAACCGTGATCAATCTCGCGCTCACCAACAGCCCGCGTGCCTTGCCCGACGAAGCGGCGACGCTGGCGACGCTGGGCCTGCGCTATCTCCACATCCCGGTCGACTTCAGCGCGCCGACCGAAGCGGATTTCGAGGCTTTCACCACCGCGATGGACGAGCTCGGCGACGCGCCGGTCCATGTCCATTGCGCCGCTAACTGGCGCGTCTCGGCATTTCTCTATCGCTATCGCGTCGAGCGGCTCGGCTGGTCCGAGGAGAAGGCCCGGCCCGATATCGACGCCATCTGGGCGCCCGATCCGGTCTGGCAAAACTTCCTCGCGCGGGGCTAGGCCGGCGGCTAGCGAAGGCGGATGGCCGCGCTGACCCGCCTCGCCCTTACCGATTTCCGCAACCATGCGGAGGCCCTGATCGCGCCCGGCGAAGGATTCGTCATCCTCGCCGGCGAGAATGGGGCGGGGAAGACCAACATCCTGGAAGCCGTGTCGTTGCTGACGCCGGGACGCGGCCTGCGCGGCGCGACCTTGTCTGAAATGGCGCGGAGCGACGGGCCGGGCGGGTTCGCGATCAGTGCGCGGCTGGGCAGCGACGTCGATCTGGGCACCGGCACGCTCGCGACCGCGCCCGAAAGGCGACAGGTGCGGATCAACGGCGCGGACAAATCCGCCGCCGCCTTGGGTGAGTGGCTGTCGGTCTTGTGGCTGACCCCGGCGATGGACCGATTGTTCCTCGAAAGCGCGGGCGGCAGGCGTCGTTTCCTCGACCGGCTCGTGCTCGCGCGCGAACCTGGCCATGCCGCGCATTCGAACCGCTACGAGGCCGCGACCCGCGCACGCAACAAATTGCTGGCCGAGCCCGATGGCGCCGACCCCGCCTGGCTTGCCGCGCTCGAAGCCGGGATGGCCGAGCATGGCGCGGCCATCGCCGAGGCGCGCGACCGCATCGTCGCGGCGCTGAGCGAACGGCTCGCGACACAGCCGCAGGGGCCGTTCGCGCGCGCCGGCATCACGCTGACCGGCTGGACGCCCGCGGCGGAGGATGCGCAGGCCGCGCTCGCCGCCGAATTGCGGGGCGGGCGCGGCCGCGATGCCGCCGCCGGACGCGCGCTCGCCGGACCGCACCGGTCCGACCTCGCCGTCACGCATCTCGACAAGACGATGCCCGCCGAACTCTGCTCGACCGGCGAGCAGAAGGCGTTGCTGCTCGGCATCATCCTCGCGCATGCCGATCTGATCGCCGAAGCGCGTGGGCAGCGTCCGATCCTGCTGCTCGACGAGGTGGCCGCACATCTCGATCCGTCGCGGCGCGCAGCCCTGTTCGCGCGGCTTGCGGCGGCGGGCGGGCAAAGCTGGATGACGGGGACGGAGGCCGATCTGTTTCGCGACGTGGGCACCGCGACCCGGCTTATGATCGGCGATGGCGAGATCGGGACGGAAATGTGATCGCGCGTCCGCCACGGCCGTCCTGAGCGGCCGTAGCGGGTGCGGAGGACATTAGCGCGCGGTGAGACGGTTGTTGCTGTCGCGCTCGGCCAGCGCACGCTGCAGGTTGGCGTTGGGAATCCTGGCGAGCGCGTCCTTCACGCAGGCCCGCTGATCAACCCTGAGCGGCGTATTGCAGAGTTCGCCGGCGCGCTGCTCGACACGGGTGAGCAGGGTAGCGCGCCCGGAAGCGGTGTTCGTGTCCAGATCGGTGTAGTAGAGGTGATAGCTGTCATCGCCGACCTTCCAGGCGTGGGCCTTGGGGGCGGCTGCGAGCGGTGAAGCCAGCGCAGCGAGGGCGGCGAAAGTGATGATGGTCTTGATCATGGCGTCATTCCTTTTCGCGAGGCGGCGGGAGTGCCACGGCGCCATTCGGAATGGCCTGGATCCGACTTGATCGAGAGGATGAGCAGCTTTCGAAAAGCTGATGATTGCCCGACGAAATGCCGACCATCGGGGTTTTGGAGGTTTTTTCCGGGCTTGATACGCGTTTCGCGCACGCTTCCGCTTGATTAGAGCGCAGCCGCGCCGCGATAGCGGGGCGGCGATGACCACGCCGTTCCTCAACCCTCGTCGGGAGATTCCCGACGGCATGCGTTTTACCGAATGGCGCGCGGCGGACGGCTGGCCGCTGCGTTCCTATGCCTGGCCGCAGCCGGGCACGGCGCGCGGCAGCATGCTGTTCCTGACCGGGCGCGGCGACTTCATCGAGAAATATCTGGAAGTGCTGATCCACTGGCACGGTTTGGGCTGGAACATCGCCGGCTTCGACTGGCGCGGCCAGGGTGGATCGGGCCGGATGCTGGCCGATCCTTTGATCTGCCACCAGACCGATTTCGATCCCCTCGTTGACGACCTGACCAGCTTCGTTGATCGCTGGATCGCGGAAACGTCCGCGCCGCATGTGATCGTCGCGCATTCGATGGGCGCGCACCTCACCTTGCGGATGCTCGCACGCCGGCCGGAAGGGATCGACGCCGCCGTGCTCGCCTCGCCGATGATCGGCATCCGCATCAAGGGCGTGCCGATCTGGCTGGTGGGCGGGCTATCCCGCGCCGCGACCTTGATCGGGCTGGCCGAGCGCCGCATTTCAGGGCGCGATATCGGCGATGTTGGCGAGCGCATGACGTCCTGCCCCGATCGCCGCGCCGACAAGCTCTGGTGGAAGGCGACCAAGCCCGAAATCGCGTCGGGCGTGCCGAGCTGGGGCTGGGTCCGCGCCGCCTTCGCTTCGATCGCGCGGCTGCCGGATACGGTGCTCGCCGTGATCCGGACGCCGATCCTGCTGGTGGCGGCGCGCGGCGACCCGATCGTCGACGTGGCCGCGATCGAGCATGCCGCCGCATTGCTGCCCAACGCCGAACTCACGATCATCGACGGCGGCGGCCACGAGATCATGCGCGAGGCCGACGATCGGCGGCTGCCGGTGGTGGCGCGGATCGATTCCTTCCTCGCTTTGACGAGTTAAGCTAGAAAGCGGCGCGCGCCGACGCGCGGCGCGACAAGGGGGTGTGCTTGGGAGCAAGCGACGCGGAGCCGATCGACCTGGCGCACACGCCCGATTTCATTCTCGGGCGGCTGAATGTGCGGCCTGCAGTGCGCCAGCTGATCCGCCACGACGGCGCGGAGGAGGTGCTTGAGCCGCGCGTGATGCAGGTGCTGCTCGCTTTGGTGCGCGCCGAGGGCGGTATCGTCACCCGCGATGAACTTACATCGTCCTGCTGGGATGACCGTGTGGTCGGCGAAGATGCGATCAACCGCGTCATCTCGCGCCTGCGCCGCTCGGCCGAGGGAATCGGTGCGGGCTCTTTCCGAATCGAGACGATCACCAAGGTCGGCTATCGCCTGATCCGCGGCGACAGCGCGCCCCGCGCCGCCGCGCCCGCCCCAGCCCCCGCTCCAGCCCCGCGCCATTCCCTTTCGCGCCGTGCAGTGGTCGGCGGTGCGGTGGCGGTCGTGGGAGGCGTTGCGGCAAGCGGCCTGCTTTTCTGGCGGCATGCGCGCAAACGCCCGTCCCAGCATGTCCAGGATTTGATGGTCGCCGGTCTCGCAGCGCTCGGCCAGTCAACCAACGATGGCGAACTTCAGGCGCGCGGGATGTTCCGGCGCGTGACCCAGATCGCGCCCGATTATGCGCCCGGCTGGGGCGCGCTGGCGATGCTATACTCGGTCGAGGCACATTATTACCCACCCGGGGAAGGCGAGGCTTCACGGGCTCGGACGCGCGAGATCAGCGCGCGCGCACTCGCGCTCGACCCCGACGAAAGCTATGCCCGGGCCGCGCAGTCCAACCTGCTTCCCTTCAACCGCTGGCTGGCGATGGAGCCCGTGCTGCGCGACGGGCTGAAACGCGACCCCGATAATATGGTGCTGCTCCAATGGCTCGGCCGCCTGCTCGCCCGGGTCGGGCGGATGGGGGAGGCTGCCGACGCGCTCGAACGCGCGGTCGCGGCGCAGGAGGGATCGGCGATCAACATCTTCGACCTGATGATCTGGCAATGGGCGGCTGGGCGTCTCGAAGATGCCGATCAGACGGTTGAGCGCGGCCTGCAGCTTTTCCCGCGCAATTTCGCGGTGTGGTTCGGCGCCTTCTACATCAAGCTTTTCACCGGGCGTCTCGACGAGGCGATCGCGATGGCGCAGGACCTCGAAAACCGCCCCGCTTCGGTGGGCAATGGCGAGGTCGACGGCGTGCTGGCGGTGGCGCAGGCCTTACGCTCGCACGATCCGGCGGCGATCGACGCCCAGACCGACATCTGGCTGGGCAAGGCGCATCAGGCGGCCGGCTATGCCGAGAATGCGATGCAATTCCTCGCCACCTTTGGCCGCAAGGATGAGGCGTTTGCGGTAATCGACGCCTATTTCCTCGATCGCGGCTGGTCGGTCCCCTCGCTCCGTTTCCCGAACGGGCAAGGGTCCTTCACCTATTTGCCGGATCGGCGAACCAACTACCTGTTCGAGCCGTCGCTGCGGTCACTGTGGCATGATCCACGGTTCGATGCGCTGCTCGATGCTGTGGGCCTTACCCGTTACTGGCACGAAAGCGGCACCCAGCCCGACTATCGGAAGGCCTGAGGGGCAATTTGCCTGTGGATTAAGGCCCATTTTGCTTGGGTTTTGCGGCTCGAATCCCTATATCCTCACTATGGCAATATCCCAAGAATCCGAAGATTACGGCGCCTCGTCGATCAAGGTGCTGAAAGGCCTCGATGCCGTCCGCAAGCGGCCCGGCATGTATATCGGCGATACCGACGACGGTTCGGGCCTCCACCATATGGTGTTCGAGGTCTCCGACAACGCGATCGACGAGGCGCTGGCGGGCCATTGCGACAAGATCGTGATCACGCTCAACCCCGACGGATCGGTCTCGGTCGAAGATAATGGCCGCGGCATCCCGACCGGCATCCACGCCGAGGAAGGCGTGTCGGCGGCCGAGGTCATCATGACCCAGCTCCACGCCGGCGGTAAGTTCGAAAACACCTCCGACGACAATGCCTACAAGGTTTCGGGCGGTCTCCACGGCGTCGGCGTTTCGGTCGTCAACGCGCTCAGCGAATTCCTCGACCTGACGATCTGGCGCGACGGCGAAGAACATTACATGCGCTTCGCCCATGGCGACGCGGTCGCCCCGCTCAAGGTCGTCGGCACCGCCGCGCCGGGCAAGAAGGGCACGCGCGTCACCTTCCTGCCGAGCCCCGCCACCTTCAAGATCCTCGAATTCGATTTCGAGAAATTGGAGCATCGCTATCGCGAGCTGGCTTTCCTCAATTCGGGCGTGCGCATCTTCCTGGTCGATGCGCGCCATTCCGAGCGGGTCGAGCATGAATTGTTCTACGAGGGCGGGATCGCCGCGTTCGTGAAGTATCTCGACCGCACCAAGGCGCCGCTCTTCCCCGATCCGATCTCGGTCAGCGGCCAGCGCGACGATATCGGCATCGAAGTCGCGCTCGAATGGAACGATAGCTATTACGAGCAGACGCTCTGCTTCACCAACAACATCCCCCAGCGCGACGGCGGCACGCACCTCGCCGCGTTCCGCGCGGCGCTGACCCGCACGCTCAACAATTATGCCGAGAAATCCGGCATGATGAAGCGCGAGAAGGTATCGCTGACGGGCGACGACATGCGCGAGGGCCTGACCGCGATCGTCTCGGTCAAATTGCCCGATCCCAAATTCGGATCGCAGACCAAGGACAAGCTCGTCTCGTCCGAGGTGCGCCAGCCGCTCGAAAGCCTGATGGCGGACAAGCTCGCCGAATGGCTTGAGGAAAATCCGGCGCATGCACGCTCGATCATCACCAAGATCATCGACGCCGCCGCCGCGCGCGAAGCCGCGCGCAAGGCGCGCGAAGCCAGCCGCAAGAGCGTGATGGGCATCGCCTCGCTGCCGGGCAAGCTCGCCGACTGCCAGGAGCGCGATCCGGCCAAGTGCGAATTGTATCTGGTCGAGGGCGACTCGGCCGGCGGTTCCGCCAAGCAGGGGCGTGATCGCAACATCCAGGCGATCCTGCCGCTCAAGGGCAAGATCCTGAATGTCGAGCGCGCGCGCTTCGATCGCATGCTCTCGTCCAAGGAAGTCGGCACGCTCATCCAGGCGATGGGCACCGGCATCGGCCGCGACGATTTCAACATTGAGAAGCTGCGCTATCACAAGATCGTGATCATGACGGACGCCGACGTCGACGGCGCGCATATCCGAACCTTGCTGCTGACCTTCTTCTACCGGCACATGCCGGAGATCATCGAGCGTGGGCATCTCTACATCGCCCAGCCACCGCTCTTCAAAGTCACCAAGAGCCGCTCGGAAACCTATCTCAAGGATCAGAATGCGCTCGACGCCTATCTGCTCGACAACGGCCTGTCGGGCGCGATGCTCGAAGGCGCGGGCGGCCAGCGTTCGGGCAACGATCTGCGTACGATGGTCGAGCATGCCCAACGCATGCAGCGGCTGATGGCCTATGTGCCGCGCCGCTATGCGCCCGATCTGATCGAGGCGCTGGCTTTGGCGGGCGCGTTCGATCCGAAGTTGACCGATCGCGGCAGCGTGTCCGCGGCCGTTGCCGGCTGGCTCGGCCGCGCCGATCCGGAGGCCAAGTGGGAGGTCGAGCCGACCACCGACGGCGGCTATCATGCCCGCCGCTTCTGGCGCGGCGTGACCGACCATCATGTCGTCGACACGGGCTTCGTCCAGTCGGCCGAGGCGCGCAAGCTGCACGGCCTCGCCACCGAGCATACCGAATCCTATGTCTCGGTCGCCCGGCTGGTGCCGATCGGCAAGGTCGAAGTGGAGGAGCCCGAGGGTGACGACGCTCCGGTCGTCGACAGCAAGGGCGTCAAGCTGATCACGCGCCCGTCCGAATTGCTGGAGGCGGTGCTCGCCGCCGGCCGCAAGGGCACCGCGATCGCGCGCTACAAGGGTCTCGGCGAAATGAATGCCGAGCAGCTGTGGGAAACCACGCTCGATCCATCCAACCGCTCGATGCTCAAGGTCGAGGTCAGCCAGGCCGACGTCGCCGACGAGATCTTCACGCGGCTGATGGGCGACGTGGTCGAACCGCGTCGCGAATTCATCCAGGAAAACGCGCTGAACGTCGCCAATCTCGACGTTTAGTCGGGCGCGCCGCTGGTCGAAGGAGTGATTCGATGACCCGTGGCTGGCCCGATCTGGCATCGATCGAACTCGATCCAACTATAGAGGCGCTACACCTCTGGTCGCAGGTGGTGGGCAAGGTCCGCCTGATGATGACGCCGTGGGAAAATCACGGCTGGCACGTTCCGCTCTACGTGTCGGCTCGCGGACTCACCACCGGACTCATCCCCACCGTCGGCCGCTCCTTCGCGATCGAATTCGACTTCGTCGCCAGCAGACTGGACCTGCGGGCGACTGATGGCGCCCACGCCAGCGTGGCGCTGCGTGCGCAGAGCGTGTGCGACTTTTACGAGGCGACGATGGCGGCGCTGGCAGCCATCGGGATCGCGGTGCGGATCGATCGAATGCCGTGCGAAATCCCCGATGCGGTGCCGTTTCAAGAGGACATCAGGTTGCGCGCCTATGTGCCGGCGGTGGCGGCGACCTATTGGCGGGCCTTGGTCGAGGTGCGTCGCGTATTCCAGCTTTTCCGGACCAGTTTCGTGGGCAAATGCAGCCCAATCCATCTATTCTGGGGCGCCTTCGATCTCGCGATAACGCGCTTTTCGGGCCGCACCGCACCGCCCCATCCCGGCGGGGCTCCGAACATGCCCGACGCGGTCGCGCGCGAGGCTTATTGCTGGGAGGTGTCGAGCGCCGGCTTTTGGCCGGGCTTCGGCACCGGCCCGAGCTTCTACAGCTACGCTTATCCCGTCCCCGCCGGATTCGGGCAGGCGCCGGTGAAGCCGTCCGGCGCCGCCTTCGATCCGGCGCTGGGCGAATTCCTGCTGCCTTATTCCACGGTGATTGCCAGCGCCGACCCGGACCAGGCGCTGCTTCAGTTCCTGGAGAGCACATACGAGGCGGCCGCCAATCTGGGCGAATGGGATCGCGCCCATCTCGAGCGGGCGCCCGGATCAATCGGTCGCCCGCCCCAAGGAAGTTGACGCCCGGCATCGTCGCGGGTGACATGCACGCGGCTTCGGCGGGATCAGCGCCGACGGCCTGGAATGACGTTTTGAACTACGGGGGAATCGCATGATCGGACGCGCCGCAACTTTCGCTCTTGCGGCATTGGCGACCGCGCCACTCGGCGCGACGCATCCGATCGGGCCCGACGATTATGCGCGTGTCGCCCAGGTCGGCGATCCGCGGATCGATCCTTCGGGCCAATGGGTGGCTTACACCGTCGAAACGACCGACGTCACCGCCGACAAGCATGTCACGCATCTGTGGATGACGCGCTGGGACGGCAGCCGCACGATCCAGCTCACCGGCCGCGACGGCGAGAGCGAGAGCAGCCCGCGCTTCAGCCCGGACGGGCGCTGGATCGCCTTCATCTCGGGGCGCGGCGACGATCATGACGACGACCAGCTGTGGCTGATGGACCGCGCCGGCGGCGAGGGCGTGAAGCTGCCCGGCATCACCGGATCGGTGGTCGACCTCGCCTGGTCACCCGATTCCAAAACGATCGCATTGATCGTCGAGGATCCCGATCCCGACGAGAAAGCCAATGCCGCCGCCGAGGCGGTGACGACCGCGCCCACCAAGCCCGACGCAGCGACGCCGCCCGAAGTGGCGAAGCCCGTGGCTGAGGCCAAAGCCGGTGGCGACAAGGACGAGAAGAAACCCAAACCGATCGTGATCGATCGCTTTCGCCTCATGCAGGATGTCGACGGCTTTCAGGGCAAGCAACGCAAGCGCCTATGGCTCTACGATCTCGCCACGCACACAGCGCGCCGCCTCACCACTGGCCTGTACGATGAAGTGCTACCGGCCTGGTCGCCCGACGGGACGCGCATCGCCTTCACCTCCAAGCCCGGTCCCGATCCCGACCGCACCTATGACAGTAACCTCTACATGGTGAGCGTCGGCGCGGCGCCCGCCGAAGCGCGCGCGCTCACCACCTTCAAGGGCGCGGACCAAGACGAGGATTGGGGCAGCTATCCCGCCTGGTCGCCCGACGGAAAACACATCGCCTACCTTCAGGGCGGGCCGGTCGAACTCTTCTCCTACGGCGTGCGCACGCTCGCTTTGGTATCCGCCATCGGCGGCGCGCCGACCCTGTTGACACCGACCCTCGACCGCAACGTCACCAATCCCTTCTGGTCGAAGGACGGCCGCACGATCGGCTTCACGGTCGAGGATGACGGCACCGATAGGCTGGCGGAGGTCGTGGCCAGCGGCGGTCGGATCCGGCCGCTCGCGGGCGATCCGCTCGCCGCGATCACCACGCCAACGGGCGTCGCCGGCAAGGTCGCCTTCCTGATGGCGACGAGCGAGGCGCCCGACGAAGTCTTCGTGCTCGACGGCGGCAAGCCGCGCCAGCTCAGCCACCAGAATGACGCCTGGTTGAAGGAGGTCGCGGTCGCACCGGTCGCGCGCACCAGCTTCAGGGGCAAGGACGGCACCGAGATCCACGGCTTCCTCGTCACGCCGCCCAGCGCCCGGCCTGGCGCGCCGCTGCCGACCATTCTGTTCAACCATGGCGGTCCGCAATCGCAGTTCACTGCCGCGAGCAGCGGCTGGTGGATGCAGTGGCAGATCTTCGCCGCCGCGGGCTATGCGGTGGTATCCTCCAACCCGCGCGGCAGCACCGGGCGCGGCGAGGCCTTCGCCAAGGCGCTCTACGCCGATTGGGGTGGCCCGGCCGTGCCCGACGCGCTGGCGGCGGTCGATGACGCGGTCGCCCGCGGCATCGCCGATCGGAAGCGCCTCTATGTCGGCGGCTGGTCCTATGGGGGCATGCTCACCAATTATCTGATCGCGTCCGACACCCGCTTCCGCGCGGCCGTCACCGGTGCGTCGATCAGCAACATCCTCGCCGGTTATGGCACGGACGAGTATGTTCGTGACTATGAGATGGAGCTGGGCCAGCCGTGGCAGCACATGGATGTGTGGCTGCGCAACTCCTATCCCTTCTATCACAACGATCGGATCGTCACGCCGACCCTGTTCATGGTCGGCGACAAGGACATGAACGTGCCGATGCTCAACTCGGAGCAGATGTATCAGGCGCTCAAGAGCCGCGGCGTGGACAGCGAACTCGTCATTTATCCCGGCCAGTTTCACGGCTTTACCCGGCCGAGCTTCCTCAAGGACCGGATGGAGCGCTGGCTCGCCTGGTACCGGGCGCACTGAATGAGCACGCCGTCCCCCGCCGCACCGCTCAAGAAGGTGCTGGTCCTGTCCTATCTGAACTATCGCAATTTCGGCGATCGGCTGGGCTATCATGTCGTCAACACGGTGCTGCCCGCGAATGCGCTGGTGACGCATCTGCCGCTCAACGCGCCGGCCTTTCCGGAGGAGCCGTTCGATCTGCTGATCCTCGGCGTGGGGCACAGCCTCAATGCGCCCTCGATCGCACGGCCCGAAATCCAGCGGCTGGTCGAGACCACGCCGAAAACGCTCGGCATTTTCGGCACGCAATACTCCTATCAATATCGCGAGTTGATCGACCCTTCCTTGTTCGAATCCTTGCTCGATCGGATGACGACCTGGTGGGCGCGCAACCGATCGGACGTGGAGACGTTCGGCGGCGGGCGCGCCAATGTCCGCCATCTCGGCGACTGGCTGATCTCCGCCTTCCCGATGGCGACACCGCGGCTCGACAAGATCCTCACGGTCGGCCCGGAGGTGGTCGACAAGGAAGTGCCGCTCGACCGTGTGATTCAGCGGATTCAGGCCTATCGCCAGGTTTCGAGCGCGCGCATCCACCCCTTGCTGTGCGCGCTCACCAGCGCCGAGCAGGTCCGTTTCCAAGAACAGCGCGAGGCGTTCGGCCGCAAGACCGAATCGGGCAAGTTCGCGACGATGCTGACCGACATATTCGGCCGCAGCTTCGACGAGGATGTCTTCTTCCCGGTCGATCGCGACGCGGTGCTGCGGTACAAATTGATGGTCGAGGCCAACATGTCCGAGCTGCGCGGCCAGATCCGCGCCTTGCTGGAGCTCTGAACGACCGAAAGACGGCGGCCCATATCCGCCAACGCGCCGAGGAGAGGGAAATATGACCAGATCGCTGAAAATTGCCATCGTGGCTTTACTCGCTACCACCCCGCTCATGGCCTCCGCCGCCCCGCTGCCGCCCGCGATCGCCAAGGCCGCCGCCGATCCCGCGCGCGCCGATCAGGCCAAGGACGATGCCCGCCGCCACGGCCCCGAAATCCTTGCGTTCGCGGGCGTGAAACCGGGCGACAAAGTGATCGATCTGATCCCCGGCGCGGCGTACTGGACGCGGCTCTTCTCGAAGACGGTCGGGCCCAAAGGCCATGTCTACGGCATCTGGCCCAAGCCCTATGCCGGCGAGGCCGGGCGCGACGTCCAGCTCTATGGCGGGCTCGCCAAGAACGGCTATCCCAACACGTCGGTGGCGGTCGAACCCGCGACCGAGCTGACCGCGCCGGAGAAGGTCGATCTGATTTTCACCTCGCAAAATTATCACGATTATCCCGACAAGTTCATGGGCTCGATCGATCCGTCGGTATTCAACAAAGCTGCCTATGCGGCGCTCAAACCCGGCGGCGTCCTGCTGATCGTCGACCATCAGGCGGCGGCCGGATCGGGCATGCGCGATACCGACACGCTCCATCGCATCGACGGCGCGATCGTGAAAAAGCAGGTCGCCGCCGCGGGCTTCCGCTTCGTCGGCGAAAGCAAATTGCTCGCCAACCCCGACGACGATCACGCCAAGGCCGTATTCGACAAGAGCATCCGCGGCCGCACCGATCAGTTCATCTACAAATTCCGCAAGCCGGGGTGATCGGCAGCGGCGCATATTTGCCGAGTCCCGCTGGCTTATGAAGCCATTCGGGCCGTGCGTATCCTGAGCGTCGCGACGAGGCCCGCGCTCTGCCAATCGTGGGACAGTTCCCCACCGAGCTGGCTCGTCACGCTGCGGACGATCATCTTGCTGCCGAAACCCTGCAATTCAGGCTCCGCAATGATCTCGGGACCACCGGTCTCCGCCCACACGAGATAGAGGAAATCCTCCTCCAGCCGCCCGGAGATGTCGAGCATCCCGTCGGTCGACGAAAGCGCCCCATGCTTGACCGAGTTCGTCGCGAGTTCGTGAAACACCATCGCCAATGAGCTCGCGGTTCGCTCACCGACGCCCATGCGCGGAACGGCGACCCGGATTCGCCCGGCGAAGGCTGCGGTTTCGTCATAGGGTGCCAGCAGAACCGCGATCAGATCACCCAGCAACGCAGCCTTCCCCTGTTCCCCCGGAATTGGGCGGACCAGGTCGTGCGCGCGGCCAAGCGCGGATAATCTTTGGGTCAACTCGCTGGTCATGTCCGCGATGGAGGCGACCGAGCGTGAGGTGAGCTGAGTGAGGCTCGCCGCCACCGCAAGCAAGTTCTTGACCCGGTGACTCATCTCTCCCGCCAGAAGTTCGTGCCCCTCTTCGGCCTGCTTGCGTCCGGTCACATCCAGAAAGACACCGAACATCATACGATCCACGATCCCGGCGTCCGCGCCCTGACCGCGCGCGGAAATCCATCGGATTTCGTCGCCGAGCATGATGCGGAAATCGATCTCGTAGGAACCTGCCACCGAACGGGTCGCGATGAACGCCGCCCGGACGCGATCCCGGTCGGCGGGATGGATATGTTCCGACAGCTCTTCGAAAGCGACGCTCACGGCTTCGGGAAGACCCCAAAGCTCGAATGCGCGTTCGTCCATCACAAAACTATTGTCGTCGACATTCCAGGACCACAAAGCCACGCAAGCCGCGTCGATGGCCAATCGAAGCTGTTCGGGGCTCCCGATGAACCCGCTCGATCCTGATGAAGCCAAGCTTCGATCCTTTGGTGGGCTCAATCTCAACCGTGAGCCACAAACGCGGGCGCGGCAATGTCTAAGCGGCGAGGCCCTGCGCGAGCCTAGATCGAAACCGGATCGAACACCGACCAGCCCGTCCGCTGCGCCAGCCTTTCCAGCGCCACCATCCCCAGCTGGGAATTGCCGCTCGTATTGATCCCCGGCGACCAGACCGCGATCGAGGCGTGCCCCGGCGCGATCGCGAGGATTCCGCCGCCGACGCCGGACTTGCCCGGCAGGCCGACGCGGAAGGCGAATTCGCCGGATCCGTCATAATGGCCGCAGGTCAGCATCAGCGCGTTGATGCGGCGCGCGCGTTCGGGCGAAATGACACGCTTGCCCGTTTCCGGATTGACGCCCCGTGCCATCAGGTAGCGCCCCGCCAGCGCCAGTTGGCGGCAGCTCATCGCGATCGCGCAATGGTGGAAATAGACGCCGAGCGTGAGATCGACCGGATTGTTGAGATTGTCGAACGCGCGCATGTAATTGGCGAGCGCGGCATTGCGGAAACCCGTTTCCTGTTCGGCGCGCGCGACCGCTTCGTCGATATAGATCGCCTCGTCGCCCGCCAGCCCGCGCACGAAGCGCAAGATCTCGCCGATCGCCTCGCGCGGCTGGTGGCCGGCGAGGATCATGTCCGAGACGACGATTGCACCGGCGTTGATGAAGGGATTGCGCGGCACGCCCTGCTCGCTTTCGAGCTGGACGATCGAGTTGAACGAAGTGCCAGACGGCTCGCGCCCGACCCGGTCCCAGATGCGGTCGCCGACCCGGCCCAAGGCCAGAGTCAGCGTGAACACCTTCGACACGCTCTGGATCGAGAAGGGCATGTCGGCATCGCCTGCCACGTGGCAGGCGCCATCAGCGGTCACCACCGCCAGACCGAAATGTGCCGGATCGACCCCCGCCAGCGGCGCGATATAATCGGCGACGCGGCCGCGATCGGTCGCTTGCGCCATCTCGGCGGCAATCTCCGCCACGATAGATCCGATATCGGTCATCGTCTTCCCATAGCAGCCCGTCGCAACGACATGCTTGAAGCGATGGCATTCGTCCATTCACAGCCTAAGGGAAGACCATGACCGATATGATCCGCATCGCCACCAACGCCATGAGCGCGGAGTTCAGCACGTTGGGCGCAGAGATGCGCGTCTTGCGCGACGAGGCCGGGCGCGATCTGCTATCGGACGGCCCGCTCGCTTTCTGGACCGGGCGCGCGCCCTTCCTGTTCCCGATCGTGGGCGCGGTGAATTGCGATTCGATCCATATCGACGGCGCGGCCTATCCGATGGACAAGCACGGCTTCGCGCGGAAGAGCGAGTTCACGGTGGTGGATCACCAATCCGACCGCGCCACCTTCCGCCTCGAGGCCGACACGGCGACGCGCGCGCATTATCCGTTCGATTTCCGGCTCGACATCAACTTCGCCACCGCCGGCGCGACGCTAACCGCCGAGGCGGTGCTGACCAACCTGGGCGACGTAGCACTGCCGGCGAGCTTCGGCTTCCACCCCGCTTTCCGCTGGCCTTTGCCGTGGGGCGGCGACCGCGCCGACCACCGCCTGGTCTTCGCCGAGCACGAGCCCGCGCCGGTCCGCCGGATCGACACCAAGACCGGGCTGGTCCTGCCCGATCCGCGCCCGACCCCGATCGAAGGCGACACGCTCGCCCCGCGCGACGATCTGTTCATTGAAGATGCGCTGATCTTCGACCGGCTGAATTCGCGCAAGGTCCGCTTTGGCGTGCCCGGCAATCGCGGACTTGAGGTGGATTTCGCGAACATGCCTTTGCTCGGCGTGTGGACCAAACCGGGCGCGCCCTTCCTGTGCATCGAACCGTGGCAGGGCCTCGCCGATCCGGTCGGCTATGATGGCGATTTCCGCGCCAAGCCTTATGTGGTCGAGGTTGCGCCCAGGGCCGAACGCCGCTTCGCGATTGCGATCACGCTTTCGGCCTGAGACGGGCGCAGGTCAGTACGGTCCTGATCGCAGGTGTAGTGGGGTTGTAGCACAGCGTGTTAAGATATAAGTCCGGCCCTCTTCGATGCCCGCTCCGCAAAGCCCTCCCGCGCCCGGGCGCGCCCGCCGCACCGGCCGCATGATCTTCCGCGTCGCCTTGTTCGGCTTCCTCGCCGCGCTGACCGCGCTCGTGATCGCGGTGCTGGTGACGATGGCGTCGTTGCCGGCGTTCGATTCCTTGCAGCGGCAGAAACCCAATGGCCAGACCGTCCGGGTCCATGCCGCCGACGGCTCTTTGCTGGTGTCGCTCGGGCCGAGCTACGGCGACTGGCTGGCTTACGACCGCATCCCGGCGACGATGCGCGACTCCATCGTCGCGGTCGAGGACCGGCGCTTCTACAGTCATATCGGCGTCGATCCGGTCGGCGTCGCGCGCATGTTGTGGGTCGCCAAGAAGCTGCACGATCAGGGCCGGCGCCTGCAGGGCGGATCGACCATCACGCAGCAGCTCGCGCGCAACCTCTTCCTCACCGACGCTTATTCCTATGGCCGCAAAATCCGCGAGGCGATCCTGGCGCTGGCGATGGAGCGCAAATATTCGAAGCAGCAGATCCTCGAACTCTATTTGAACCGCGTCTATTTCGGCGGCGGCGCTTACGGCGTGGACGCGGCCAGCCGCAAATTCTTCGGCCATCCCGGCGATCATATGAGCCTGGAGGAGGCGGCGATCGTCGCCGGCCTGGTCAAGGCGCCGTCCCACTATTCGCCGTCGGCCGACGCGCAGGCCGCGCGCGACCGCGCCAATGTGGTGCTGGAGGTGATGGTCGATGCCGGCGCGATCACGCCCGCGCAGGCGCAGGGCGCGCATCTCGAACAGGTCGTGTTCGCGCCCGAGCCCAAGCAGAACAGCGTCCGCTATTTCACCGACTGGGCGCTCGCCCAGCTCGATACCTTGATCGATGAGCAGAATGCCCCGCTCGACGTCTGGACCACGCTCGATCTGCGCATGCAGAAGGCGGCCGACGACGCGATCCGCGCCAATACGCCCGACGGCGCGCAGGGCGCGCTCGTCTCGATGGAGAATGACGGCGCGGTCCGGGCGATGGTCGGCGGCACCGATTATGTCTCGTCCATCTACAATCGCGCGACCCAGGCGGTGCGCCAACCCGGCTCCGCCTTCAAACTGTTCGTCTATCTGACCGCGCTCGAAGCGGGCGTGAAGCCGAGCGATCCGGTGACCGACGAGCCGGTCACGATCGACGGCTGGAGCCCGCGCAACAGTTCGCGCAAATTCCTCGGCCAGATCGACGTGCGCAACGCCTTCGCTTTCTCGATCAACACGGTCGCGGCCCAGCTCGGCCAGAAGGTCGGCTTCGACGCGGTTGCGGACATGGCGCACCGCTTCGGCATCTCGACCCCGATCAACACGCATCCGTCGATGGTGCTCGGCACCTCCGACGTGCGCCTGATCGAATTGACTCGCGCCTTCGCCGAGATTTCGAACAACGGCTCGGCGGTCACGCCTTACGGCATCGTCAAGGTCAGCACGACCGACGGTACTGTGCTCTACCAGCATCCGACCGAAGAGCCGCGCGTGCTGGTGCCGCCCGCCGTCGCCGCCGAGATGACCGATCTGCTGCAGACCGCGGTCAATACCGGCACCGCGCAGGCAGCCAAGATCGGCCGGCCGGTCGCGGGCAAGACCGGCACCACTTCATCGAGCAAGGATGGCTGGTTCCTCGGCTTCTCGTCGGGCCTGACCACCGGCGTGTGGATGGGCCGCGACGACGCCAAATCGCTGCCGGGTCTGCAGGGCGGGCGCAACCCGGCACGGGCCTTCTCCGCGATGATGCAGGTCGCGTTGAAGACGCGGCCGGTGCAGAATTTCCAGACCGAGGTCACACTTCCCGAGTGGCAGCTCGAGCCTGACGAGGAAGCTTATTATGGCGATCCCGATCAGGACATGACCGGCGACAATGAAGCCGCGCCGCAGGATGCGCAGGACCAGGCCGGTGCCGACGATACGGCGCCGCCGCCCGAAGAACAGCAGCCGGCCCCCGCGCCCGCACCGCGTAAGCCGCCCGCGGCGGAGAAGCCGGCGACGACCGGCGCACACTCGCCGCAGATCGACCAGAAATGGCTCGACAATGTGCTGAAGGACCAGCCCCGCCAGCCGCAGCCGCACCTATAGTCGTCATGCCAGCTTTTGCTGGCATCCCTCTCCCGGCAAACTACCGCCCGACCCGATGCATCGCCGCGCCGTGCGCCTTGAGCCAATCGCGTTCCACCTTGGGCGCCCGGCCGAGCAACGCTTCGACCGCCGCGTGGAATTCGGGGCCGTGATGCATGTGCAGGCGGTGCGCTACCTCATGCACCACGGTCGCCTCACGCACGGCGGGCGGCATCAGGATCAGGCGCCAGCTATAGGCGATATCGCCGCCCGCCGAGCAGCTGCCCCAGCGCGAACGCGGATCGCCGACACGCACCCGCCCGATCGTCACGCCCGCGCGTTCGGCGGCAGCGCGGGTTTCGGCATCCAGCCGCCGCGCCGCTTCCGCTTTCAGCCAGCGCAGCACGCGCGCCATCACCATCTCTTCGGGCCCGCCGACGATCAGCCGGTCGCCCTCGCGCCGCACGGTGCGCGACCCGCCCGAATCCCAGTCGATGGTCAGCGTCGCGCCTTCGAATGGAATCGTGCTGCCCGGCCCCATCTTTTCCGTGGCCGGCAATTTGGCGAGCGCCTTTTCGATCCAGGCGCGCTGACTCTCCGCCCATTTGAGCGCGGGGCCGAGCGCGGCGCGGCGCGGCAGGGTCAGCCGGATCGCGCCGTCGCGCGGATCGACCGCGAGCCGCATCCGCCGCGCGAGCGCGGAGCGCTTCACGGTCAGCTGGCGGGTATGTCCGCCTGCGGAAAAGGTCAGATCAGAGCTTTCGGTCGACAAGGTGATATTCGAGCTCGCCGGCTTCGGTTTCGGATACGGTCCAGCCGCGCGTCGACATGCCGGCTTCGTGGACCGTCTCGCGGCTGCCGCTGATCAGGTGATGCCACTCAGGCAAAGGCTGGCCCTCGAAGACTAGCCGGTAGGCGCAGGTCGAGGGCAGCCATTCCAGCTCGTGCAATTTGTCGGCGCTCAGCTGCACGCAATCGGGCACGAACGTCTTGCGGTTGGGATAATCGCGGCATTGCGCATTGCGCCGGTCGAGCAGGCGGCAGGCGACATTGGTCGGGAAGACCTCGCCGGTTTCCTCGTCCTCCAATTTGTGGAGGCAGCATTTGCCGCAGCCGTCGCAGAGCGATTCCCACTCGTCGCGGTTCATCTGCTTGAGCGTCTTGGTTTCCCAGAAACGGGTCATTGCACCCACTTCTCGAGATCGGCGACCACCGCGTCCGCATTGGCGTCCACGGGAAGCAATTCGATCGGCTTGCCGTCGGGTCCGAGCAGGATCGCGATGCGCGGATGATCCATCAAATAACCGGATGCGCCCTCGGGCGCCGGCTGCTTGCGGTAGGACACGGCATATTCCTTGGCGACCGCGGCGATCTGCGCGTCGCTGCCGGTCAGGCCGATCAGGCGCGGATAGAAAGCGCCGACGAACTGCTTGAGGATCGGCGGCGTGTCGCGCGCGGGATCGATGGTGACGAAGATCGGCTGGATCCTGGCCGACTTGGCGGGGTCCTTCTGGTCGAGCGTGCGCATCGCCTTGCCCAGCACCGCCATGTCGGTCGGGCAGGCATCGGGGCAGAAGGTGTAGCCGAAATAGAGGATGCGATATTTGCCCGCGAGCGCGTCGCTGGAGAACGGCTTGCCGTCCTGATCAGTCAGCGCGAACGGCCCGCCGATCGCGGCGCCCGCCAGTGGTGCGGGTTCGGCCGGCTTCTGCTGGCAGCCGGCGAGCAGCAGCGTCGCGCCGCCGACAATCGCGAGCCGGGCCAATGTCTTGTTCATGGTGCGCTTAGCCTTGCTTTGCTATCAGCCCGCTGACAAGCGCGTCGGCGCAGACAGGGAGTTTCGATATGGGTCTGAAGAGCGGCGTTTCCAGGGCGATGCTGTGCGGGATCATGCTCGCCTGTGCCGTGCCGGCCGCGGCGCAATTCTCCGACAGCTATAATTTCCTGAAGGCGGTGCGCGATTCCGACGGCGACAAGGCGATGGAATTTCTCAGCAAGCCCGGCGCGCCGGTGCTCAACACGCGCGATCCCGCCACGGGCGAGACCGCGCTCCATATCTCGGTCAAGGCGCATAACGACAATTGGGTCGGCTTCCTGCTCAACAAGGGCGCCAATGTCGAGATTCGCGACCGCGACGGCAACACCGCGCTGCACGACGCCGCCCTGTTCGCCGATCCGACCGCGATGGCCTATCTGATCGCCCTGAATGCAAAGGTGAACGCCACCAACAATCGCGGCGAAACGCCGCTGATCCTGGCGGTGCAACGCAGGGATCTGGGCCTCGCGCGTCAGCTGATCGATGCCGGCGCCGACCCCAAGATCGCGGATACGGTCGCGGGCAAGAGCGCGATCGATTACGCCAAGGACGATGCGCGCGGCGCGGCGATGGTCAAGCTGCTGCAAGAGGGCAAGACGGTCGAGAAGAAGGTCGTTTCCGGCCCCGTCCTGAACTGACCCCGCCGAAGGGGAAAACATAAAAAACACCGGAAACGAACTGATAGAAGCCGGCCTCAGTCCAGCCCCGCCAGGCCGGGATCGAGCGAGCCCAATAATCGCGTCGCCGCGCGCCGGGCGAAGCGCAACGTCTCGACCTTGCGCCGGGCCGCGTTGAGCGGGCGCAAGGCGGGTTCGCGCAGCATCTCCGCATCGTAACGGTCGGCGACGATCAGCCCGGCGATTTCGGGACGGAAATGCGCTTCCTCGAACGGCTCCAGCGCGAAGCCGGCGGGCACCGCCCAGCAGAAGCGATCGCAATAATCGAGATATTCGTGCCATTTGGCGTCGCCGCGCAGATCGGCGCGCGAGCATTTGATCTCGATGATCGTGATGCAGCCCTTGGCGTCGATCGCCATGATGTCGGCGCGGCGGCCATTGCCGAGCGGTACCTCGCAAATCCCGACCAGATCCTGCCGCCACAGCAAGCGCGACACGCCGCGCGCGACATCGGCCGCGATCAGCGGTCCGTCTTCGAAACAGTCGGGCAGGCTCGCCATGATTCGGAGAGATTAGAACAGGCCGGGAACGGATAAAAGCCCGCCGTATCACGCGCGGCGGCGTTGGACGTCCACTTCGCCGCCGGCGCGGGCACGCAAAACGGCATGGACTTGTTTGGCTTCGAGCATAAGACCCGGACTGGCATCGACCGCATGCAAAGCCGGCGGGTGCAGATCACCCGGTTCGAGCGGGAGACCCAGTCTTTCGCCCAGGTGCCGCGTCCCGCGCGCGGCGTCGGCGACCAGCCGGTCATAATCGACGAAGATCTGGCGTGTCTGCACCGCGGGCGGCGCTTCGAGCAGGGAAAGGTGCACCGCGATCCAGCTCTTCAGCCAATAATCT
>NZ_DATHFV010000069.1:0-21582 GCF_035317925.1 Sphingomonas sp.
GACCAGCAGGCACACCATGACCATCAGCGCCCAGTTGATCGCCGGGATGTAGATCTGCCCGGCCGAGCTGGCGCTGGTATGTTCGATCCTCAGGCGCGGCATGAAGCCGAGCTGGATCGCCTGCTGCGTCACCGAGAAAGCGCCCGAAATCACCGCCTGCGACGCGATCACCGTCGCCATCGTGGCGAGGATCACCAGCGGCAGCCGCAAATTGTCGGGCGCGAGCAGGAAGAAGGGGTTGTGCATGATCTGATGCACCTGCGCATCGGGCGCGGCGATGATCATCGCGCCCTGCCCCAGATAATTGAGCATCAGCGCCGGCAGCACGAAGAACAGCCACGATACGCGGATCGGGTTGCGCCCGAAATGACCCATGTCGGCATACAACGCCTCGGCGCCGGTCACCGCCAGCACGACCGAGCCCATGGCGAGGAACGCGTGGATGCCGTCATCGTAGAAGAAGCGGATCGCGTGGTACGGATTGAGCGCCCAGAATACGCCCGGCGTCGCCATGATGTTGACCATGCCAAGCACCGCCAGCACCAGGAAATAGACGATCATGATCGGGCCGAACAGCAGCCCGACCTTGCCGACGCCGCGCGACTGGATCGCGAACAAAGCAATCAGGATCCCGATCGCGATCGGAATGACGAACGGCGCGAAGCCGGAATTGACCGTCTTGAGACCCTCGACCGCGGTCAGCACCGAGATCGCCGGCGTGATCATCGAATCGCCGTAGAAGAGCGCGGTCGCGAACACGCCGAGCAGGATCAGCCCCTTGGTCCAGCGTCCCTTGGTCGAGTTGGAGCGCGAGATCAGGGCCAGCAAGGCGAGGCTGCCGCCTTCGCCCTTGTTGTCGGCGCGCATGATGATCGCGACATACTTGATCGTGACGACCAGCATCATCGACCAGAAGATCAGGCTGAGCACGCCCAGCACGTTGGCATCGCTCGGCTCGAGCGTGTGATGGCCCGCGAACGTCTCGCGGAAGGCGTAGAGCGGGCTCGTACCAATGTCGCCGAACACGACCCCGACCGCGCCCAGCGCGAGACGCGCAAGGCCCTGATTGCCGTGGCCGTGCGAATCCGGGCCTAACGGCGGCTCGAGCGTATCGGCACTGGGTTGAACGGCGACGCCGGATGTCATCGAAATGCGGAGACCTTGTTTGAAGGCGGCTGCTTGTCTGTGACGCCCGACTTCCCTCTCCGGCGGCAGCGGGGCGGCGCGTTAGCACTTCCATATAGGGGCGGCAACAGCGTGCCGGAAGGGGCGTCGCTGAACCTCATTTGAACAGCGCGTCGGCCTCGCTGCGGGTGGCGACCGCGCGCAGCACGAAGCTGCTGCTGATCGTCGTCACGCACGGCAGACGGCCGAGATGCTCCCGGTGCAGCCGCTCATAATCGTCAAGGTCGCGGCAGATGATCTTGAGCCGGTAATCGTGCGCGCCCGACACGAGCAGGCATTCGACCACACCGTCGATTTCCTGAACCGCGCGCTCGAACTGGGCGAGTTCTTCTTCAACCTGGGTCGAGAGCGTGATGTCGACCAGTGCGGTGACGCGGAAGCCGAGCGCGCGATGGTCGAACCGCGCGCCATAGCCCTTGAGCTGGCCCGACGCCTCGAGCGCCTGGATGCGGCGCGTACAGGCCGATTGGGACAGGCCCACTTCCTCGGCGACGCGGCTGACCGACAGCCGCGCGTCACGCGCCAGGCGCTGCATGATCGACCGGTCGACCCGATCCAGTTCTTGCATAGTTTTACGTCTATCTCATCGAACTACGCATGATCTATGCGCCATTGCCGCGGAAACATAGTGTCTTTGCACGGATTTGTCGCGTAAAACCAATTAAGATCGACGCAACCTGATTTAGGAGCGGATCATGCGCATCGGCGTGCCCAAGGAAATCAAGAATCACGAATATCGCGTCGGCCTGACCCCGCCTTCGGTGGCCGAACTGGTCGCCGCGGGCCACCAGGTGGTGGTTGAAACCGGCGCGGGTAAAGGCATCGATTTCGAAGACCAGGATTATGTAGACGCGGGCGCGACGATCCTGCCTGATGCGGACGCGGTGTTCGCGCAGGCCGAGATGATCGTGAAGGTCAAGGAGCCGCAGCCGGTCGAGATCGCCCGCCTGCGCGCCGACCATGTGCTGTTCACCTACCTCCACCTCGCCGCCGACAAGGCGCAGGCCGAAGGGCTGATCAAGTCCGGCGCGACCTGCATCGCCTATGAGACGGTGACCGCGAAGGACGGCTCGCTGCCCTTGCTCAAGCCGATGTCCGAAGTCGCCGGCCGCATGGCGGTCCAGGTCGGCGCGCATTATCTCGAGAAGGAGCAGGGCGGCCGCGGCGTGCTGCTCGGGGGCGTGCCCGGCGTCGCGCCGGCGCGGGTCGCGATCCTCGGCGGGGGCGTTTCAGGCGTTAACGCGGCGCAGATGGCGGTCGGTATGCGCGCCGACGTCACCATCTACGACATTTCGAACGCGCGCCTGGCCGAGCTCGACATGTTCTTCTCGAACCAGATCAAGACGGCTTATGCCTCGAAGGCGGCGATCGCAGCGGCGGTGGCCAAGGCGCATCTCGTGATCGGCGCGGTGCTGATCCCGGGTGCGGCCGCGCCCAAACTGGTCACGCGTGAGATGCTCAAGACGATGAAGCGCGGTTCGGTGCTGGTCGATATCGCGATCGATCAGGGCGGCTGCTTCGAAACCAGCCATCCGACCACACATGACGACCCCGTGTTCGAGGTCGACGGCATCATCCATTATTGCGTCGCCAACATGCCGGGCGCGGTCGCGCGTACCTCGGCCTTCGCGCTCAACAATGCGACTTTGCCGTTCGCGCTCAAGATCGCCAATCTGGGTGCGGAGGCCGCGATGAAGGCCGATCCGCATCTCGCCAACGGCCTCAACGTATCCGGCGGCAAGATCCGGCACGCGGCGGTGGCGGAAGCGCTCGACCTGCCGCTCAACTGAGGACGTACAAGCGCGGCGTCAGTCCGGTTGCAGCCCGATCGTCGGCCCCCACCGATGATCCCCCTACATTATTGGCCGCAACCGGATAACGCACCACCACTCCACGCCGGCCCCGCTTTGCCTCGCGCGATCCGGAATGGAATTGATCAAAATCAATCGACTGCGCTTTATTCCAGGAAGATCAAAGCGGGCTGACCCGATGCGGTCAGCCCGTTTTTTTATGACGCAGCAGGATCATGTCCTGATGCGCCAGCGAGCCGCGCGGAATGTAGCTCAAAATGTCGAAATAGCGCGTCCAATGCTCGAAAATGTACCAGGGCGTGTGAAACGTGCTCTGGTAATATTTGGGGAAATCGGCGGCCCAGGCATCGTCATCGAGAAACCAGATGCCCTTGGTCGCCAGCGCTTCGCGCGATTCGCCGATCAACCGAGCCGTGGTGGGATCGTCCGGCTGCAGGGTCGATAGCCAGCGTTGGTAGGCAAAGGGGCCGTGCACGGTCAGCACCAGCACGCCGTCCGGCGTGAGAATGCGGCCGAGTTCGTCCAGCCACGCATCCTGATAGGCTTCGTCCAGATGCGTCAGCACGCTATGGTTGAGGATCAGGTCGATCGAACCGTCCGCATAAGGCAAAGGCGGCAGCCCGCCGTTCTGGAAGGTGTGCCAGCGGGGATAATTGGCCTGCAGCCAGGCGATCGCCTCGCCATCGATGTCGCAGCCGTGCAATTCCTGCTGCTCCAGATCGACAGGCAATTGCATGAGGATGCGCCCGCAGCCGCAGCCCCATTCGAGGATGCGCGGGAATTGCGGAATAGCGCGCGCCACGCCGGCGAGCGCGCGCCGGAAATCGGCGGCCGATTGCCAGCCGGAACTGCCGAAATCGGTCTCGTCGGCGAGGCCGGAGACGCGCAGGCGCAAGGCCAGCGGAGGCACGGGCTTCTTCATTCCGGACCCTCCAGGAAGGCGATGATCGGCGTCGTGACGACGTCGCCGGCGGCAACGAAACCGACATTGAAGAAGCGCGGTTTGCCGTAGCGCATCGCCGTACCGTCGGGCGCGTTCAATGATCCGCCCGCGGCGCGCAGTACCGCGTCGCCGGCGGCGATATCCCATTCCATCGTCGGCGCGAGGCGCGGATAGAGATCGGCCTCGCCGCACGCGACCATGCACAATTTGAGCGAGGAGCCGCGCGAGACGCGCGTCGCGACGTCGAACTGGTCGAGATAGGCTTCGGTCGCGGGCGAATTGTGCGAGCGCGACGCCACCGCCGCGAGGCCGTCCACCGGCGCGGTGCGGATGCGGAGCGGCTGACGCGCGCCGATTGCGCCCTGTTCGTCGACGATCGCGCTCCACGCGATTGCGCGGCGGACATCACCCACGAACAGGCGCCGTTCGACTGGGGTATAGACTACCCCCAGGCTGGGCGAATGGCCCTCGATCAGCGCGATATTGACCGTGAAATCGCCGTTGCGGCTGACGAATTCCTTGGTCCCGTCGAGCGGATCGACCAGAAAGAAATGGCCGTCCGTATCGGGAATGCGTCCGGCCGAGACCTCTTCCTCCGCCACCACCGGCACGTCCGGCGCGAGCGACGCCAGCGCTTCGAGGATCACGGCCTCGCCCGCCGCGTCGGCGGCGGTGACGGGCGATTCGTCGCTCTTGATCGTGACCGCGAAATCGCTGTCATAGACAGCCATGATCGCCGCCCCGGCCGCGATGGCGGCTTCGGCCAGCCCCTCCAACAATGCGTCGCGATCGATGGTCATGGCGGGCGCCTAGGGCATGACACATTGCGGCGGCAAAGATTTTGTGTTGCGACAAGCCTAAGCCGTCGTGCTGAAGGCGCACCGAAATGACCGCATCGCTTACCCATCTCCAGCGGCTCGAAGCCGAAAGCATCCATATATTGCGCGAGGTTGTCGCCGAGGCGGACAAGCCGGTGATGCTCTATTCGGTCGGCAAGGATTCGGCCGTGATGCTGCATCTCGCGCGCAAGGCCTTCTATCCATCGCCCCCGCCCTTCCCCTTGCTCCACGTCGATACGACCTGGAAATTCAAGGCGATGTACGAACTGCGCGACAAGGCCGCGCGCGATGCGGGCATGGAATTGCTGGTCTATCAGAACCCCGAGGCGAAAGAGCGCGGGATCAACCCGTTCGATCATGGCGCGCTCCACACCGACCTGTGGAAGACCGAGGGGCTCAAGCAGGCGCTCGATCTCCATGGCTTCGATGCGGCCTTCGGCGGCGCGCGCCGCGACGAGGAGAAGAGCCGCGCCAAGGAGCGCATCTTCTCCTTCCGCTCGGCCAATCACCGCTGGGATCCCAAGAACCAGCGGCCCGAATTGTGGCACCTCTACAATGCCAAGAAGGCCAAGGACGAAAGCATCCGCGTCTTCCCGATTTCGAATTGGACCGAGCTCGATATCTGGCAATATATCCATCTCGAACAGATCGAGATCGTGCCGCTCTATTTCTCCGCGCCGCGCCCGACGGTCGAGCGCGACGGGCTGATCCTGATGGTCGACGACGATCGTTTCCCGCTCAAGCCAGGCGAAGTGCCGGTCGAACGTTCGATCCGCTTCCGCACCTTGGGTTGCTATCCGCTGACCGGCGCGGTCGAAAGCGAAGCCGCGACACTGCCCGAAGTGATCCAGGAGATGCTGCTGACGACGACCTCGGAACGCCAGGGCCGCGCGATCGACAAGGATGCGGGCGGGGCCGGCATGGAGAAGAAGAAGCAGGAGGGCTATTTCTGATGGCCGAGCCTTCTTCCTACGAAGCCGACGCGCTGATCGCCGAGGATATCGACGCCTATCTCGACCGGCACCAGCATAAGAGCCTGCTGCGCTTCATCACCTGCGGATCGGTCGACGACGGCAAGTCCACTTTGATCGGGCGGCTGCTCTACGATTCGAAGATGATCTTCGAGGACCAGCTCGCCGCATTGGAGGCGGATTCGAAGCGGGTCGGCACGCAGGGCCAGAATATCGACTTCGCCTTGCTGGTCGATGGCCTCGCCGCCGAACGCGAGCAAGGCATCACGATCGACGTCGCCTATCGCTTCTTCGCGACCGACCGGCGCAAGTTCATCGTCGCCGATACGCCCGGCCACGAACAATATACGCGCAACATGGTTACCGGCGCCTCGACCGCCGACTTGGCCGTGATCCTGGTCGATGCCCGCAAGGGCGTGCTCACCCAGACGCGGCGGCATTCCTACCTTTGCCACCTGCTCGGCATCCGCAACATCGTGCTGGCGGTGAACAAGATGGATCTGGTCGGTTACGATCAATCCACCTTCGACCGCATCCGGCTGTCTTATTCGGCCTTCGCCCAATCGATCGGCATCACCAGGTTCACGCCGATCCCGATCTCGGGCTTCGTCGGCGACAACATCACCGCAAAGAGCGAGCGCACGCCCTGGTACACGGGCGAGCCACTGATGGAGCTGCTCGAGACGGTCGCGATCGACGCCGATGCCGATCGCGCCCAGCCGTTCCGACTGCCGGTGCAGTGGGTCAATCGGCCCAACCTCGATTTCCGCGGCTTTTCCGGCCTGATCGCGGGCGGCACGGTCAAGCCGGGCGATGCGGTGCGCATCCTGCCGTCGGGCAAGACATCGACGATCGCGCGCGTCGTCACGTTCGACGGCGATCTCGACGAAGGCGTCGCCGGGCAATCGGTCACGCTGACGCTCGCCGACGAGGTCGATTGCTCGCGCGGCGACGTGATCGCCGCCGCCGGCGACCCGCCCGAAGCCGCCGATCAGTTCGAGGCGACGATCGTGTGGATGGCGGACGAGGAAATGCTGCCCGGCCGTTCCTATTGGCTGAAGCTCGGCACGCAGATCGTCACCGCCAACGTCCAGCAGCCCAAATATCAGATCAACGTCAACACGATGGAACATACCGCCGCGAAGACGCTGGAGCTGAACGCGATCGGCGTCGCCAACCTGTCGACCGACCGGCCTTTGGTGTTCGAATCCTATGAAGCGAGCCGCGATCTCGGCGGCTTCATTCTGATCGACAAGTTCACCAACGCCACCGTCGCGGCGGGCATGATCCATTTCTCGCTGCGCCGCGCGCAGAACGTGCACTGGCAGGCGACCGACATCACGCGCGAGGCGCGCGCGGGGCTGATGCTGCAAAAGCCGGCGGTCCTGTGGTTCACGGGCCTTTCGGGCGCGGGCAAATCGACCATCGCCAATCTGGTCGAGCAGAAACTGGCACGGCTGAACCGTCACACCTTCCTGCTCGACGGCGACAATGTGCGCCACGGCCTCAACCGCGATCTCGGCTTCACCGATGCCGACCGGGTCGAGAATATCCGCCGTGTCGGCGAGGTCGCCAAGCTGATGACCGATGCCGGGCTGATCGTGATCACCGCCTTCATCTCGCCCTTCCGCGCCGAGCGCGAAATGGTGCGGCAGATGCTGCCGGAAGCCGAATTCGTCGAGGTCTTCATCGACACGCCACTGGCCGAGGCCGAACGTCGCGACGTGAAGGGGCTCTACGCCAAGGCGCGCGCTGGAAAGCTCAAGAACTTCACCGGCATCGACAGCCCCTACGAAGCGCCCGAAAATGCCGAACTCAGGATCGATACCACCGCACTGACCCCCGACCAGGCGGCCGACCGGGTTGTGGATTACCTGCTTAACCGCTGAGGGGGGCGCGCTGGTCTGGCCGCGCCGACGCGGCTAGGATGGCCAAATGCCGACGGCGCCGACATCCTATGACACCGTCGCCTATCCTTCGATGATCTTCCACAACAGCCGGCCCGACGCGCTGGCGGTGATCGCCCGGCTGCATGGTTTGGACGCGCCGCCGATCGAACGCGCGCGCATGCTGCTGGTCGGCGGCGGCGACGGCCTCGACGTGATCGCACTCGCAGCGGCCTTTCCCGCCGCGCAATTCGTCAACTTCGATATCGCGAGCCAGCCGATCGCGCGCGGTCGGGGATGGTCGGACGCCGCCGGCATCGCCAATGTCCGCCACCAATTGCTCGATATCCTCGACGCCGCCGTGCAGCTCGACGGACCGTTCGACTATATCGTGTCGCATGGCATCTATGCCTGGGTGCCTGATCGGGTACGTGCGGCGGTGATGCCGATGATCGATGCGCTGCTGTCACCAGAAGGGGTCGCATTCGTCAGCTATAACGCCATGCCGGGCGGCCACAGCCGGCTCGCGCTGCGCGATATGATGATGCACCACGTGCGGCACCTGGCCGAACCGCAGGAACGCCTTTCCGCCGCGCGGGCCCTGCTGCGCGGCTTTGCCGAGCCCAGGGAACAGGATCAGCCGATCACGGCGGCGATGCGGCTGGAGGCACAGGCCGCGCTCGCCCAGTCGGAAGGCCTGTTCTTCCACGATATCTTCAACGAATTTTATGCGCCGCAGCCGCTGCTGGCGGTTGTCGCCGACGCCGAGGCGCACGGGCTGCGCTACCTCGGGGATGCACGTGGCGGCGGGCAGGACAAGGGCTTCGTCGATCCCGCCCGCGCCGACATCAGCGAAGCCGCCCTGCTCGATCGGCTTCAGGCAATGGATTATGCGAACGGGCGCTATTTCCGCAGCAGCCTGTTCGTGCGCGCCGAGGCGCAATTCTCACGCACCGTGGATCCGGACGCGGCACGCGGCATGTGGGTTTCAACCCGGGCGACCCATGACGGCGACGACATGTTCCGGCTTGGACAGCGCACGCTGCGGGTGACGGATCGCGGCCGGGCCGGGATGCTGCGCCGCCTGATTGCGCAAAAACCCTACTCGGTTCCGGCAGCCGAACTCGCCGCCGAACCGGATCTGCTCGCGGGGCTGTGCCATTATGCGCTGGAGGGGATCATCGAACTGTCGACGGTGCCGCCGCGTTTCACGCTTGCGCCCTCGGATCGGCCGGTCGCGAGCCCGCTGGCCCGCTTGCAGGCGCGCGAGCGCCAGACCCGGCTGTGCACGCTGAGCCACCAATGGACGGACATCCCGAGCGACACGCTTATCGGACTGATCGGCCTGCTCGACGGCACGCGGGATCGGGCAACGCTGCAGCGGCATTGGGCGGGCCTGCCGGCATCGGACATGTCGTTCGACGAAGCGCTGCAGCGGCTAGCCAGCGAGGCCTTGCTGGTCGCCTGAGCGGCGGGCTCAGGCCCTGGAACCGGCCCGACGCCAGCGCGCGAAATCGACCACCTGTTTGGCGACCAGCCCGATCTGATCGCCGACCTTCTCGTCGATCGCGCTGCCGTCGTCCTCGAACACCTTGCCCTGCGCGACGAACGCCACACCATAAGGCGTGGGCCAGGCGCGCAACGCATGCGCGATCGAACGCAACGTCACGAGGGTCGTGCCGCAGGCGAGCCAGCCGAATGCGCTGACGATCGCACCGAAGGCGCAGCCGTCGAGATAGGGCCGCTCGTCGCGCGCCAGATCCTCGAGCAGGTCGAGCGCATTCTTGATCGGGCCGGTGATGCTGCCGTGATAGCCGGCCGACGCGACGATCACGCCGTCGCAGCGGCGCACCGCTTCGATGAACGCGCATTCGTCCCTGGTCCGCTCGGTGCGGCCCGGCACGTACAGCGGCAGCCCCGAAATCAGCGCGCCGTCGATCAGGTGCGTGCGCGCGCCAAGCGCTTCGGCCGCGCGCAAGGCGCAGCGCACCGCCAATTCGCTGGTCGAATTGGGCCGCGATGTGCCGCCGATGCCGACGATCACGGGCGAAAAAGCTTCAGTCAAAAGCGCCTCCCTCCCCCGCCTAGCCGGGCGTTTTGGGGAGCGCAACCAGCCCGGCGCGGACCGGCGCCCCGCGCGTGAACGCCCTGTGAACAAATCGGGTTGACGATAGCGCTCTCATTTTATAATACTCTGTCCCATAATATGGGAATAAGCCGACTTCACAAAGGAGCGGCCCTCCCAGCGTCAAAGGGGAGAAGCCAGAATGACACATCGGACAGCCGTGGCGCGCCGGATGCGCCTGCTCGGCGGCGCGGCGCTGATCGCGCTTTCGGGCGTTTCGGCGGCAGCGGCCCAGACTGCCGCCCCCACCACGCCGGCCGCAGCCGACGCCGCTTCGGATCAGGATATCGTCGTCACCGGATCGCGCCTGGCCGCCGAAGGCTTCAGCGCCCCCACCCCGGTCGCGGTCGTCGGTGCCGAGGATATCAAGCTCGCGGGCTCGCCCAATCTCGAGCGCACACTCAACCAGTCGCCGCAGTTCGTGGCTTCAGCCACCGGCGGCTCGACCGTCTCGGGCCAGGGCGCGGGCCAGTCCGACCTCAATCTGCGCGGCTTCGGCGCGACGCGTAACCTCGTGCTGGTCAATGGCCGGCGCTACGCGATCGCCGGTCCGGACGAGACGGTCGACATCAACACCATCCCCAGCGCCTTGGTGAAGCGGGTCGAGGTCGTGACCGGCGGTTCGTCCGCCGTTTATGGCTCGGACGCGATCACCGGCGTGGTCAATTTCATCCTGCGCGACGATTTCGAGGGCGTCGAAATGCGCGCCCAGGGCAATGCGAATTCGACCACCAGCGCGCATACCCAGGATTATACGCTCACCGTCGGCGGCAATTTCGCCGATCATCGCGGCAATGTCGTCATCTCCGCCAACTTCCTGAAGCGCGATCCGATCACGCGGCGCGATCGCGGCGGCTTTACCTCGGTCGCTCTGTCCGACGGCTGCATCGTGCCCGGTTCGGAAGACAAGACGACGCGCGTCGGCACGCCCTTCGCCGTGCCCGGCGGCCAGACCTGCCGCGGCGCCGGCGGCGCGCCCGGCTATATCTTCGGCGGCTCGGGCGACATTCCCAACAGCCGCATTTCGGGCATTCCGACCTTCGCGGCCGCCAATCCGGCGCTGCAGGCCGCTTACACCGCCGCTGGCCTCGCCGGCCTGGGCGGCTTCGGATTGACCTTCAACGATACGGGCACGACGCCGCGCGTCGCGAACGATCCGGCCGATCGCTACAACCTCGCGCCCGATAACTATCTGGTCATCCCGCAGAAGCGCTACATGATCAACGCGCTCGGGCATTACGACTTCATCCCCGGCGTGACCGGCTATACCGAGCTCCATTATTCGCAGAATTCGGTGGTCGCCCAGCTCGCCCCGTCGAACGTCGGCGTGGCGACGTTGCTCAACGTCAACAATCCCTATCTGACGACACAGATGCAGAATGTGCTGCAGGTGCTCGACAGTTCGGAGACGGGCACGATCAGCGTCGCGTCCGGCCCGGTCACGCGCACGACGACAGCCAATGATGGGCTGGCGGTGGTCACGCTCGGTCGGCGCTATCAGGAGGTCGGCCCGCGCACCGCGGTCCAGCGCCGCAACGTGTTCCGCGGCGCGTTCGGCTTCAAGGGCGACATCGGCGACCTCGTCCCGGGCGCGCTCCGCGAGCTCTCCTACGATGCCTATTACAGCTACGCGAAGACCGACTTCACCGAAGAGCTGAACAATGCCCTGTCGCGCAGCGCGCTGCAGACGGCCTTGCTGCGCGGCAGCGGCGGCGCGGCGCCGCTGTGCAACGTATTCGGCGCGAACATCACCACCGCCTGCATCAAGGCGATCTCGGTCACCGCGACCAACACCACCACCGCGACCCAGCAGGTCGCGGCGGCGACGGTGACAGGCAAGTTCTTCAAGCTGCCCGCGGGCGACATCGCCTTCGATCTCGGCGTCGAGTGGCGCAAGGACAAGGCACTGTTCCGTCCCGACCAATATCTGGCGTCGGGCGACGTGGTCGGCTTCAATGCCGGCCTGCCGACCGGGGGCAGCATCAGCGCGAAGGAAGTCTATGGCGAGCTTCGCGTGCCGATCCTGGCGGACATCCCCTTCTTCAAGTCGCTGACCGCCAACGGCGCCTTCCGCTACTCCAAATACAGCCTCGGCGGCGTTGGCGGCGTGTGGACCTATCTCGCCGGCGGCGAATGGCAGCCGGTGAGCAGCATCACCTTCCGTGGCCAGTATCAGCGCGCGATTCGCGCACCGAACGTCAACGAGCTGTACGGCGGTCTCAGCCGCACCAACCCGCTCGCGACCGATCCCTGCTCGGCCCGCCAGCCGGTCGCGCAGCAGAGCGACACCGTCCGCGCGACCTGCGTTGCAACCGGCGTCCCGGCCGCGGCGGTGTTCACCGCGGCGGTGCAGCCCAACACCTTCTTCCCGGTCGATCAGGGCGGCAATCCCAACGTCGGCGCGGAGAAATCGGACACGGTCACGTTCGGTGCGGTGTTCACGCCGACCTTCATTCCGCGCCTGCGCGTCAGCGTCGATTATTTCAGCATCAAGCTGGACGGCGCGATCTCGCTGCTCGGCGGCGGCCTGAACAACACGTTGAACCTCTGTTACAACGTGCTGCATGACGCCAGCAGCCAGTTCTGCCAGGCGATCAGGCGCGATCCCACGACCGGCGCGATCACCGATCAATATGCGGCGCAGATCCTGACCGCCAACACCGGCCAATTGAAGACGTCGGGCATCGATTTCGCGGTGCGCTACATGCAGCCGCTCGAATTCGGCGTGTTCGGCAAGAGCACGAGTTCGCTCTCGTTCGGGTCCGACTGGACCTACCTCAAGTCGTTCACATCGACCCCGGTCGCGGCCTTCCCGAACATCCAGAACAAGTGCGCGGGCGCGTTCGGCCAGACCTGCGGCGAGCCGCTGCCGCGCTGGCGCGGGACGACCCGCGTCACGTGGGATCTCGGCGATTTCAGCCTGAGCGTGCGGCATCGTTATGTCGGCACGGTGACGGACGATCGCTACATCATCCCGCACCGCCAGGGCAGCGCCACCGCACCCAAGCTGGCCGATCTGTCGCATCCGGTGGAGGGCGACCGCAATTATATCGACCTGTCCTTCACCGCCGACGTACTCAAGAACATCCAGATCTTCGGCGGCGCGAACAACGTGTTCGCCAACAAGCCGCCGGTGATCGGCAGCGCCCAGGTCCGCGCCAATACCTATCCGGCGACCTGGGACTCGATCGGCACCGAATATTTCCTCGGCGCGGTCGTGAAGTTCTGATCGCGCCTACGCCCTGATCCTCCCCTGGGGAGACGCGCATCCCGGCCGCGTCTCCCCAATTTTTTGGGCGCCAGATCGGATGCGATGGTTTCGCCCGCGCGCTATTAGGTGATCGCCATCTCGGGCAGACTACGGCGATGAACATGAATCGCTTCAAGCATGCATTTGGCATCGGTTGTGTTGGCTTAGCCCTCTCCGCCAGCTTGCTCGCCGCCGCGCCTAAGGCGGACATTCGATCAACGGCTCCGGACATCGAGCTGATCGTTCCGGCTGACAGTCCGGTGAGACTCCGCAGTTCGGCAAACGGCCAGGCGAGATTTTTAGGGCAGTTCGTCCTGAGCGGCAGGTTTACCTACGGTTGCACCGACGATTGCCAAAAACCGTATCGGCAACAGGATATGGTTCTCTACCTGTTCCCCGACGACGCCACCGTGGCACGCCTTCCGCACTGGCGCGGCTTTCGCAGGCCCGACACTATCGAAATCGAGAATTCGTCGAAATTCGCGACAGTTGCCATCTCGCGACGAACGATGCGCGCTCTGGAATACGGCAAGTTAACGCAGGTGTCCGGCTACACGTCCATTGTCGTCGACAACTTTTTCACGAGCGTGGAATGCGACGATTCCTACGCCTCGGCCCGCTTCCGCGCGTTTGCCACAGGCGCGCCCGACAGGACCGTGAAGCGGACGGGCGGCCCCGGCTGCGGATAGCGCGCCCTAGCCCCTGCGCCGACCGTCAAAGCGTGACGCCGCGCTTCCAGATCGCTATCTCGCGCTCGCCGTTGCGTTCGGCGGCGGTTTCCTGGCCGGAGGCGATCGCGACCACCGTGTCGAGCAGCGCATCGGCCGTCTTGTCCATGCCCTCTTCCAGCACCTGGCCCGCGTCGAAATCGATCCAGCCCGGCTTGCGCGCGGCGAGGTCGCTGTTCGACGCGATCTTGATCGTCGGGACGGGGAAGCCGAGCGGCGTACCGCGGCCGGTGGTGAACAGGATCGCGGTCGCGCCCGCCGCCGCCAGCGCGGTCGATGAAACCGCGTCATTGCCCGGCGCTTCGAGCAGGGTCAGGCCCGGCTGGCGCACGCGCTCGCCATAATGGCGCACGTCGGTGACGATCGCGCGCCCGGCCTTTTGCACCGCGCCCAAGGACTTCTCCTCCAGCGTGGTGATGCCGCCCGCGATATTGCCGGGCGAGGGGTTTTCGGAGACCGGCTCGCCATGATCGGTGAAATAGCGCTTGAAGTCGTTCACGAGGTCGACGACCTCGCCGAACACGCGCTCGTCGACGGCGCGCATCATCAATAATTGCTCTGCGCCGAAGATTTCCGGGATTTCTGTAAGAACAGAAACACCCCCCGCCCCGGTCACAACGTCACTCATCCGCCCCACCAGCGGGTTGGCGGTCAATCCGGAGAAGCCGTCCGACCCGCCGCACTTCACGCCGAGCACCAGTTTCGACAGAGGCACCTCGGTCCGGGTCGTCTTCGCAGCTTCGACAATCAACTCCTCGACCAAAGCCACGCCTTCCTCGACCTCGTCCCCGGCCAATTGGGCGGTGAGCGTGCGGATATGGCCGCGCGCCGCAGGATCGACGCCTTCGAGCAGACGATCGAGCTGGTTGGACTCGCAGCCAAGGCCGACGATCAGCACGCCGCCGGCATTGGGATGGCTCGCCAGCGCGGCAAGGATATCGCGCGTGCCGCCGAGATCCGCGCCGAGCTGCGAGCAGCCGAACGGGTGGGTGAAAGCATGGACGCCGTCGATCCGGCCCTCAGCCTTCCTGCCCGCGATATCGGCGATGCGGGTCGCGGTGCGCCCGACGCAGCCGACCGTCGGCAATATCCAGATTTCGTTGCGCGTACCGACCCGGCCGTCGGCGCGGACATAGCCCTGGAAGGTCGGCCCGGCGCCTTGCGCCGCCGGATCGAACGCCGGCCGATAGAGATAGGCGCCGCTGCCTTCGAGAGAGGTGGCGACATTGTGCGTATGGACATGCTCGCCGGCCGCAATCGCGCGCGTGGCGTGACCGATCGAGAAGCCGAACTTGAGCACCGGCTGGCCCTCGACCAGATCATGCAGCGCAATCTTGTGGCCGCGCGGAATATCCTGCGTGGCGGTGACACCCAACACCTGCTCGCCGACGGCAATGTCGCGCAGCGCGGCGGCGACGTCGTCGCGCGGATCGACCTGATGCGCGGCTTCAGTCATGCACCAGCATATCCTGGTTGATGTCGCGGACCGCAGTGCAGCCGGTCAGTGTGAGCGCCACCTTCATCTCGGCCTCGAACAATTCCAGCACATGCGCGACGCCCGCCTCGCCGCTCGCCGCCAGCGCGTAGACCCAGGCACGGCCGAGCAATACGCCCTTCGCGCCCAGCGCCATCAGCCGCACGACGTCGAGCCCCGAACGCACGCCGCCATCCGCGAGTACGGTCAGCTTGTCGCCAACCGCATCCGCGATCGCCGGCAAGGCGCGCGCGCTCGACAGGACCCCGTCGAGCTGGCGCCCGCCATGATTGGAGACGACGATGCCGTCCGCGCCCGCGCCGACCGCGGAGCGCGCATCATCCACATCGAGTACGCCCTTGATGATGATCGGTCCGTCCCAGATCTTGCGGATGAAATCGAGATCGGCCCAG
Source organism: Sphingomonas sp. (assembly GCF_035317925.1). Lineage (GTDB taxonomy): Bacteria > Pseudomonadota > Alphaproteobacteria > Sphingomonadales > Sphingomonadaceae > Sphingomonas_I. Next base: position 15,626 of record NZ_DATHFV010000069.1, read on the forward strand.
GTGCAGCTCGCATCGAAATTGTCGCGCAGCCAGCCAAGGTAATCACCGAGGCCTGAAGCTTTGCCCAGAACCGGCGCGAGATTGCCAAGCTGATGCGGCCGGCCCCGCACGCCCACATCATAGGCCCAGCCGGGCCGCGCGAGCGCCTGCAATGTCCGCCGCACATCGCCGCGCCACCCCGGCGCGCCCGACAGACCCGAACGCATGTCGCGATAGCGCGTGCCCGGCAGCGGCAAATCGACCGTGAACAGCAGCGCCGTGCAGCCCGCCGCCTTCGCCTGCGCGATAAGATCGACCATGAAGCCGCGATCGCGGATCATGTAGAGCTGGAACCAGAAGGGCCGGGTACTGGCCTTCGCGACCTCATCGAGCGCGCAGAGCGAAACCGTCGACAGGCAGAAAGGAATGCCCGCTTTGGCCGCCGCACGCGCGGCCTGGGCCTCGCCACGCCGGGCGTTCATGCCGGCAAGCCCGATCGGCCCCAGCCCGATCGGCAGGCGCATTTCCTCGCCGAACAGGCTGGTCGAAAGATCGATCGTCGAAACGTCGCACAGCACGCGCTGGCGCAGCGCGATCGCTTCCAGGTCCGCCACGTTCCGCCGGAGCGTGACCTCGGCGTAGGAGCCGCCATCGATATATTCGAACAGGAAATGCGGCAGCCGGCGGCGTGCCAGCTCGCGATAATCCAGCGCGGAAGCGGCCTTCGTCATTGCAGGTTCACGTAGGCGCCGCCGTCGACCAGCAGGGCCGCACCGGTGACGTAACGCGCCATATCGGACGCGAGGAAGGTGATCGGGCCAACCAGGTCTTCCGGCTGTCCCAGCCGCCCTAACGGCACGCGTTTTTCCATATATGCCCGCTTTTCTGGATCGGAGAGGTCTTGCTTGTTGATGTCGGTCAGGATCGTGCCCGGCAGCACCGAGTTGCAGCGGATATTGTACCGGCCGAGCGCGATCGCGGCGGACTGCATCAGCGAATGCACGCCCGCCTTGGTCGGCGTGTAATGCGTCTGGAATTCGCCGCCGACGAGCGCGGAGATGGACGAGACCGCGACGATCGCGCCGCCCTGCCCCTGCTCCACCATCCGGTTGGCGGCCGCCTGGACCATATAATAAGCGCCGTGGAGGTTGACCCGCATCGTCCGCTCGAACGTCTCGGCAGGCATGTCGAGGAAGGCGTGGAACGGGCAGATGCCGGCATTGCTCACCAGCACGTCGACCCGCCCCAACGCCGCGACCGCGCCATCGACGAAGCTGGTGGCAGTCGCGCGATCGGCGACATCGCCCTGGATTGCCACGCCCCGCCGCCCCTCGGCTTCAATCGCCGCGACAACGCTGGCGGCGGCACCCTCACCATCGAGATAGTTGATCGCGACATCGGCGCCCGCTTTGGCCGCGCCGATCGCGACCGCGCGGCCAATGCCGGCGGTAGCGCCGGTCACGAGCAGGACCTTGCCGTCGAGCAATCCCACGATCAGCGCCGCCCCCGCCCGCGCTTCGTTTTCTGGGCGGTCTCGGCCGACCAGCCGATATCGGCACTGATTGCGTCCGCGGTGTCGCGCACGTCCTTGGACAAAGCCTGCATGCGGTCGTCGCCCATATATTGGGCGGCGCTCGACACGCTGAGCGCGGCGACGATATTGCCCGCCGCATCGCGGATCGGGGCCGCGACGCAGCGGATCAGATCCTCATTCTCCTCAAGGTCGAACGCACGGCCGACGTCGACATAGCCGTTCATCCGCTGCAGCCAGAGTGCGTAGTCCGCCCTGGGCGAGCCGCTCGCCTGATCCTCATCGAACAATTTGCGCCAATGATCGGGCGTATCGTCGAGCAATAGCGCCTTACCAAGGCCGGTCGAGGTGAGCGGGTGGCGATCCCCGACCCGGCTGCTGATCTCCACCCGGCGGCGGCCCGGCACCTTGTCGAGATAGAGCGCGCGTTCATTGTCGAGCACGCCGAGATGGACCGTATCCTCGGTCGACGTCGCCAGCCCTTCGAGATGCGGGCGCGCGACCTGGACGACGTCGGTCTGCTGCTGCGCGAGAAAGCCGAGTTCGAGCAGTTTCGGCCCGAGCTGATAGCCCATGCGCGGCACGAAGCTGATGTAGCGCCGCTCGATCAGGGCGGTGGCGAGGCGATGCGTGGTCGACCGCGTCAGCCCCAGCCGTGTCGCCAGTTCGGCCAGCGGCACCGGCCCGTCGGTCACGGCTTCGATCACGTCGAGCCCGCGCAATAGCGTCTGGCTGCCGCCCTGCGCTTTTGCGGCTGGCGGCTCGCTCTGCGCGAAATCAAGGTTTGACGAGCCGTTTCTCATTTCGTAATACTCAATCCCATAATATGGAACTTGCCGGCCAGCAAGTGGAGCAGGAGAGGAAAATGATTTTCCATTATGCCTTTCCGTGCGCGCCTGTACCAAATAGTGGTACGCGCTTGCTAGCGTCCCGGTAATCCCCCCTCGTCGGATCACGCATGCCCTTCCCCCGCATCAAACAGGTACGAGCGAGCGTCGTGCGCGGCGGCGGCGCCGACTATCACGATCGGTCGGACGGTCACTGGATCGACGACCATATCGCGACGCCGATGGCGAAATATCCCGAATATCGCCAGTCGCGCCGCAGCTTCGGGATCAACGTGCTCGGCACATTGGTGGTCGAGATTGAGGCCGAGGACGGCACGATCGGTTTCGCGGTCACCACCGGCGGCGAGCCCGCCTGCTATCTGGTCGAAAAGCATTTCGCGCGTTTTCTTGAGGGCCGCGACCCGGCCGATGTCGAGACGATCTGGGACCAGATGTACTTCGCCTCGCAATATTACGGGCGCAAAGGCCTGGTCGTGAATGCGATTTCGGGCGTCGATCTGGCTTTGTGGGATTTGTTGGGCCGGCTGCGGCAGGAGCCGGTCTATCATATGCTCGGCGGCGCGGTGCGCGACGAACTGCAATTCTACGCGACCGGCGCGCGACCCGATCTCGCCCAGAAGATGGGCTTCATCGGCGGCAAGCTGCCGCTCCATCATGGGCCGGCCGAGGGCGAGGAAGGGCTCAAGAAGAATATCGCGGCGCTCGCCGATATGCGCTCGCGCGTCGGCGACGATTTCTGGCTGATGCTCGATTGCTGGATGGCGCTCGACGTCAATTACGCGACCCGGCTCGCCACCCTCGCCCACGAACATGGCCTCAAGTGGATCGAGGAGGCGATCAGCCCCGACGATTATTGGGGCTATGCCGAACTCAAGCGCAACGTGCCCAAGGGGATACTCGTCACCACCGGCGAGCATGAGGCGACGCGCTGGGGCTTCCGCATGCTGCTCGAGATGGATTGCTGCGACATCATCCAGCCCGACGTCGGCTGGTGCGGCGGCGTGACCGAGCTGATCAAGATTTCCGCGCTCGCCGATGCGCACGGCAAACTGGTCGTGCCGCATGGATCGTCGGTTTATTCCTACCACTTCGTCATCACACGCCAGAACTCACCGTTCGCGGAGTTCCTGATGATGCATCCGCAGGCATCGGAGGTGGTGCCGATGTTCCATCCGCAATTGCTGGGCGAGCCGGTGCCGGTGAACGGCCGGATGCGCGCGTCGGCGCTCGACAAACCCGGTTTCGGGGTGGAGTTGAACCGCGATATCGCGCTCCACCGCCCCTACACGCACTAAGGACATGCAATGAAGCTGCTGCGCTACGGCCCCCAAGGACAGGAAAAGCCCGGTTTACTGGATGCGGACGGCCGCATTCGCGACCTTTCGGGGCATGTGAGCGACATTGGTGGCGCCACTCTCGGAGCGGCCGGGCTGAAGGCGCTCGCGGCGATCGATCCGGCGTCTTTGCCCCTGGTCGAGGGCAGCCCGCGTTACGGCGTGCCGGTGGCCGGCGTCGGCAAGTTCGTCGCGATCGGCCTCAACTTCGCCGACCATGCCGCGGAATCCAATTTGCCGATCCCGGCCGAGCCGGTCGTGTTCAATAAATGGGTCAATTGCCTGGGTGGTGCGAACGACCCGGTGACGATTCCGCGCGATTCAAAGAAGACCGACTGGGAGGTCGAGCTCGGCGTCGTGATCGGTGCCCGCGCGTCCTATGTCGAGCAGGCCGACGCGCTGAACCATGTCGCCGGCTACTGCGTGATCAACGACGTGTCCGAACGTCACTGGCAGCTCGAACGGGGCATGACGTGGGACAAGGGCAAGGGCTTTCCGACGTTCGGTCCGGCGGGCCCCTGGCTGGTGACCGCCGACGAGGTCGGCGACGTGCAGAACCTGAGCATGTGGCTGAACGTCAACGGCAAGAAGGTGCAGGACGGAAGCACCAAGACGATGATCTTCACCGTCGCCGAGATCGTCGCTTACTGCTCGCAGATCATGACGCTGGAGCCGGGCGACATCATCACCACCGGCACCCCGCCCGGCGTCGGCATGGGTCAGAAACCCGAGGCCTGGTATCTCAAGGCCGGCGACGTGGTCGAACTCGGCATCGAAAAGCTCGGGCAGCAGCGGCAGCAATTCGTCGCGTGGACGCCCGCCGCATGACCTGGACCAATCGCTACGCAGGACGGACCGCGATCGTCACCGGCGGGGCCTCGGGCCTCGGCAAGGCGGTGGCGGCACGCATCGTCGCGGAGGGCGGCAAGGTGTTGCTGTGGGACGTGGATGCGGCCGCGCTCCACGCCGCCAAGGAAGAAGTCGGCGAGGCCTATGTCCGCGCGGTCGACGTGTCGGATCAGGCCGCCGTCGCCACCGCGACCGCCGAAGCCAGGAACACGCTCGGTGGCCAGATCGACGTGCTGATCAATTCGGCCGGCATCACCGGCGCGACCGCCTCGGTCGATCAATATCCGATCGACAGCTGGTTGCGCGTGATCGACGTCAATCTCAACGGCACCTTCTACTGCTGCCGCGCGGTCGTGCCGTACATGATCGCGCGCGGCTATGGCCGGATCGTCAACGTCGCGTCGGTCGCGGGCAAGGAAGGCAATCCCAACGCCTCGGCCTACTCAGCCTCGAAGGCGGGCGTGATCGGCTTCACCAAGAGCCTCGGCAAGGAATTGGCGACCAAGGGCATCATCGCCAACGCGATCACGCCGGCGACGTTCGAAAGCCCGATCCTCGACCAGCTGCCGCAAAGCCAGGTCGATTATATGCTCTCCAAGATCCCGATGGGCCGCCTCGGCGAGATCCACGAAACCGCCGCGATGGTCTGCTTCATGGCGTCGGAAGAGTGCAGCTTCACCACCGCGTCCACCTTCGACACGTCGGGGGGGCGGACGACGTTTTAGCGTGCCCGCCACCGGTAACAGCCGGGGCTTTAAAAATATAAGGGAGGATGATGCACGATCTGCCGTTCGTCGATGCGCACGTCCACCTGTGGGATCTGGCGCGCTTCCATTATGCCTGGCTGAGCCCGCCGTTCAGCGACGAGGGCCCCAATGGCTCGACCGAGGCGATCGCGCGCGATTATCTGCTCGACGATTATCGGGCGGAGAGCGCCAGGTGGAATGTCGCAGGCATGGTCCATGTCGATGCCGGCGCATCGGACGCACTTGGCGAGACGGTGTGGCTGGACGCGATGGCGGCGGCAGAAGGTTTGCCGAGCGGCATCGTCGCTTTCGCCAGGCTTGATGAGCCGGATGTGGATACGCTGCTCGCCGCGCATGCGCGCCACAAGGCGGTGCGCGGCATCCGCCATATCGTCAACTGGCATAAAGAAGCCCGGCGCACCTACACGCCGCGCGATGTGACCGGCGACGAGGCCTGGCAAAAGGGTTTCGGTCTGCTCGGCCGATATGGGCTGTCGTTCGACTGCCAGGCCTATCCTGCCCAGTTCCCCACCCTCGCCCGCCTGTTCGCGCGCCACCCCGAAATCCCGGTGATCGTGAACCATGCGGGGATGGGCGTGGACGACGTGGGCGAATGGCGCACGGGCATGAAATTGCTGGCCGCCCTGCCCCATGTTTCGGTCAAGCTTTC
>NZ_DATHFV010000070.1:0-25777 GCF_035317925.1 Sphingomonas sp.
ATCACCGAGGAGGTGCGCGAGATATTGGCGCGGCTCGGTTACAAGAGCCTCGACGAGGTGATCGGGCGGACCGAATTGCTGCGCCAGGTGAGCCGTGGCGCCGAGCATCTCGACGATCTCGATCTCAACCCGGTGCTGGCCAAGGTCGATGCGCCCGATCATCATCGCCGCTTCGGGCTGAACACGTTCCGCAACGAGGTGCCCGACAGCCTCGATGCGCAGATGATCAAGGATGCCGCGCCCGTGTTCGCGCGGCGCGAGAAGATGCAGCTGACCTATACGGTGCGGAACACGCATCGCGCGGTCGGCACGCGGCTTTCGGCCGAGATCACGAGCAAGTTCGGGATGAAGGCGCTCAACGAGGGCCATGTCCATATCCGCCTGCGCGGATCGGCGGGCCAGTCCTTGGGCGCGTTCGCGGTGCAGGGCGTGACGCTGGAGGTGTTCGGCGAGGCCAACGATTATGTCGGCAAGGGCCTCTCCGGCGGGACGATCGTGGTGCGGCCGATGGTGTCGAGCCAGCTCGATTCGAAGAACAACACGATCATCGGCAACACCGTGTTGTACGGCGCGACATCGGGCACGTTGTTGGCGGCGGGGCAGGCGGGCGAGCGGTTCGCGGTGCGCAATTCAGGCGCGAACGTGGTGGTCGAAGGCTGCGGCGCGAACGGCTGCGAATATATGACCGGCGGCACCGCCGTGATCCTGGGCAAGACCGGCGAGAATTTCGGCGCGGGCATGACCGGCGGCATGGCGTTCGTGCTCGACGAGGACGGCCGCTTCGCGACCCGCGCCAATGACGAGAGCATCGTCTGGCGGCGGCTGGGTTCGGTCTATTGGGAGGCCAAGCTCAAGTCGCTGATCGCGCTGCACGCGACCAAGACGGACAGCCGCTGGTCCAATTCGATCCTCGACGATTGGGATCGGTGGCGCGACCATTTCTGGCAGATCGTGCCGAAGGAAATGCTGACGCGCCTGTCGCATCCGCTGGAGGATGAAGAGGCGGAAGTGGTCGCGGCGGAGTAAGCCGTTGGGCGGAGGCATGCATGCCTCCGCTCACTTTTCCTGGCCGGTCCCGCCGGGAAAAATGAAAAAACACCGATTCCGAACTTGATGATTGGTGCGGGAGTGCCCGTGTTTCACGTGGAACATTTAGGGAACAAGCGCTAGGACGGGACTGGATTGCCGAGCCGCTGTGCGGCTCGCATTGACGGGGGATGCGTTGGATCGTCATCGCGCGCAATGCGACGCGATCCGGTTCTCCGGTGTCGTTGCGGTCTGGGTTCAGGCGAGCCCGAATGCGGGTTTGCGGCGGCGGAGGACGGCACCGACCGCGCCGAAGCCCAGGATCATCATGCCCCAGGTTGCCGGTTCGGGCATCTCGGCCACGGTCAGATAATTGTAGGTGACGCCGACGGTATAACGCACGCCGTAGGATGCGCCGCCCCACGCGATCACATTCGGCTCACCGACATAGGTGAACTTGTACATGCCGGTGCCGAGGAAGCTGTGGAGCGAGAGCACATCCGTCGGAAGATCGACCACGCCTGTGGTGTGCGCGGTGCTGCACGAAAAGGAGTCCGGATTGAGGGGGGAGCCGCACAAAGCGGTACCGCTCGTGACGCCGCCGAGGAGATCCGCGCCGCTCTTGTCGAGCAGCGAAAACGCGGTCGGGTTGAGGCGGGTGCCGCCACTGGTGCCGCCGCTGGAGACCCAGAAGGTGTAGGACACGGTCACACCGCGCAGCCAGCCGATCGTGGGATCGAAATCCGAGAGGAGGATATCCTGCTGCAACGGCAGCCCGGTGGCGTTGGAGGAGGCGTTGGCATAGCCGCTGGCGCTATACGAGACGGAGCCGGCCTGCGCGGCGGAGGCAAGGGCAAAAACGGCGACGGCCGGGAGGAGGCGTTTCATGGCGGAGCGTTCTCTCAGGGGCGTATCACGCCCACCGGCCATTCCCCCCAGAAGGACCAGCGGAACGATTGAAGACAAGGGCCAAGCGGACCAAGTGCCGCACCCCCTACCACGCTCGCCAAACCTCCGTACCAAATCGGGCGTACAAAAAACAGCCTCGATTAAAATAGGTTAACCACGAATCTTGCCTGCCGCGGGTGCGGCAGCGGGCCGGCCCTGCGATGCGGACAGAACCACGACCCGCACGCCAGAAGGCGTGCAGGGACGTGGCTTGGTATTTCAAGCTTTGGACCGGCGCGGTTCCGTCATCTCAACGATGCCGGGAGACATGCGGTTTGGCCTGGGCCACGCAAGGCCCCTGGACACCGCCCACAGCGCCGTCTGCCATGCGCCAGCCAAATCGGGCCGGATTTCGGCGGATACTAGCTAGTCGGCTCGGACTCGGCTTGGCCCGAGGCGTAAATCCGCAGAAACGCATCGGCCGCGAGGGTGGCGACGCGTTTCACATCCTTCGGGTCGGGGTGGGAAATCGCGCCGATCAGGCGCTTCTCCAGAAATTCTCCCTCTTGGAGGCCCTTCCAATGCATCGCTGCGACCCAGGGATCAGCCTTTCGCAAATGCCCACTCTCCATCAGGGCGGCGAAATGATCGGCGAGTACTTCCCATGCCGGGCCCAGCACGGTGTCGTAGAATTCCTTGCCTAGGGGTGACTGACCAGGAAGGCTGGCAAGCGTCCGCAAGTTCGCGATCGGCAGGGCCGCCAGGCGCCCGGTGAGATACTGGATACCGAGCCGGGTCAGTCCCTCGCGGAGATCGCCCTCGGCTGGGAATTCGCCGAACACGAGCATGGCCTCGTTCGCTACGTCATATTCGAGGACCGCGCGCAGTAGATCCTCCTTGGATACGAAATAGCCATAAAGGGTGGCTTTGGATCCGCCGACCCGTTCCGAGATGGCCGCCATGGACGTATGTTCATAGCCGAGCTTCACGAACAGCTCGGCCGCCGCGGTCACGATCTCGCGGCGCTTTTCCTCACTTCTTACACGCATTTCCGACCCTTACTCCTGTCGATAACAAAACCGTACATGTCAGTTTAGTTATCCGTTGACAAGCCTCCGAATCGTAACTAAACCAGACTGTACAGTTTGCATTGTACGGGATGTCGAAAAATGGCTTCTTTCTCCCCTGCGCGGCATCGCCGCGCGGTCCTCCTGGTTGCGCTCTGCACCAGCGCGTGCGCCTCGGTGCCGCAGCTCGGCAAGTCGCCGGTCAGCGCGGCGCCGGCGCTGGCGGCCGCCTCGCAGGTTTCGCTTGCCGGCAACGCTTCAGAATGGCCCGCGCGTGGCTGGTGGAACCGGTATCAGGATCCCCAGCTTTCCCAGCTGATCGACGAAGCGCTCGCCGGATCGCCCGATCTGGCCGCCGCCTCCGCCCGCATCCGCATTGCCGGGGGGCTCGCGCAGCGGGCGGGCGCCGCGCTCAACCCCTCGGTCGATGCGGTCGGTACCGTTCAGGAGGCCAAGCTCAGCAAGAATGACGGCATACCGGCCGCGTTCGTGCCGGGGGGCTGGAACGATACCGGATCGGTCGGCCTCGGCATTTCGATCGATCTCGATCTGTGGGGCAAGAATCGCGCGGCGTTGCGCGCCGCCAAGCTGGACCTGCAGGCCGCGCGATTCGACGCCGACGAGGCGGCGCTGGCGCTCACCACCGGTATTGCGTCGGCCTATGCCGAGCTTGCGGCGCTTTACGCCCAGCGCGACAGTTACGAAGCCGCGATCGATATTCGCCGGCACACGCTCGCGCTCGTCGCGGGCCGCGCCAGCGAAGGCCTGGATAACGACACCGCGCTGCGTCAGGCGCGTGGACGGCTGGAACAATCGCAGGCCAACCTTGCCGCGACGGACGAGGCGATCATGCTCGCCAAGAACGCGATCGCGGCGCTGGTCGGGACCGGCCCGGATCGCGCACTCGCGATCGAACGCCCGAACATCGCCGCGCTGCAAGCGCAGGGCGTGCCCGACAAGGCGGCGATCGATCTGATCGGCCGGCGGCCCGACATCGCCGCGGTCCGAGCCCGCGCCGACGCCGCCGCGCAGCGCATCAAGGTGGCGCGCGCCGATTTCTATCCGAACGTGAGCCTAAGCGCGCTCGTCGGCATGCAGGCGCTCGGCCTCGACAACCTCTTCAAGGGCGGATCGGGCTTCGGCGGCGCGGGGCCGGCGGTCACGCTCCCGATCTTCCACGGCGGCGCGCTCCAGGGTCAGTATCGCGCGTCGCGCGGTCAATATGACGAGGCGATCGCGCTGTATGACCGGCAGGTCACGCAGGCGCTGCACGAGACCGCGGACACGCTCGCGAGCCAGCAGATGCTGGCCGCGCGCCTCGAATCCTCGCGTCGCGCGCTCGCCGATTTCGAAGCGGCCAACCGGTTGGCGCGCCTGCGCTACAGCCAAGGCCTGTCGACCTATCTCGACGTGCTCTCCGCCGAGGAAGGCGTGCTCGACTCCCGTCTCGCCGTCGCCAGCCTCGAGACGCGGGCCTTCTCGCTCGACGTCGCTCTCGTTCGCGCCCTCGGCGGCGGTTTCCAATCCTGAAAGGAGTTCATCCCATGTCTGTCATCGAACACGATTTCCAACCCGATCCCGCCGTTGCCGAACGCGACGAGTCGGCCCGTCTCGCCAAGCGCAAGCGGCTCTTCCTGGGCCTTGCCGGCGGCATCGCGCTGATCGGCGGCGGCTATTACGGCTATGACACGCTGGTCGCGTCGCATCACGCCGTCACCGACAATGCCTATGTCGGCGCCGACATCGCGCAGGTGACGCCGCTCGTCGGCGGGCCGGTGCGCGACGTGCTGGTGCAGGACGCGCAGCAGGTTCGCCGCGGTGACGTACTGGTCCGCCTGGACGATACCGATGCGCAGATCGCGGTCGCGCGGGCCGAAGCGGAGCTCGCGTCGACGATCCGCCGGGTCAAGGGCGTGGTCGCCAATGACGGCAGCCTCGCCGCTCAGGTTTCGGCGCGTCACGAGGACGAGATGCGCACGCAGGCGCAACTGGCCGCGGCGGCCTCCGACTATGAAAAGGCGCGGATCGATCTGCAGCGGCGCGAAGCGCTGGCCGCGACCGGTGCCGTTTCCGGCGAGGAGATTACCGCGATGCGCAACGCTTATAATAGCGCGGTCGCGAGCCTGCGATCGGCCCAAGCCTCGCGCGCGCAGGCCGCCGCTACTCGCGAGGCGGCGATCGGAAGCCGCGAGGCCAACCGCGCGCTCATCGCCGACACCACAATCGACACCAATCCCGACGTGCTCGCCGCCGGCGCGGCGGTGGCGCAGGCGCGCGTCGATCTTGCGCGCACCATCATCCGGGCGCCAGTCGACGGGATCGTCTCGCGGCGCCAGGTGCAGGTCGGCCAACGGGTCCAGCCCGGGGCCATGCTGATGGTCGTGGTGCCGATCCAGGCCGCCTATGTCGACGCCAATTTCAAGGAAGTGCAGCTTGCCAAGGTGCGCCCGGGCCTGCCGGTCGAACTGACCTCCGACCTCTATGGTGATCAGATCGTCTACCACGGGACGGTCGTCGGTTTCTCCGGCGGCACCGGCGCGGCTTTCGCGGTCGTCCCGGCGCAGAATGCGACCGGCAACTGGATCAAGGTGGTTCAGCGCCTGCCCGTCCGCATCCGGCTCAATTCAGGCGAGCTTGCCCGGCACCCGTTGCGCGTCGGCCTGTCGATGAACGCCGACGTCCGGGTCTCCGGCTGAAGCCAGCCAGCAAGGGAGCGAAAGCCATGGCGGCAGCCATCAACGCACGGCCGGACTCCGCGCCGCTGAGCGGAACCCCGCTTTTCATCGCCGCGATCCTGATCGGTCTCGGCAATTTCCTGGTGGTGCTCGACACCACCATCGCCAACGTGTCGGTGCCGACGATCGCCGGGAATCTCGGCGTGTCGTCGACCCAAGGGACGTGGGTGATCACCTCCTATGCGGTGGCGGAGGCGATCACCGTTCCGCTGACGGGATGGCTCGCGAAGAAGTTCGGCGCGCAGCGCACCTTCATCACCTGCTACCTCGGCTTTGCGGCCGTTTCACTGCTTTGCGGCCTGTCGCACTCGATGAACATGCTGCTCGGCATGCGCGTCCTGCTCGGCCTGTTCGGCGGCCCGATCATGCCGCTCTCGCAAATGCTGCTGCTGCGTATCTTCCCCAAGGAGAAGGCGACGCTGGCGACCGTGATCTGGGCGATGACCACCCTGGTCGGGCCGGTCGCCGGCCCCATCCTGGGCGGCATCATCTGCGACAATTACGGCTGGCAGTGGATCTTCTTCATGAAGGTGCCGATCGCGGCGGCCGGCGGCTTCACCCTGATGATGCTCATGAAGGGGCAGGCCGATCCCAAAAGCGAGGCGATCATCGACAAGGTGGGGCTAGGCCTGCTCATCGTCTGGGTCGGCGCGCTGCAGATCATGCTCGACGAGGGGCGCAACCAGGATTGGTTCGCCTCGCCCGAAATCCGCACGCTCGGCATCGTCGCCGCGATCGGCTTCCTCGCCTTCGTCATCTGGGAGCTGACCGAGAAGAACCCGATCGTCGATCTCAGGATCTTCCGCCACCGCGGCTTCGTCGGGGCAGCGTCGACCTATGCGGTCGGCTTCGGAGGCTTCTTCGCCAGCATCGTGATCCTGCCGCTCTGGCTGCAGTCCAACATGGGCTACACCGCGACCTGGGCCGGTTACGCGACCGGCATCATGGGCATCCTTGCGGTCCTGTCGGCGCCGTTCGTCGGCAAGGCGGTCGAAAGGTTCGATCCGCGGCTGGTCGTCTGTCTCGGCGTGCTCGGGCTCGGCGGGATCATGCTGTGGCGCATGTGGGTGTTCAACCCGGACGTCACCTTCGCGCAAATGGCCTGGCCGACCCTGCTGACCGGGGTGTTCATGGTGATGTTCTTCGTGCCCGTCACCGGCCTTGCCATGGCGAGCGTCGACCATGACGAACAGGCCAACGCCGCCGGCCTTTCCAACTTCATGCGCACCCTGGCGGGCGCCTTCGCCACCTCGCTGATTCAGAGCGGCTGGTCGAACGCCGCCCGGCACAATCAGACCGAACTTGCCGGCGCGATGGTCAATGGCGGCCAGGTGCTTGGTGCGGCCGATGGCGCAGGGGTCCCACACGATGTCTCGACCAACCTGCTGTCGATGGTGGTCGAGGGCCAGAGCGTCATGCTCGCCACGCTCAACATGTTCGGCGTGATCGCGCTCTGCCTCGGCTTTGCCGCGAGCCTGATCTGGCTTGTCCCCAAGCCGAAAGGACCGATCGACACCAGCGGCGCACACTGATTGGTATTTATAATTGAAGGTCAGGAGGTTGTGTTATTAGATTTGATGCAAATTACTTTGCTTTATTATAAACTATTTACACTGACATCATCGTCTGGTGCCAATGTGCATCATATTACTAAAGGTTTATTGAAATGAAGATCGCTTTTGTTTCCGTTCTCTCCCTGCTCGCCGCCGTTTCGGTTGCCAGCGCGGCTCACGCCGAGATGTTCAATGGGCCAACCGTGGGCGTGCAAGCCGGGTGGGTCGAGAACAAGGTCGGCGACACCACGACGAACTTCGGCGCGACCGCCGTCAACGGCTCCAAGGATTCGGCTACGCTCGGCGGGTTGTTCGGCTATGATAAGCAATTCGGAAAATTCGTTGTCGGCGGCGAAGCCGGATTCAACTTCGGAACCAGCGACAAGGTGGCGGGCGGAACGGGCACCACGCAAGCCACGATCGACCCCAAGCGATCCTTCGATCTGACCACGCGGACGGGTTATCTCGTCCTGCCGCAAACGCTACTTTACGCCCGTGCCGGCTACACGAACGACCGCGTCCAGACCACGCTTACGCCGTCGAGCGGCACCGTATCGGCCTCCGAGGATCGCGACGGATGGCTCGTCGGCGGCGGCATCGAGCGCGCGATCACCTCCGACGTGTCGGCCCGGGTCGAATATCGCTACGGCGATCTGAGCGATGGCCACGGCCGATATGACCGGCACCAGGTGCTGAGCGGCGTCGTGTTTCACTTCTGATCGATCGTAAGCGCAGGCTTTCGAGCCTGTTCGAGACGGGTGCTGCCTGCCTATCAGCGGCAGCGCCCGCCAGCTCCTCCGGCTCAAATCGCGCGCAAGACCGCCGCTGATCGCCGCCGCAACGTGGCCATCTTGCTGGCGACGCCGCAGGTTTCCATCGCGCACCAGCGGCGGCGTCCGTTCTTGCTCGTGTCCGCGAAAAGCCAGCCGCAGGAGGTTTGATTGGCGCAGCGGGCCAGCCTGAATTGGCCCGCGTGCGCCTGCGCGAGCGTGTCGACCAGGTCGAGCGCGATGCGTTTGAGCGGGAGATACGCGTCGCCCGGATCGGCACGGAGGATAAGCTGGCCGTCGCCGGCGAGCGCCTGACCCTTGCGGGCTTCGAGCAGCCACGCATTCGCGGTTCGCAGTGCATCGGCAGGGAGGGCTGTTCCGTCCAGTGTGGCTATCAGCAGGCGGTAGATGGCGTCGCGCAGGATGCGCATGTCGGCCATGAGCCCGGCGCGCGCGTCGCGCGATCGGGGCAGGCGGACTTCCTCGTCGGCGCCCACCGCGCCGGTGCGCCGCGCCCATTCGGCATAGCGCTCCGGCGTGGCGAGATAGTCCTCTGCCACAACGGCGGAGCGGTCGTGGATGGTGTTGACGAAGTCGATGCACAGGCGGCCGCCGTCCAGCCGGATCGCGGATATCGGGCGGGGGAGGGGATCGGTCATCGCGTCGGACTACCACATTTGACTCTACCGGTGAAACTGGATTAGCCGGTAACAATGGAATATGCTCGATCGATGCTGCGCTGGTATTGGGTCTTCTGGCTGGTGCTGGTGTTGGGCACGACCGGCATGGTCGCGGTCGGCGGGCGGCCCGATCCGGCTGGGTTGGGTCAGGCGCTCGACGGGCCCTGGCGTTTCCATGCGGGCGACGATCCGGCGTGGGCCAGCCCCGCGACGGACGATCGCGGCTGGGACCGGATCGTGCTGGTCTCGAACCCGGACGTTCGCGATGGCGATGTCGGCATTCCCGGTTATCTGGATGGGTGGCACGCACGCGGTCACCCGACGCTCGAGAATTATGGGTGGTATCGGCGGCAGGTGGCTTTGCCGCCGCAGGGCGATCTCGTTTTGGTGGGGCCGGTGCTGGTGGACGATGCCTATGAGATGTTCTGGGACGGGCATCCGATCGGGGGTGTCGGCAGGCCGGCGGGTTCGGCGAGCGTGACCTCGACGCGGCCAATGATGATGCGGCTGCCTGCCTCGAACGGCGCGTCCACCGCGACGCTGGCGATCAGGGCGTATATGCAGCCGGGTTTCGATCGCGACGCGCACAGCGGCGGATTGCGGACGGTGCCGGTGCTCGCGTCGGCTGCGAATGGCGCGGCTTTGTACCGGGCCGAGTGGCGGCGCACGATCGCGGGGTATGTGGTCGATGCGGTCGAGCCGGCGGCGATGGTGGTGCTCGCGGCGATCGCCGCGTTCGGGGCGCCCGCGCTGGCGCGGCCGGGGTTCGCGCGGTGGGCGGCTTTCGCGCTTGTCGTTTCCGCCTGCGGCCGTTTGGGCAATGCGATCATCGCGTGGACCGACCTGGAGAGCCTGCCGACTTTGCTATGGCAGAATGGGGTGGTGCTGGGGCCGCTGGCCAAGCTGGCGTGGACGCTCGCCTGGAACCAGTGGGTGGATGGCCGAGACCGCCGTTTCATCCCGTATATCGCCGTGGCGGCGTGGCTGGCGGTGGTTGCCGCCGCGCTTGCCGATGTCGAGCCTCTGGCGGCGGTGGGGCGCGGCGTTTTCGCGGTGCTGCTGGTGGTGGTCGCCGTCCGGATCGCGCGGCATGGCGCGCATAGGGCGCTCGCACTGACGGCGATGGCGCTGACGTCGATCGGGCTGTTCGCGGGGGATTTGTCGTCGCTCGGCGTGCCGGGCATCTGGTTCCCGTTCAACATCGGGGTGTCGCGGTCGCAATATGCCTATGCGCTGGCGTTGCCGCTGCTCGCGTTCGCGCTCGCCTACCGCAACGGCGCGGGCAGGCGCACGCGATAGACCAAAATCCGGTTGTCGTTGTCGAAGTCGGAATCGCAGGGCTGGCCGGACATCAGGCAGCGGCGCGCGATGAAATCATTGTCGTTGCCGACGAGCAGGAAATAGTCGGCCGGATGACGCGGATCGCGCACGGACACGAGATCCATCGCTTCCCATTTCTCGGACAGCGCATCGATGCCGAGCCCGAAGCGCGCGAGCTGGACGGGGTTGAGCATGTTGACCAGTTCGACCCGATCGGCCGGGACGATGTCCGGCCGCAGCGCGGTGCCGGCCGGGTCGCGCAGCACGGACAAGGGGCCGATCTCGTAGGCGGTGCCGGCGAGGTTGGTCGCGCCCGCGAGGTCGACCAGCAGGATGCTCTTGTAGACGATCGGCGCCTTGCCCGCGCCCAGCCCTGCGCTGTCGCGCGCGAGCATCAGGAAGCGATGGCCGTCGAGCGCGCGGATCTCGCTCTGCGCGGCGGTGCGGTTGGGCGCGCCGCCATCGCCGTCGTCATTATAGGCCGGCAGTTGCACGACATAGTGCGCGATGGGGCGCGCGGGCGTCGGCGTGCGGCGCACGTCGTAGACCAGCACGCGGATATCGGTGCGGCCGGCGGCATCGCCGGTGGCGCTGTCCTGGATCAGCGCGCTCTGCAGCGCGACGAACAAGGTGCGGCCGTCGGGCGAGAGCGACATGCCTTCCACGCCCTGGTTGTTGCGACGGCCGCTATCGGGCGCTTGCAGCGAGCCGAAGAAGGGCCGCCCGTCGCGGCGCGGGGCGATCGCGGCGGGGGGCTGGATCACGCCGCGCAGACGGCCCTTTTTGTCGAAATAATAGACGTTGGCCGCATATTCGTCGCCGACATAGAAGCCGCCGTCGCGCGTGAATTGGAGCGATTCCGCGTCGATCGAGACCTTGCCCGCGCCGACGCCATTGGCCGGTGCGGGCAGCGTGATGCCGCGCTCGATCAACGTGCCCGCGCCTGGATCGGCGCCGGTGAACGGCCGGCCGTTGTAGTCGCGCAATGCGAGCCCGCCGTCGGGCGTGAGGGTGACGCGGCCGTGCTTTGGCGCGAAGCGGATGCGCAACCGCTCCAGCCGCGCCGCATAATCGAAGAAGAGGTTGGCGGCGGGATCGTTGCGGCCCCGGTCGGGCAGCGTCCACAGGATGCCCTCGTAATGCCCGCCGACACGTTTCCAGCTGCCGGGCGCGATCTGGAGCGAGGAAAAGGAACCGAGCGTGTCGCCGAGGAAATCGACCGTGCCCGCCGGCAGCTTGCCGGTGCCGACCAGCCCCTGGTCGATATAGGTCCGGCCGTGCAGCGTGACGCTCTGTGCGCCCTTGGTCTGATCCAGATGCGGCCGGGTGATGGGCGCTTCCCCGCCGGCGAAGGCGGGGAAGGCCAGGAACAGCGCCAGCAGGGCCAGCGCGGCGCGCAGCGGCCTAGAAGGCGACACCGACCGTCCCGAAGACCTGCCGCGGCGCCGACGAATGGAAGACGAGGATGGTGCCGGCAGGGTCATTCGGGGCGAACACGCTGTTGTCGAAGTTCGACGCATAACGCTTGTCGGTCAGGTTGGTGACATTGAGCGACAGCTTGAGGCCCTTCATCGGCCCGACGCGGCCGAAATCATAGCCGGCGCCGAGATCGAACGTGGTGTAGCCGGCGAAGCTCTGGTCGTTGGTGTAGGTGTAATAACGGCGGCCGGTATATTTGCCCTGGAGCGAGCCCCAGAAGCCGTCATGCTTCAGCGTCAGCACGCTCGAAGCCAGATATTTCGGCGTATCGACCTGCTGCTTGCCGGACGTGGGATAGAGTGTGCAGGTGGCGGTGCAGAAGTTGAGATCCTGATCGTAGGTCGACTTGTTGTACGAGGCCGAATTGTACCAGTTCAGCCACGGCGCCGGGCGCCACAGCACCCCGAGCTCGACGCCCTTGCTGGTGACGCTGCCGGCATTGTGGAAGCTGTTGCCGCAGCCCGGATTCTGCTGCTGGTTGGTCGGGCAGGGATTATACTGCAGCAGGCGGTTGTCGAACTTGACGTGGTAGGCGGCGAGCGAGAGCTGCAGCGGGTTGCTGACGTAGCGGTAGCCGCCCTCGAAGCTCTTCGAGGTCTCGGGCTTCAGCGTCTTGCCCTGCACGTCCCAGATGGCCTGCGAGACCGACTGCGGGCCGAGTTTGAAGCCGCCCTGGAACATCGCCATATTCTCGGCATAGCTCGCGAACAGTTCGTGCTTCGGCGCGATCTTCCAGCGGATGCCGGCCTCGGGCAGGAAATGGTCCTTGGCGATCAGCGTGCCGGTCGCGAACTGGGTCGAGGCCGGGGGCGCCGTCTTGGCGATACCGCGCAGGGCCTGCGCCTCCGATTTGGCGTAGGTGCTCTTGAAGCCGAAATCGACGCTCAGCGCGTCCTGGAAAAAGCTGGCCGTGTCCTGGACGTAATATTGCCGCGTCCGCCATGTGGTCTGCTGCACCCATTGGGCCAGATCGGGCGTGCCCGTCAGGAACGTGCCCAGATCGAAGGGGGCGGTGACGTTGGTCCAGATATAGCGCGCGGCGCTGCTGGTATTGTGCTCGAACCAGAAGCCCGCCTGCAGATGGTTGAAGCCGATATCCCAGCTCACGCTGCCGAGCGCGCCGTTGCGATCGATGCTGTAGCGCGTGTCGCGGATCTGGACGGGCAGATCGTCGGCGGTCGACGCGGTGCCCTGATTGGACACGCCGGCGATCCAGTTGTTGCCGTCGCCCTTGTCGGAGTGATGATAGGCCTGCGCGTGCACGCTGAGCGATGGCGTGAGATGATAGTCCCCGGCGAGGTAGAAGAGGCTGTCGTTGCGCAGGATCTGGCCGTTGGTGAAGGTGACGTCGGCATTCTTCTGCGGCGCCGGCGCGGGGGCGCATTTGATCGAGGCCACGGCGGCCGTGCAGGCGGCAACACCGAGATAGGACTGCCAATCGGGCGCATAGCCGCCCCAATCCCAGCCGAGACGCGATTCCATGTCCTTCGACAGATAGGGATCGTCGGCCTGGTTGGTGCGCGAAACGTCCGCGAAGCCCGTGATCGAGCCGCCGTCGAACCGGTAGACCAGCTTGCCGTTGAGCTGCTTGCCGGTGGACTTGGTCCAGGCGCCCTGATTCACGAACAGGTCCTGCCGGCTGTAATCGCCGGCGAGATAGGCCGAGAGGCCATAATATTCGCCGGTATCGATGCGCACGAACGTGCGCCGGCCCTTGTCGCTGCCGAAGGTCTGGCTGGCCGAGAGCCCGCCTTCCTTGTGCGGGTCGCTGCTGGTGTAGGTCACCGCGCCGCCGAGGTTGCTGGTCGAGGGGATGCCGAGGCCGGCGATGCCGGTCGCGAGATCGGCGCGGCCGAGATTCTCGGAGATCAGGGCGCGGCTGATGGTGAGGCCGTTATAATTGTTATAGGCGCCGTCGCCGAGCGGCATGCCGTCGAGCGTGTAGCCGAGGTGGGTGGTGCTGAAGCCGCGCACCTGGAGCGACAGCGACTGTTCGTTGAGGCCGAGCGCGTCGATCGACTGCGCCATCACGCCCGGCAGGAAGTTGAGCGCCTTCTGCACGCTGGCGCCGGGCGGGAGCACGTCGAGGTTCGACGGCAGCAGGGTCTGGACCGAACGGGTCTGGCCGCTGCCGATGATGATGACATCCTGATCGCTACTGCTGTCCGCCGTCGCGGCCGGCGCATCCGCCGCCTCGCTTTGCGTGGCCAACGTGAAGCAGGCAGCAACCGTCAACGCGAAAACGGACTTTTGCAACATTCGGGCCCCCATTTTGCAAAAGCGCCGCAAGGACTTACGTCCGCGGCGCCGGATGTAGGGGCGGCCTATTCCACGCGTGTATGACGGTTTCGCTACAGTACGGTTACGGGGGCGAAATCAATTCCGCGAGGCCGCGAAACTAGAGCCCGATCTTGTCGAGCGCCGACGCGAGCTCCAGCGTCATCGCGGCTTCGTCCCTGGGCGCAAGCCGGTTGAGCACGGTCTGCACGCGCTTCTGCGCCACCTGCAAAGTCTTGTGGCGGACCTGGCGGATGGTGTTGGTCCGCCCCGACTTACTCCCGCCGAGCAAAACCGCCCACTTGGCCTCCTCCGCCGCGAGGAGGGCCAAGGCCAGGCGGAGACCGTCGCGCCGGCCGTGTTCGTAATCGTCGGACATCGGGGGCGCCTTCATTGGTAGCGCTTCGTGTTTTCGAAGCCTGCGTTGGCCTTGGTCATCTTCAGGATTTTCCGGATAGCGGTTCTAGCATGCCGTTCGAAGCGGGTGTCGTCGTACACGCCGCGCCAGGTGAATTCGTCGCGATCGAGCAGGCGCTTCAGGGCATCGGTAAAGGCGCTCTGCAGGCTGGCCGCCTCGCCGGTCTTGAGCAGGGTGCAGATCATTTCCTCGGCGGCGGCCTTGTCGCACTCGTCGTGCTGGCCGTAGCCGGCGCGCTCCGCCGCCACCTGATCGGCGCGCGCGGCGGCGATCCGGCTTTCCAGCCAGGTGCGCACGATCGCGCCATCCCATTGCTTCGCTGCTAAAGTCACCAGGCTCTCCGAACGATGTTGCACCCTAGCAACTAAACCGGGGCCGGTATCGTCTTCCCAGCCTGGGGCTGGAGCAAATCGCGGGCGTGTGCGTCCTGCCCCTGACAACAGCGAGTAGGCCTATGCGTATCTTGTGCTGGATCGGGTTTCACCGCTGGGGCGGCGCGCTTCCCCCGAAGCGCAGCCACTTCTCCCGCTGCCGTCGCCGGGCATCGTGCGCGCGGCATAAGCCGCGGCGCCGCACCCGCGAAATGCGGGGTAGCGTTGCGGCCAGGCGCCCGGCGCAAACGATCCCAGTCACGGTATCCTCTTGTGTTGGGCGGTCCGCGCGGCCATTTTGATAATACATCTCGGCCTAAGACGATGATGGCGGAGGCCCCTGCGGCTGGTGCCCGCCATCCCGATTTCCGCCAGATCCGGAAAAGGCGGTTCCCTTACGGGGACGCGCCCGGTCAAAGCTGAAAGCAGGCAGAGTGACGTTGGTATCGATCGAGACACAGCACGCCGCCGGCGAGGACTCGCCCGCGAGCGACCCCGCAACGCCCACGTCCGAAGCCGAGTTGATGGGTCGCATGCTGACGCTTCGGTTCAAGGGCTATGGCGCGGATCTGAAGCGCAGCCTGTTTCAGCTGGCGACGACCGCGACGCCGTTCATCGCGTTGCTGGTGGTGATGGGCGCGGCGTCGCGCGGCGCCTATTGGCTGACCTTACTGCTGGCGATCCCGACCGCCGGGCTGCTCGTCCGGCTGTTCATCATCCAGCACGATTGCGGGCACGGATCGTTCTTCAAATCGCGCGCCGCCAACGATTTCCTCGGCCGCGCGCTGGGGGTGCTGACGCTGACGCCCTATGGCAGCTGGAAACAGGGCCACGCGATCCATCACGCGTCCACCGGCAATCTCGACCGGCGCGGGCGCGGCGATGTCGATATACTGACGGTCGCCGAGTACCAGGCGCTGACGCCGCTCAAGCGGCTGGCCTACCGCCTCTATCGCAATCCGTTCGTGATGGTGCTGCTCGGTGCGCCGATCCACTTCATCCTGCTGCAGCGATTGCCCACCGGGCCCGAGTTCCGCAACCGTGACGCGCGCCACAGCATCCTGTGGCTGAACGCCGCGCTGGTGGTGGCGTTCGGCCTGCCGATGGTGATGTTCGGGGTCGTGCCGGTGCTGATAACCTACCTTCCGGTGACGATCGTCTCGTCCTGGATCGGCAACTGGCTGTTCTACGTCCAGCACCAGTTCGAGGACACCTATTGGGAGCGCGACGGCGACTGGAATTTCCACGCGGCCGCGGTGCGCGGCAGCTCCTATTTCACGCTGCCGCCGGTGCTGCGCTGGTTCAGCGGCAATATCGGCCTGCACCACCTTCACCATTTGTGCAGCCGCATCCCCAATTACCGGCTGCGCGCCTGCTTCGAATCCGCGCCGGAGCTGGCGCGCCTCGCGAAGCCGATCACGCTGCGCGAGAGCCTGCGATGCTGGCGGCTGGCCTTGTGGGACGAGCAGCAGCGCCTGATGGTGCGGTTTCGCGATTTGCGGCCCCAGCAAGCTTAGGTGCAGGAACGGCGCCATAGGGAGTGACTATGCATAAGCGTTCTGTTCCGATCGTAGCGGCTTTGGTGGCCTTGGCGCCGATCTGGGGAGGCCCGCTTTCGGCGGCCGCGCCGCCCGCCGGCGGGACGATCTCGATCGAGCCCAAGACCGCCGACGGCGACTATGATCGATCGATGCCGGCCTTCGTCAACGCCGCCGCCGATGCGCTCGCGACGAAAGGCTTCACCATCCTCGAGGATCCGGGCCATTCGGCTTACGTGGTCGAACTGATCCTGAGCCGGGTCGCGGTCGGGACGACATCGGCCAAGACGCCGTCCGGGAAGCCGAGCGTCGGCGGCGGCGGCCCGGGCCCCAGTGTCGGCGCGGGCGTGGTCTTTCCGCTTGGATCGGGTGTGGCGCAGGTTCCGGTTCTGCGGACCCGGCTGGAATTGCGCATCAGGAAGCGCGGCGCGGACGGCGTGGTGTGGGACGGCGCCGCGGTGACCGTGCGCGCTGCGGGCACGAAGACGGGCGCGGATGCGCCGGTCGCCGCGGCGCTGAGCGAGGCGGTGTTGCGGAGCTATCCCGCTCAGCCCGAGGGTGACGCCGGGGTCCCTTGAGCGGGATCGGGCGCCGCGATCACCAGACGATCTTCGGCTTGCGGAAACCCATCGCCGCCCATGCGACGAGCAGCCTGATCAGGAACCGGGGCGAGTGGGTCGCATGGTTGGAGACGTCGTCGGGCAGGGGCGGACCTTCCGGCCGGTCGGCGGTCATGACGCGCATATCGAGCGGGCGGATGTTCCCGGACAGGCGCCCGGCGTAGAGGCTCAGCCAGTGGCCCTTGGTGAAATCGAGGAACATCGGCGTGTTGCAGCAGGTGGCGACGATCCGCCGGGTCGGCGAATCCGGCTTCAGCCGGTGCTCGCGCAGCAGATCGCCGCCCGTGAATCGACCGACGCGATCCTTGCGATAGACGAGGAAATCGGTGCCGCCATCGCGGGCGACGATGGACGGCGCGTTGGGCGCCTGCGCGAAGGCGAGCCCGGCGGTTCGGCAGCTCTCGCAATAGCAGATTGCGTGCAGGATCGGCTTACCGGCGATTACCGCCTCGACCCGCCCGCACTGACAGGACGCTTTCGCGCTTATCCTTTCGCGCATGAACCACCTCCTTCTGTCGGCATGAGGCCGGTCTTCCACAACGCCCCCGGTACGATGGTATCGCGTCGGGCGTGAGACGGGAATGCCGCTCGTCCCTGGCATGACGGGTTTGGCGCGATACGGCATAATGCATAGCATGGTGCCTTGCATAGCAAGATAGCTTGCATTACATGACGACTCATGGAGCTGAATTCGTGGCAGTCGCAATTGCGCAAGGGCGCGACCGAATTGGCGGTGCTGTCGGTGCTTGGCAGCGGTGAGGCCTATGGGCTGGAGATTCTCGATCGCGCCAACAAGGCGGGCGAGATGGTCTCGGACGGGGCGCTCTATCCCTTGCTCACGCGGCTCGAAAAAGCGGGCAAGATCGCGTCGCGCTGGGAAGCGGGCGAGGGCGGCAATCCGCGCAAATATTATCGGCTGACGGAAGAAGGCGAGGCGTTGCTGGGGGAGATGCGCCAGCTGTGGCGCGGCTTCCGGGCGATGATGGACATCTTGGTGTGAGGATCGAGTGATGACGACACGCGAGAACGAGCAGGAAATCGACGCTTACATCCGCCGGCTGCTGTGGGCGCTGCAGGCGCTGCCGCATGACGAGCGGCTCGGCATCGCGAGCGAGATCCACAGCCATTTGTCCGATTGCGCGGCGCGCGGCGACGCGGATCTGGATCGGGCGATGGGCAAATTGGGATCGCCCGATGCGCTCGCGCGATCCTATGTCGAGGAATATGAGCTGGCGGGCGCGGTCAACCGGTCGTCGCCGGCGACCTTGCTGCTCAACATCCTCAATCGGGGCACGCGCAGCGTGCTCGCCTTCTTCGGCGGGCTGGCGGCGTTGTCGCTCTATTTGGTCGCGGGGAGCTTCGCCTTGATCGCGGTCGCGAAACCGATCGTGCCGGCCAAGGTCGGGGCGTGGAAGGGCGCGCATGAGTTCAGCATGGGCATCACCGACGCGCCGCCGGGCGAAGTGCACGAAATACTGGGCTATTGGATCATACCGGTCTCGATCGTGCTGGGCGCGATCAGCTTCGTCGCCGCGGGCAAGCTGCTCCGGCTGGTCGGACGGCGCCTGCTGGCGCGGGGGAAGCCGCGGATCGCGCCTTAATCGTCTGCCGCCGCCAATAATATTTGGTCCGCACCGAACTTATCCGATACACGCGTCTCCGCGCGCACCGCGCGCCTTGGGGAACGCTCTTTGGGGAGAGCATGTTGAAAACGAAGATTATCTGCATCGCGGGCCTGCTGCTCGCGAGCGCGGCCGCGAGCCATGCGGACGCCGCCGTCTATACCTGGACGATCGCGGGGCCGAGCGGTTTCAGCGGCTCCGGCCAGTTCACGACGCAGGACACGCCGACCGCGCCGCCGGACGACGTGGCCGACACGAATATCGGGCTGGCCTATCTGCTCACCAGCTTCACGGGCACCTTCGCCAGCAAGACTGTCCAGCTCGTGCCGTGGAATCCCGACGACGGCCCGTGGTTTGCCGACAATCTCTTTTTTCCCGACGGCCACTTTCCTTATGTCGATCTGGACGGAATATTGTTCGAAACGCTGAAGGCCAACGGCCAGGTGGCGCAGATCTACAATATGTTCGACAGCCTGACGTGCAACGCCCACGGCTGCACGGACAAGGCGCTGATCGGCTATCCGGGGATTGGCGCCAGCAAGAACGTGACATTCTCCTTCACCACCATCACCCCGGTGCCGCCTCCGTCCGTGCCCGAGCCGGCGACGTGGGCGACGATGATCGCGGGCTTCGGGATCGTCGGCGCCGCGATGCGCCGGAAGCGGGCTGTCATTCGCACCGCCTGATCCCTCTTTCGCGCACGCCTCGTCGCCCCTAACAGGGACCAGCATGGCCTGGCAGCTCTATCAATTTCCGCTCTGTCCTTTCTCCCGCAAGGTCCGGCTTTTGCTGGGCGAGAAGGGGGAGGGGTGCGAGCTCGTGCGCGAATCGCCGTGGGAGCAGCGCGACGAATATATCGACATGAATCCGTCGGGGCAGACGCCGGTGCTGGTCGACCGCGCGCAGAATCTGGTGCTGCTCGATTCGACCGCGATCTGCGAGTTCATCGAGGAGACGGTCGAGAAGGCGACGATGCTGCCCGGCACCGCCGCCAACCGCGCCGAGGTGCGCCGGCTGGTCGCCTGGTTCGACCAGAAATTCCACGACGAGGTCGGTCGGCCCCTGCTGTATGAGCGGATGGAGAAGCGACTGGTCCATCGTGTCTCGCCCGACGCCAAGATGCTGCGCGACGCGATGCGTTTGGCCAACAGCCATCTCGATTATGTCGACTGGCTGCTCGACCATCGTCGCTGGATCGGCGGGCCTTTGTTCAGCCTCGCCGACCTCGCGGCAGCCGCCCATATCTCGGTTTCGGACTATCTCGGGGGAATCGACTGGCGCGGGCATGAGCGTACGCGCCACTGGTATTCGGGCATGAAGAGCCGGCCCAGTTTCCGTTCGCTGCTTGGCGAAAGAATGGAAGTTATTTCGCCTCCGGACCATTACGATAAGGTCGATTTCTGAGGCGCTTAGCCGCCGTCTGATGGTTTTGTTGCAGTGCAACAAATGCCCTTGCAATTGTCACAATCACCCTATATTGTGCAATGCAACATGACCGAGACCGGGAAACCCAAGATGGCCGACAAGCCTGTCGTCAAAGCGAAGGCGGCTGCCAAGCCGCGCAAGCCCGCGGCGCCCAAGCCTGCCGCCGTCGAAGCGAAGCCCGCCGAGGTCATTGCCCCAATCGTCGCGGCTGAAGAAGCCGTGGCCGAACAGCTCGCGCCGATCCCGGCACAGCTGGCCGAAACCATCGAAGCCGTCACGTCGCCGGCTGTTGAAAGCGACCCCATCGAAGCGCCGGTGATCGAGACGATCGAACCCGCGCCGGTAAACGAGGAACTGATCACTATGGCTACCATTGCTTCGCCCACCGAAGCCGCCGAGAAGGCCCAGGCTTTGTTCGCCGACTTCTCCAACCGCTTCAAGACCGCGTTCGAGAAGTCGAGCAAGTTCGGTGAAGAATATGTCGATTTCGCCAAGGGCAATGTCGAGGCGGTGATCGCTTCGTCCAAGGTTGCCGCCAAGGCGGGCGAGACGCTCGGCCAGGAAGCCGCCGAATATGGCAAGAAGCATTTCGAAGCCGCGACCACCGCGTTCAAGAGCTTCGCTTCGGTGAAGTCGCCGACCGAGCTGTTCCAGCTGCAGAGCGAGTTCGCCAAGGCGTCGTTCGACAGCCTGGTGGCCGAAGCCTCGCGCGTCAGCGAAGCGCTGATGAAGGTTGCGGGCGACGTCGCCCAGCCGCTTTCGAGCCGCTACGCGCTCGCCGCCGAGAAGATCAAGTCGGCGACCCCGAGCCTGTAATTATCCGGGCCCGTACGGCCCGGTTTGTAGCTTAAAGCGTATCAAGCGGCCGTCCCGTCGGGGGGCGGCCGCTTTTCTTTGGGGCGGTTCGGCATCCGCCGAACCTTGCCGCACCGGCCCGCACCCCCACCCGACCTCCCATAGATTACCCTGTTGGGAGGCCGGGTGGGGGGTGCGGGCCGGTGCGGCACCACCAAGCAACGCACGCTTTAACCGCGATTTTGGCAGGACCGCACTTGCCGCTGACGCGTTCAATGCCATATCGTCGGTTCGCACACATGAGCATGATCGAACCCACCTGGATGGCCATCGACAAGGATGGCGAGGACGAGGGCGGCACCGGAGTGGGTGTCGCGACGCGTACCCGCACGCGCACCAAGCAGCCTTCGCTGTACAAGGTGCTGATGCTCAACGACGATTACACGCCGATGGAATTCGTGGTTTTGTGCCTGCAGCGCTTCTTCCGCATGAGCCTGGAGGATGCGACGCGGGTGATGCTGTCGGTCCACCAGAAGGGCGTCGGCGTGTGCGGCATCTTCACCTATGAGGTCGCCGAGACCAAGGTCGGCCAGGTGACGGACTTCGCGCGGCAGAACCAGCATCCGCTGCAGTGCACGCTGGAGAAGGCGTAAGCGCTTTGTTCGTCATTCCCGCGAAAGCGGGAATCCTGCTGCCTCCACTTCGTCACCCTGAACTCGTTTCAGGGTCCACCGTGTCACAGGCGCGGCGGTGCGGATGATTGGTGGATGCTGAAACAAGTTCAGCATGACGAAGAAAGAAGAAGCGACTTCGCGGCTGCGACATGCCCCCGGCATGTCGCTGATCGCCGCTACGTTCCCGCGTTCGCGGGAATGACGGGCTAAGGAATCCTCAGCGCCCCGCCGGCAGCCAGGTCTGTTCGATCGCTTCCCGCCGCTGGTTGTAATTGGCTATGCGCGCCAGCCGTTCGGGCTGGAGGATCGTCAACATGTTGCCCGATCGCCTGATCAGCCCCTGTTCGCCCAGCACGCGCATCGTGCGGTTGACGTGGACCGCGGTCAGGCCGGTCAGATCGCCAATCTCTTCCTGCGTCAGCGGCAAGGCGAAGCCTTCGTCGATAGGCAGATCGGCGAAGCGCAGCCGGCTCGCGATCCACAGCAGCAAAGCGGCGACGCGCCCGCGCGCCGAATTGCGGCCGAGCGAGGTCAGCCGGTCGGTCAGCGTCACGCGATCGACCTGCTGGACCGCGAACAGCAACGCGCCAAGGCGCGGATGCTCGGCGAACAGGGTGCCCAGTTTCGCGCGGTCGATCAGGCAGACATCGGCATCGGTCAGCGCGCTGACGGCGTCGGGCGCCTCGGCGAAGGCGAGGCTGTCGAGTCCGAGCAGATCGCCGCGGAAATACAGGCGCACGATCTGGCGGCGCCCGTCCTCGAGCAGGGCTGAACAGAATAGCCAGCCGCTCACGACGACATAGATGTCGCCGGTCGGTCCATGTTCCGGACGGATGACGGTACCCCGACGATAATGGCGGCTGGACACAGTGAGGCTGTCCAACGCCTCCCGCTCTTTGGCACTCAACTCAACATAACGGCCGAGATGCTCGGCAAGGCAAGTTTCGCCCATCCGGTCAGATGTCCCCCCTAATTGGACATCGGTCTAGACCGGGGACGGCGCGCCTGACGCTAACACGCATCAACCCCGCGCGACGGGTTGTCACAATTCTGTTGGTCGATTTTGCCCCGCTTGCGCGAGGGCCGCGAAACATTACAGCGGCGCTATGGACAGGATCGTCATTCGCGGTGGCAAACGGCTCGAAGGCCGGGTGCCCATTTCAGGCGCCAAGAACGCGGCGCTCACCTTGTTGCCGTGCGCGCTGCTGACCGATCAGCCGCTGACGCTGACCAATCTGCCGCGGCTCGCCGATGTGGAGGGCTTCGGCCATCTGATGAACGAGCTCGGCGTTTCGACCACGGTCGCGGGCCAGCGCGGCAAATCGCCGGTGCGCGCGATGACGCTCAACGCCGAGGATATTTCCTCGACCACCGCGCCCTATGAGATCGTGCGCAAGATGCGCGCGTCGATTCTGGTGCTCGGGCCGCTGCTCGCGCGCGAGGGCGAGGCGACCGTGTCGCTGCCCGGCGGCTGCGCGATCGGCAACCGGCCGATCGACCTGCACCTGAAGGCGCTCGAGGCGCTCGGCGCGGAGATCGAACTCGCGGCGGGCTATGTCCGCGCCAAGGCGCCTTCGGGCGGCCTGCGCGGCGGGCATATCAATTTCCCATTGGTTTCGGTCGGCGCGACCGAGAATGCGCTGATGGCGGCGGCGCTCGCCAATGGCGAGACCGTGATCGACAACGCCGCGCGCGAACCCGAAATCGCCGATCTGTGCCGCTGCCTGGTGGCGATGGGATCGGAGATCGAGGGGATCGGCACCGAACGGCTGGTGATCCAGGGCAAATCGAGCCTCCACGGCGCGACCCATCGCGTCATGCCCGACCGGATCGAGGCGGGCAGCTATGCCTGCGCGGCGGGCATCACCGGCGGCGATCTGTTGCTGGAAGGCGCGTACATCGACGACATGGGCGCGATCATCTCGGGCCTGTCCGAGGCGGGTCTGGTCGTGACCGAGGAAGCGGACGGCATCCGCGTTTCCGCCAGCGGCCGGCTGTGCCCGCTGACGCTGTCGACCGCGCCTTACCCGGCGTTCCCGACCGACATGCAGGCGCAGTTCATGGCGATGCTGACTTTGGCCGAAGGCACGAGCGTGCTGACCGAGACGATCTTCGAGAATCGCTACATGCACGTGCCCGAGCTCGCGCGGATGGGCGCCGACATCCAGGTCCATGGCCGCACCGCGATCGTGAAGGGCGTCGACAAGCTGGCGGGTGCGCCGGTGATGGCGACCGATCTGCGCGCGTCGATGAGCCTGGTGCTGGCGGGACTCGCCGCCGAGGGCGAGACGCAGGTGCTGCGCGTCTATCATCTCGACCGCGGCTATGAGCGGCTCGAAGAGAAATTGTCGGCGGTCGGCGCGGATATCGAACGCGACAGCGGGGGATGAGGCGTTTTTCGCGCTCGCGCGAAAAGCCGCAGCGGTCCGCATCCCACCCGGCTTGTCCCGTGCGTTTTGGGACAGAGCGAGCGTCTCTACGCCTGAATGGCTGCTATTGGGTGGTTTGCGGACCGTCGGCTTTG
Source organism: Sphingomonas sp. (assembly GCF_035317925.1). GTDB lineage: Bacteria > Pseudomonadota > Alphaproteobacteria > Sphingomonadales > Sphingomonadaceae > Sphingomonas_I. Next base: position 23,783 of record NZ_DATHFV010000070.1, read on the forward strand.
AGGGAGGAAACGGTGGAAAGCGGACGGCGGGCGCCGTAAACCGACGCGATGAGTGACGATCCGGTTCTCGCCCGCATGTTACGCGTCAAGAGTGGCCTACGTTCGGGTGGCTCGTCACTGCATCACGAGGTGATTGCAACCTATTGGACGCGAAGTGAGAACGCGTTGTTCGCGTTTTGCCGCGACGGGCTGCTACTCGATCCCGGAGGCGTGCAGCGCTTTATCCCTTCGTAGAGATTGCCGACGCGGGCTATTACAATCGAGACATGGTGGAGCGGGCCAAGCGGATGAGGCTTGGCAGCACGCCTGAACCGCTGTCGATTACTCTGACCAGCGGCGAGGTGGTCGATCTGCCTTTAAATGTTCGCGATGATGGAATGCCCGACCTGCTGACTATCGCCAGGCTGATCGAGCAGCGAGTTCGCATTTTCCAAGCCGAGCAACGACGAGAAGGGTGCCACAGGAAAAGTCTGAACTGACGACCGTTATCGGGCATCGACACCGGAGGTCAGCTATGTCCGTGTTTGGGTCGATTGTGTTGAAAAAGTCCGAGAGCCATTTTCGACAGCAATAATCGAATCCATCGGTGCCCGAGCAGATAACGATGATTCAAGGTTTGCGGCGCCCGGGAATCATTCTTGCTCAAAATCCACAGCAAGGTGGCCACCAGGGACTTTTTCAACACAATCGGGTCGGAAGCGGTCATTGCGAAAGGGGATCAGGCCGCCGCTCTTCGGACGTCGGATGGCGCGGCCGGTGCGCCTTCAGACTAAACGAAATCCGCCGCGGTGAAGGCAGTGGCGTGGATGCCATCGACCTTGATCGCCGAATCCACGGCGCCGCCGACGCCATTCGAATCGTAGAAGAGATAGGTGTCGCTGCCGACGGTCACTGCCGCGACATCGGCCTGACCGGCGTGCAGCTGCAGCAATTGATCCGCCTGAACCGCCGCTATCGCAAGCGATCCTGCGCTGGACTGCAACACCAGCGTCGGGTGGAAGCCGAGCCCGATCGCGTCGGCGCCATCGGTGAAGTCGGCGATCTCGTCGGTTGCCCAGGCGGCGGCACCGGTCTGAGAAAAGGCCGCATCGTGCGCGGCGAACAGGAAACGATCGCTGCCGGTGCCGCCGGTGAGCCGGTCGAAACCGGCGCCGCCGGTCAGATCGTCGTTGCCGTCGCCGCCGGCCAGCGTGTCGTTGCCGGCATCGCCGAACAATTGGTCGTTGCCCGTGTCGCCGCTCAGCCGATCGTCGTCGGCGCCGCCGTGGACAATGTCGGTGCCGTCGCCGCCCGACAGCGTGTCCGCGCCCTTGTTGCCCTGGAGGTAATCGTTGCCCGCGCTGCCGAGGATCGAGTCCGCGTCGGCGCCGCCGTAGAGACGGTCATTGCCGTCGCCGCCGTCGACGATGTCGGCGCCGGCATTGCCCTGGACATAATCGTTGCCGCCGCCGCCGAACAGGCTGTCGGCGCCGTCGACCGAACCCGCGACCGCGGTCAGTTCGTTGCCGTAAATATGGTCGTTGCCGATCCCGCCGAAGATCGTGTCCGACCCGGCGCCGCCCATATAGAAATCGCTTTCGATCAGCGCGCCGTTCTGGTCCTGCGTGCTGGACGATCCGACAATGCGGTCATTGCCCTCGCCCCCGTCGAGCGTGTCGCCGCCCGGTCCCGCGAGCAGGAAGTCGTTGCCGCCCATGGCATGGAGCGCGCCCCCCAATTTCAGCGCCGAGAGCGTCTCGCCGCCGCCGGAGGCGGCACCGGGACCGTCTCCCGCCGCCACGAGCGCATCAAAGCGCTGGCTGCCATCGTCGTAGATCGAGCTGAGCGCCCCATAACTGCCGGCATCGCTGGGTTGCGAGACATCGTTGAAGGCGACGAATTCGGTGCCGCCATTGGCTTTGAAGTCGGCGAGCATCGTGGCGTAGAGTTCGCCCATGCGGGGATCGGCAAGCAGGCGGTCGAAGAAATCCTGGACGGTCGGCTTGTCGGCCGGGT
>NZ_DATHFV010000071.1:0-21052 GCF_035317925.1 Sphingomonas sp.
GATGCCTTTGGCGTAACTTTCCGCGATCACCACCGCCGAATGCCAGCCGATCATGCAGCCGGTCTCGATCCCCTGCAGCGGCCACACCGGCGGCCCGACTGGGCTCTCTGCCGTCATCCGGATCAGGCAGGAGACGAAGTCGGCGTTGCGCGCGGGTTGGACAAGGCTGAAGAAAGGATGGAGCGCGCGATACGTGTCCCACAGCGAGAAGGTCGAATAATTCTCCTGGCCGCGGGCCAAGCTGTGCACCGCCGTGTCCATGCCCCGATAGCGTCCATCGATGTCCGAGAAGAGCGTCGGCGCCATCATCGTGTGGTAGTAAGCCGTGTAGAAGATGCGCGCCTGCACATTGCTCGCGCCTTCGATTCGGACACGCGCCAGTTCGCGCTCCCATCGCGCCCGCGCACCGGTATGGACCGCATCGAAATCCCAACCCGGCAGCTCGGCATCGAGATTGCGGATCGCGCCGTCCGCGTCGACGCCGGACAGAGCCACCTTCACCAGCAAAGGCGCCGCGGCGGCATCGGGGAAATGCAGCACCGCCTTGAGGTCGGCACCCTCGACCGCTGTGGCGCCCGCAGGCAGATGCCGACCGTTGCTGTAGAGGCGGACGCTCGCGCAGGGTCGCGACAGCTTCATCGCGAAATGGATGATGCGGCCGTCCGCCCAGCCATGTACGCGCCGCGAGCCGACGATCAGATCGGGCGCGACCATGCGGATCGAGGCATTGGTGATGCCAGCGTCCTTCATCGCATAGTGAAGGTCGATCAGCAGATGCGGATTCTGGGCTCCCGCCGGGAAACGATAACGATGCAGGCCGACCCGATCGGTCGCGGTCAATTCGGCTTCGACCCCGCTTTCCTTGAGCAGAACCCGATAATAACCGGGTGAGGCGCGCTCATCGGCATGGGCGAAATGCTGCCGATAACTCCCGGTCGAATCGTCGATCGTGCCCGGATCGAGCAGGATCGGCCCGGTGCGTGGGCTCACCAGCACGTCGAACATATCGCCGACACCCGTTCCGCTCAGATGATTATGCGAAAAGCCGAGCATCGTCCGGTCGTCGCGATGATAACCCGAGCAGGCGTCCCAACGGCTGTTATCGGTCGTGGGGCTGAGCTGGACCATGCCGAACGGCACGGTCGCGCCGGGAAAGGTATGGCCGTGGCCGCCCGTGCCGATGAAAGGATCGACATGATCGCACAGGCCACCGCTGCCTGCCCGCTCGGCGCTCCAGCCCGCTTTCGCCACCGCCAGCGTCGCCGCCGTGGCCGCCAACACTTCGCGCCGCGTGACCATATGCCTCTCCCCGCCTTTTATGCGCCTGTGTCTATCGGGCCTGCGGCCGAAGGCTAGCGCGAATTGCGGGCATCAATGGGCGCGGGACTGCCGTCATTCTCAATCCTGCCGGCCGCGCCAATAATCGAAGACATGTTGCTGCAATGCGCGAACGAAAGCCGCCGCCTCGGGGCCTGTCCAGGCGCCCGGATGACCGCGCGCGGCAGAGCCGACCCACCAGCCCTGCCCGGGCAGCCGATCGGATTCGCGCACGACCAGCACCGCCAGCCCCGGCTCGCCCGCTGCCGCGCCAGCCTCATCGATCGCGTCGAGCGTCTTGCACACGGCGCGCATCTTGGGCCGGGTGAAGCGGTGGCCGAGTTCGCCCAGCAATTGCGAATAGCTGACCGCCTCGCCGGCGCGCGCCGCCGCGATCAATATCGCCCGGACCCGTACGACATCGGCGATCGATCCGGGCCCCTCGGTCGGGACGATACCTTCGGCTTCGAGCCATTCGGACAAGGTTTCGATCGCCACACCGCCTCCATATCCGGGACGCGGACCTCGCGCCATTGCGCCGACGGGCTTTGCGCCGTAGCATATGCGCCGGCCACAGGGTTGCGGGGGCAATCCGGCCGAGGGGGTATGCGATGCAGATTTCTCGTTTTGCGGTGGCGCTCGGCGCCTGCGCTGCGCTGGTCGCGATACCGGCTTATGCCGTGACCGATCCGGGCTCGAAGGACAAAAGCCTGACGATTCACCTGACCGGAAACGGCACCGATGGCGTCAGCTACCTGTTCGCGTCATCACAGGAAAGCCACATGCCCTGGCCCAGCAGCGGCAGCATGATGCCTTCGCCATCCGACGTTCCAGAGCTTTCGACCTGGATGACGATGGTATTCGGCTTCTTCGCGATCGGGATGATCCGCTACCGCGCGGTCAAGCGTGCGTCGTCGGACGAGCCTTCTACCAAGCCCGAATAACGCAAAAGCAGGATCAGGCCGCTCGTCACCAGGATGCCGGCGATCACGTCGACCAGATAATGATCCCCCTCACTGAGGGCGGAGACCATCATCAGCGCGTTCAATCCCAGCATGAACCAGCTCAGCAGCCCGGCATTGCGGTTCACGTAGGCGAATATGATCGCCAGCTCGGCATGATAGGACGGAAAGAAGACGATCCCCTTCATGCCGCCAATCTCGGCCAGGATCGGCCGCCCGCCCCGCAAAATCGTCAGATGCTCGCGCCAGGCCGGATCCTGCACCGCGTAGCGCGCGGTGATGCCGGCCGCGGGGAGAAAGGCGGAGATCAGGCAGGTGATGAGCAGCCCCAGCCAGGCGAGCCAGAACATCTCGCGGAAACGCCACATCTCCCGCGTCAGCGCGAACAGCACGCAACAGAACAGAACCTGTAATCCCATGCTGCCGTAGGCGATGGCCAGGACGGCGTGCAGCCAGGGGTGGCCGTTGACCGTAGCCACCCATTTCAGGCCGTCGAAACCGAGCCTCAGATCCAGCGAACGGAACAGACCGTCGCGCAACGGAAAGTCGGCGCGCGCGGCAAGATAGGTGAGCGGCGTCCCAACCACCGCGATCACGGTCCAGGCGAAGATCGTGTCCGCGATCGCGCCGATCGTGCGCAACCTTCCGATCATCCGGCATAACAAGGCGACCGCACCGGGGATCACGACTTGCAGACCCACAATCGGGCCCAGATTGACGCGGAGGCCGATCAGCAGGCCCCAGACGAGTTCGATCAAAGCGGTTGCGAACAGGATCAGCGCGATCGGCGAGCGCGCGATACGGAGCGTCTCCGGCCAGATACGATCGAAGAAGGCGGGACGGGCTTCCTGCATTGTCGGATGCCCGCCCCCCCCAAACGCCGCCTAGCGCGTCAGCTTCTTGTAGGCGCCCGCGCCCGGCCGGTCGGCCGCGTCGCCGAAGCGGCGGCGCTTGTCTTCCTCATAGCTTTCGAAATTGCCTTCGAACCATTCGACATGGCCGTCACCTTCGAACGCGAGGATATGCGTGGCGAGACGATCGAGGAAGAAGCGATCGTGGCTGATCACCACCGCGCAACCCGCGAAATTCTCGAGTGCTTCCTCGAGCGCGCGCAAGGTCTCGACGTCGAGATCGTTGGTCGGCTCGTCGAGCAGCAGGACGTTGCCGCCCTCCTTCAGCATCTTGGCCATATGAACGCGGTTGCGTTCGCCGCCCGAAAGCTGGCCGACGCGCTTCTGCTGGTCGGGGCCCTTGAAGTTGAACGCGCCGACATAAGCGCGCGTCGCGACGTCATGCTTGCCGAACGTGAAGCGGTCGAGCCCGTCCGAAATCTCTTCCCAGACATTCTTGTTGGCGTCGAGATGGTCGCGGCTCTGGTCGACATAGCCGAGCTTCACGGTCGGTCCGACATCGATCGCGCCCGCATCCGGCTTTTCCTGGCCGGTGATCATCCGGAACAGGGTGGTCTTGCCCGCGCCGTTCGGGCCGATCACGCCGACGATGCCGCCTGGCGGCAAGGTGAAGGACAGATCGTCGATCAGCTTTTTGTCGCCATAGGATTTGGTCAGGCCGGTCGCCTCGATCACCTTGTGGCCGAGACGCTCCGGTATCTGGATCAGGATCTGCGCCGAATCCGGACGACGATCATTTTGCTTTTCAACGAGTTCGTCGAAGGCTCTGATACGCGCTTTCGACTTGGTCTGGCGTGCCTTGGGGCTCTGGCGGATCCAGGCGAGCTCCTGCTGGATCGCGGTCTGGCGCCCCTTTTCCTCGCGGTCCTCCTGTTCGAGCCGCTTGCCGCGGCCTTCCAGCCAGGCCGAATAATTGCCCTCGAACGGCAGGCCGCGGCCGCGGTCGAGCTCGAGCACCCAGCCGACGACATTGTCGAGGAAGTAGCGATCGTGGGTGACGAGGATGACGTTGCCCGCATAATCGATCAGGTGACGCTCCAGCCAGGCGACGCTCTCGGCGTCGAGATGGTTGGTCGGTTCGTCGAGCAGCAGCACTTCGGGCTTTTCGAGCAGCAATTTGGTGAGCGCGATGCGGCGCTTCTCACCGCCCGAAAGCTTGACCACCGACGCATCGCCGGGCGGGCAGCGCAGCGCTTCCATCGCGATCTCGAGCTGGTTGTCGAGCGTCCAGCCGTCGACCGCGTCGATTTTCTCCTGGAGCGTGCCCATTTCCTCGAGCAGTGCGTCGAAATCGGTATCGTCCTTGGGATCGCCCATCTCGGCCGAAATGGCGTTGAAGCGATCGACCATGTCGGCGACGCCACGCACGCCGTCCTTGACGTTCTCAAGCACGGTCTTGTCCGGATCGAGCTGTGGCTCCTGCGGCAGATAACCAACGCGGAAGCCCTCGGCCGCCCACGCCTCGCCCGAATATTCGGTGTCATAGCCCGCCATGATCTTCATGAGCGTCGACTTACCCGCGCCGTTGACGCCGATGATCGCGATCTTGGTGCCCGGCAGGAACTGCAGGTGGATATTGTTGAGCACCGGCTTGTTGGCGCCCGGGAAGGTCTTCGTCAGGCCCTTCATGACGAAGCTATACTGCACGGCCATGGGATGGCGTCTCCGCGGATTCGATGATGTGAGAAACTGTGAGCGCAGCCGATAGACGGACCGCTCGCGCTTGCCAACATGGGGATCGCGCTGGCGTTGCGCAAATCCCGGTTATGGCAGCATCGAAATACCGGCGCGTTGCCAAAGCCCGGGCGGATGGCCTAGCCAGCGCGCATGCGCATATTCATCGCCCCGCTCGCCGCCGCTTTGCTCTCCTCAACCGCACTCGCCGCGCCGCCGCCGGCCACCGGTTATGGCATTATCGAAGGACTGACGACCGAGGTCGGCCAGCGGCTCGCCGGTACCGAGGCCGAGGCGCGGGCACGCGACTGGGCGGTGGCGCACCTCAAGGCGCTGGGTTTCGCCAACGTCCATGTCGAGCCGTTCGACATGCCAGTCTGGGTGCGCGGCGCCGAAACCGCCGAAGTGGTAGCGCCCTTCCCGCAGAAACTGGTGCTCGCCGCACTGGGCAATAGCGGCGCGACGCCCGAGGCCGGGATCACTGCCGAGATTGTCGGCTTTCCGAGCCTGGAGGCGCTCAAGGCCGCGCCCGATGCGGCGGTGAAGGGCAAGATCGTATTCGTGTGGCACCGCATGCTAGCCACCCAGGACGGCTCTTCCTACGGCACCTATGGCGCGATCCGCTTCTCCGGCGCCGCGATCGCGTCGAAAAAGGGCGCGGCGGCGATGCTGATCCGTTCGATCGGGACCGATCACCACCGCGTCGCGCATACCGGTGTCACCGACTGGGGCGACGGCGTGAAACCGATCCCCGCCGCGGCGCTGACCGTGCCCGACGCCGAGCAGCTCGAACGTATCCTCGCGCGCGGCAAGTCCGTGACACTCCACCTCACACTCACGCCGCACATGACGGGCACGCATCAGTCGGGCAACGTCATCGCCGAGGTGCCGGGGACCGATCCATCGGCGGGTATCGTGCTGATCGGCGGCCATCTCGACTCTTGGGACCTGGGAACCGGCGCGATCGACGATGCGGCCGGCGTGGCGATCACCACCACGGCGGCCAAGTCGATCCTCGACGGGCCGCGCGGCAAGCGGACGATCCGCCTCGTCTGGTTCGGCGCGGAGGAGCCGGGCGGTTTCGGCGGCCTCGCCTATGCCAAGGCGCATGGCGGCGAGAAGCACGCCTTGGCCGCCGAGGCCGATTTCGGCGGCGACAAGGTGTGGGGCTTCCGCGCGAGCCTCGCTTTGCCCAAATCCCCGCTGCGTGACGATCTTACCGCCAGGCTCAACCTGATCGGGGTCGAGCCCCGCCCCGGCGCCGCGCATGGCGGGACGGATGTCGGCCCGATGGTGGTCAAGGGCACGCCCGTGATCGATCTCGAACAGGACGGCACGCGCTATTTCGAGATCCACCACACTGCGGACGACACGCTCGACAAGATCGATCCGGTGCAATTGGCGCAGGCGATCGAGGCATGGAGCATAATGCTGCGCACGGTCGTTGATAGCGACGATCCATTGGCGCCCTTGCCGCCCCGACAGGAGCAGGAATGAACGCGCGTTATTTAGCTCTGACCCTGATGATCGCGGCCCCTGCCGCCGCGCAGACGCCGCCGGACAATGTCGAGATCCGTGCGGCTGCGCAGGCCTTCGACGACGCCCAACTACATGGTGACCGTGCGGTGCTGGAGCGGATGCTCGCGCCGGATTACCTGCTGGTCCATGGGTCGGGCCGGATCGGCGACAAGAAAGACTTCATCGACGGCTTTACCGACCCGAACGCGCATCTTGAGCCGTTCGACATCAGCGATCGCCTGTTCATCCGCCCCTCGCCCGACACCGCGATCGTCGGCGGCGAGGCGTGGGTGCACGGCACCGATCACGGCAAGCCTTTCAAGCAGCATTTCCGCTATTCGGACACGTTCGCCCGGCGGAACAGCCAATGGATGGTGGTCTATACCCAAGTGACCCCCTTGCCCGCCCAATGAGCGACGCCTGGATCAAGACGCTCGCCGAAGCGATCGCGCCTTTGCCCTTGCCGGCGACCGCGAAGTGGCCCGAGGGCGAGCCTTACCAATGCCTGCTCAACCAGCCAGGCGCGCAGCTATTGATCTTCACGCCGCGCGGCACCGATCACCAAACCGAACATACACGCGACGAGGCCTATATTTGCGTTGCCGGCACCGCGACGCTGGAGATCGAGGGCAAGCCGCAGCCCTTCGCGGCGGGTGATCTCGCCTGGATACCGAAGAACGTCCCGCATCGTTTTATCGGCATGAGCGAAGATTTCGCCACCTGGGTCGCCTTCTTCGGCTGATCACCTGTTCGCGCCCGGACAGGGCGCATTTCGAAAATGACCGGATTCGGACAACCGCACATTGGTGGTTTCCGCCACATATTAGCGAAAATCATGGCTCTGCCTGCATTTAAGCCTGCATTCAGGCTCTGCGGGCCAATTGGCACGACCCCTGCAAAGCTGATGATGACACGGCGGGATAGGCCCGCCGACAAGAATACGGATCAAGACGATGACCAACCAGACCGCCCCCGCTGCCGCCCGCGACAACCTCCTGGGCGTCTGCCACACGATCGGCGATACGTTCGGCTTCAACCCGCTCTACCTGCGGCTCGTGCTGCTGGTCGGCGTGATGCTCAATGCCGAGATCGCAGTGGCCGCTTATGCGGTGGCCGGGATCGCGGTCCTCGTCGCCAAGCTGGCGACCCGGTCCAGCAGCAAGCGCGCGAACACCCGCACCCTGATCCACGCCTGATGTTTTAGCGGTCTTCCGGCGGCCCCCTAGGCCGGAACCGCCTGTAGGATCCCCACGAAGCCAAGACCTTGATCGGTTCAGGCTTTGCCTGAAGCGTGAATCAAGGTCTCAACATTATAAGAGCCTGATTCACGCCATCAGCGGAAGCGCTCTGCGCTTCCACCAAAGACGATCAGGCTCTGGCTTCGTGGGGATTTCCTTTATCGCATCGCTTCGATCAGGCTGCTGATCGAGACGAAGGCGAAGGCAACCGAGCTGTCGGCCACGCCATAGGGCAGGAAGATCAGGTCGCCATGGCGCATGCCGCCGCAGCTATAGACCACGTTGGGCACATAACCCTCGCGATCCTCATCCGCCGGCGACAGCAAAGGCTGGCTCATCCGACCGATCAGCTTCGACGGATCCTTCTTGTCGAGCAGGACCGCGCCGACCGAATATTTGCGCATCGCACCAACGCCGTGGGTCAGCAGCAGCCAGCCTTCCTCCAGCTCGATCGGCGAGCCGCAATTGCCCATCTGGACCATTTCCCAGGGATATTTGGGCGTCAGCAGAAGTTCGCCCTCGCCCCACTGGTCCAATTTGTCGGAGCGGAGCAGGAACACATTCTCGCCGTCCTGGCGGCCGATCATCAGATATTCGCCGCCCACCTTGCGCGGAAACAGCGCCATGCCCTTGTTGCGCGCCGCCGGCCCGCCCATCGGCATGAGCGTAAAGCTGCGGAAATCGCGCGTGCGCAGCAGTTCCGACCGGATCGTCGCGCCATTATAGGCGGTGTAGGTGCCGATCCATTCGACGCTGCCGTCGTCGTGCGTGAATTCGACCAGCCGCATATCCTCCAGCCCCTTGGACTGGGCGGCGGTCATCGGGAACAACACGGTGCCCGAAAGCGAACTGTCGGCGTGACGATGGACCTCGATCGCGCCGTTGCCGACCTCGATCGCGCTGTCGGCGGCGGTGGCGAAGGGCGGCTCGGGCATCAGTTCGACGGTCGGGCCGGGGCCGAGAATGCCCTCGCGGAACGAAACCGAGGAGATATGCCCCTCGCCGACCGCGCGCAGTGACATCGCGATCCGGACCGCGCCCTTGGACAGGCCCGACTGGTCGGGGTGCGGTATCACGCTGGGGTTCATCAGCGCTGCGGCGGCATAACTATATTCGTGGCAGAAATAGGCGCCGATCAGCTGCTGCTTGATCTCTGATATCTCGCCGCCGTCGAGCGCCAGCGCCTGCTCGATCTGCGCATAGCGCGTCATGAACACCGATCGAGTCTGCCAGTGGCGCGCCTCGAAATCGCGCAGCACCAGTTCCAGCTCGATCTCCGCCATCTCCTCATCGAGCGCGAGCACGGAATCGACGATGCGGCGGACGCGGCCGGGCCGGCCGGCGGACGAACTCGCCTCGATCGGGATATGGAACGGGCGCACCACGACCCGCGCCGGATCGGCCGACAGGCGCAGTGGGTGATGGATTACATCGAGCAAACGGATACCCCGGCGGCTGTCGTTGAACGTCTCGCCGGAATCCCCCCCGGCGCAGATGCGTTATTCCGGTACGCGACCGGCAAAGAAAGCCCTATTCGACAACGGGTCGCCGCAAACGCACTATCTTACAAGGCCGGTCCGTATCTGAGCCGGCGTGGTCCCGGCATTGGCCAGTGCTTTCGTCATCGCGGTGCAGACGAATTGGAAGGCGAGAATCGATTCGGCGCCCTGGTTCAGATTGACCCGGTCGCTCATCAGCCCGTCATAACAGCCGCCATCGGCCACGGTCGCGATCGGCAGGCTCAAATCGTTCTCACCCAGATACCAGCCGTGCGCGCGCCACGCCGCATCCAGCCAGCGCGTGTCGCGCGTCACCTGGTGCGCGAACAGCATGGCATCGACCGTCGCCCACGCCTCGAGCGGCTGCTGATCGAACGGCAGCGGATCGGCATAGGCCCGGCCGAAACTGTCGGTACCGACCGCACGGAACTGGCCGTCGCCATTGGTCTGCTTGGCGTCGAGCCACGCGAGCGCGGCCAAGCCTTCCTCCATCATCGCCTCATCGCCGAGCAGCTCGCCCGCGCGCATCAAGGCTTCGGGCAGGCGGGCATTGTCATAGGCCAGCACCGGTTCGAACCAGGTCCAGCCGTCGCGGCGCTCACGGCGCAGCTCGGCCAGCAGGCACCCGCCGAAATCGCGCACCAGCGTCCAGGCGACCGGATGGTCGCGATGCTGGCGCAGAACCGCATCCGCGCCGAGCAAGGCGAAGGCCCAGGTGCGCAAGCTGCTCAGCGACAGCGAATGGGGTGCGACCTGATCGAAAAGGTTGAGCGCCCAGCGGCGCATGTTGGGATTGCGCGACTCGGCCGCGGTCGCGCCGATCGCCCAGAGCGACCGGCCGAAACTGTCTTCCGAGCCTTCGGCTTCGAGCCACTGGCGGTCGAAGCCCATGAAATTGCGGAAGCGACCGAGTTCGCCGTTCCAGGCATGCTGGACGAACGCGCCGTAAATCGTCGCCAGCTGATCGGCGCGGACTTCGTCGTCGCCATCGAAGCGATGCATCAGCATCAGCGCGCGGCAATTGTCGTCGACGCAATAGCCGTGATTGCGGTCCGGCACGGCATAATTGCTGTGCTGGATCATGCCGGTCGCGTCGGTCATGCGCTGCATCGCCTCGAGCCGCGGCCTGGCGGCGACGCGATCGATCGTGCGGACGCGCTGGATCCGCACCGGGCGCTTGCGCACCGCTTCCTCGCACAAAGCGAGGTAGGATTCGGCGAGCGCGCTCCACACCATCGAACGGCCCGCCGAATAAGCGCGATTGGCCATGTCGGCGAGGCGCGCCGGATCGTCGAGCAAGGTGATGATTTCTTCGGAGAAGCGGCGGCTCTCTCCGAACGGCACCACAACACCGCCGACCGCACCGAGCAACTCGACCGCATGCCAGTAAGGCGTCGACACCACCGGCTTGCCGAGCGCGACCGCATAGGCCAGCGTGCCGCTCGTTATCTGCGTCTCATTCAGATAGGGCGTGACATAGATGTCCGCCGCTTCGAGATAATCGAGCAGCGCTTCCTGATCGAGGAAGCCGTCGATGAAACGTACCGCCTGGGCGACACCCAATTCCTCGGCGAGCGCCTTCAGGCTTTCGCGATAGGTTTCGCCCTCCCGCGCCACCAGATGCGGATGCGTCGCCCCGAGCACGACATAGAGCGATTCAGGATGCGCCGCGACGATCGCGGGCATGGCGCGGATCATCGTTTCGATGCCCTTGTTGGGCGACAGCAGACCGAAGGTCAGCAAGACGCGCCGACCGCCGAAGCCGAACCGTTGGTGCACGTTCTCCGGCTTGACGAACGGCCGGTCGGGCACGCCGTGCGGCACCACCGCGATCTGGTTCCAGGAAATGCCATGAACGCGGACGAGCAGCTCGCGCCCCTTTTCCGCCATCACGATCAGCTTCGCCGCGCGCCGTGCCAGCGCTTCGATCACCGCACGCTGATCGGCGTTGGGCTGTTCGAGCACGGTATGGAGCGTAACCACCACCGGCGCATCGACGCGATCGAGCAGGCGTAGCAGCATCGCGCCGGCCGGACCGCCGAAAATACCATATTCATGTTGAACTAAAACGACATCCGCGCGGCTGTCATTTATCCGCTGCGCCGCAGCGCGATAGTCGTTCAGATCTTCCTGCGCGATCGTGCACGACACTTCCGGGCCATAGGCATAGGAGCCGCCGGGATCGTTCATCGCATAGAGATCGATACCGATTTCGGGAAACGAGACGTGCAGCGCCTGGTAAACGTCGCGGGTGAAGGTGGCGAGGCCGCACAGGCGCGGAGGGCTGTTGCCGATCAGAGCAATACGCTTGATCCTGGTAACCCCGGCAGAGCCCGTCATCATCGATCCTTCTTTCAGTTCTTCCGCTGATACCCCGGCTGGCACAACTCCGATTAGATGTTCGGAGCACCTTAAAGCTGGTGTTCCTGAACAAATCTTCAACGTCTAAAAGGTTGCAGAAATTATGCTGCACTGCAACAAAATACGCCAAGGTGAGTTAGGCCCGCGCTAAATTCAGCGTTGACGGGCAAAACCGGCACGCTAATGGAGCCTTCGGGACGGCATTCGGGCCGGGCCCAGAACGATTACGTGGAGCAGCTCGAATGAAGAAGGTAGTCTTTGTTCTCGCCGCTGCCGGCCTGATGTCTCTGGCCGCTTGCAGCAAGCAGACCCCGGCGGAGAACGCCACCGACGCGAGCGCGAATGCGCTCGACAACGCCGGCGAGAACCTCGAGGACATGGCCGACAACACGTCGAACGATGCGGCTTCCGCCGCTCTCGACAACGCGGCGGACAATGCGCACTCCGCAGCCGACGCGGTCGAAGCCAACAAGCAGTAATCGTCCCCCGCCTTCGCGGCGGTACCGGTTAAGAGACGGGCGTCCGGTAACGGGCGCCCGTTTTCTTTTGTGGCCGCAACGCCGCGGGGTGACGCAGCCGCCACGATCGGGCTAACGAGCGCGCACCATGACGACCCTGACCCTGTTCAACAGCCTCAGCCGCAGCCTCGAACCGTTCGCGCCGTCGGACGGAAATACGGCGCGCGTCTACAGTTGCGGGCCGACCGTCTATAATTTCGCGCATCTCGGCAATCTGCGCGCCTATGTCTTCACCGACACGCTGCGCCGGACCTTGCTGTTCAAGGGCTGGGACGTCCGCCACGTCATCAACATCACCGATGTCGGCCATCTGACCAGCGACGCCGATGCCGGCGAGGACAAGATGGAGCTGGCCGCCGCCGGCCTGGGCAAGGATATCTGGGAGGTCGCGGCCTTCTACACTGCCGCCTTCAAGCGCAACCTCGCCGATCTCAATATCCTCTCCCCGACCATCTGGTCGGTCGCGACCGATCATGTCGCGGAAATGATCGCCTTCGCCGAGAAGATCGCGCCGGATCATTGCTACGAGATCGAGAGTGGCCTCTATTTCGATGTCTCGACCGTGCCCGATTACGGCCGGCTCGCCCGCAGCGTGTCCGATGAGGGCGAAAGCCGGATCGATCCGGTTTCGGGGAAGCGCAACCCGCAGGATTTCGCGATCTGGCGCAAATCGCCGTCGGGCGAGCAGCGCCAGATGGAATGGGATTCACCATGGGGCCGTGGCGCGCCCGGCTGGCACCTCGAATGCTCGGTGATGAGCCTCCAATATCTGGGCCCTGAGCCGTTCGACATCCACACCGGCGGCATCGACCATCGCGAGATCCACCATCCCAACGAGATCGCGCAGAACCAGGCCTATTGCGATTGCAGCGCCGAGCAGCCCGGTTTCACCGGCGCACGCTTCTGGCTGCATAACAACTTCCTGGTCGATCGCTCTGGAAAGATGTCAAAATCCGGCGGCGGCTTCACCACGCTCCAGTCGCTGATCGATGCCGGCGTCCACCCTCTCGCCTATCGGCTTTTGTGCCTCTCTTCGCACTACAGGTCGGAACTTGAGTTCAGCGGCGATGCAGTATCCTCAGCACTCACCCGCCTCAGGCGGATAGTGGCTGCCATCGAAAAGCTCAAAAAGTCGGCCCAACGAACAGAGTGGCGCCCTTTCGAACATTTCTCTCCTCCTCCGCCTATTAGCAGCCACCAAGATTCTATCGTGGATGAGGACGATTGGTTTGATTTTACAGGCGTTCTTACGGAGTTTGATCAAAAGGTCAGCAATGATCTGAATACACCGGCGGTAATGCCTTTGCTGGAAGAGGTACTCGTAGATCCGGTATTGGTGGCTGATAATAAGCTTCGCCTGCTCGCCACGATGGATCAGGTCGTTGGACTCAATCTGCTGAATCTGACGCGCGCAGACCTTCGTGTACGACCGGCTACTGCTACCCTCACGCCCGAAACCATCGAAACCCGCCTCGACGAACGCCAGCAGGCGCGCGCGGCCAAGGATTTCGCCCGATCCGACGCGATCCGCGACGAGTTGATTGCTGCCGGGGTCGAGGTGATGGACGGCGATCCGCTGCGCTGGGAGTGGCGCGTCTCGCTCTAGGCCAAGCCAGCCTGCACCCGCCCCAAGCAGGCTTATCCTTGCCAATCGCCCCCCTATCCGCGAAATGCGCGGCGAGGAAAACGTAAGATGGCGACGAACTGGACTCCCGAAAGCTGGCGCAACCACGAGGCGCGGCAGCTCCCGAATTATCCCGATCCGCAGGCGCTCGCCGCGGCCGAGACGGAGTTGCGCCGCTTTCCACCTTTGGTGTTCGCGGGCGAAGCGCGCGCGCTGACCGCCGAACTGGCCCAAGTGGCCGCGGGCAAGGCCTTCCTGCTCCAGGGCGGAGACTGCGCCGAAAGCTTCGCCGAATTCCATCCGAACAACATCCGCGACACGTTCCGCGTGCTGCTGCAGATGGCGGTCGTCCTGACCTATGCGTCGAAGCTGCCGGTGGTGAAGGTCGGCCGCATGGCGGGCCAGTTCGCCAAGCCGCGCTCGTCCGACGTGGAGGAGATCGACGGCGTCTCCCTGCCCTCCTATCGCGGCGACAACGTCAACGACATCGCCTTCACGCCCGAGGCGCGCCGCCCCGATCCGGAACGGATGATCAAATCCTACAGCCAGTCGGCGGCGACGCTCAACCTGCTGCGCGCCTTCGCGCAGGGCGGTTATGCCAACCTCCAGCAGGTTCACGCCTGGACGCTCGATTTCATGGGCCGTTCGGCCTGGGCGGCGCAATATCAGCAATTGGCCGACCGCATCGGCGAGGCCTTGAGCTTCATGGCGGCGTGCGGCGTCAATCCGGAGACGGTGCCGCAATTGCGCGCGACCAGCTTCTACACCAGCCACGAGGCCCTGCTGCTCCAGTATGAGCAGGCCTTGACCCGCCAGGACAGCCTGACCGGTGATTGGTACGACACCAGCGCGCATATGTTGTGGATCGGCGACCGCACCCGTTTCGTGGGGTCGGCGCATGTCGAATATCTGCGCGGCGTCGGCAATCCGATCGGTATCAAGTGCGGGCCGAGCCTGGAGGCGGACGATCTGCTGCGTCTGCTCGACACGCTCGATCCGGCGCGTCAACCCGGCCGCATCACGCTGATCACGCGCTACGGCTACGACAAGATCGAAGCCGGTCTGCCCGCGCTCGTCCGCGCGGTGAAACGCGAGGGCCGCCCTGTCGTGTGGAGCTGCGATCCGATGCACGGCAACGTCGTCAAGGCCGCCAACGGCTACAAGACGCGCCCGTTCGAGCGGATACTGGCCGAGGTGCGCGGTTTCTTCGCGGTCCACCGCGCCGAGGGCACGCATGGCGGCGGCATCCATGCCGAGATGACCGGGCAGAATGTGACCGAATGCACCGGCGGCGCGATCGCGGTGACCGAACAGGGGCTGGCGGCGCGCTATCACACGCATTGCGATCCGCGGCTCAACGCGAGCCAGAGCATCGAGTTGGCCTTCCTGCTCGCCGAAATGCTCAACCAGGAAATGCGCGAGCGGGAAAAGGACGCGGCCTGAATCGCGGCCGCCGGCGCTTCTAGGGCAAACATCGACGCCGACGACCGCTTGTCCGAATATTTACGCTGTCCTGCCTGAACGGCGGCACAATCGCCGTTACAGCTTGTGTTCAGCGCCGCGACAGGCATTTGCGTGCTAGATGCGGGGCGAAAGGGTCTGAATCGTGAAGCTTTTTGCCGCCCTCCCCTTGCTTGCCGCGATCGCCACGCCCTGTCTGGCGCAGAACGCCGACACCGCGCCGCTGCCCTCCGGCATCGTCAGCCTGACCCCCGAACAGCGCGAAGCCGCGCTTGAGGCCGGTGCCACGCGCGCCGCCGCCGATCTGTCGGGCGGCGCCGGCGATCGGCGCGTCCATGGCGAGATGGGGGTCGAGGTCGGCACCGGCGGCGAACGCGCCATTTATGGCACAGCGGTGGTCCCGATCGGTCAGAATGCCGTCGCGGCTTTCTCCTATGAGCAAGGACAGGACGCGCGCTGGAAAGGCAGGCGCCATGTGAGCCCACAGCCCACATCCGGCCAGCCCGCACCCGACGGGGACAATCCGCTCTAAATCGTTCGGTTAAGAAGCAGCCGATCCGGATTAAGATTAGCGCCTCGTTAACCAACGCCATTTACCTCTGGGTCATCGCCGCGATTGGCAGCGGCTTTGGCGCGGAGTGTTAGCGTATGTTCCAGGATTTCTATGCGGGCGGCATCGGCGGCCCTGACGTCACGTCTTTCTACGATCGTGGCATCAACTGCGGGATGGCCGACCTCGTCGAGGCGCACAAATGGTTCAATCTCGCCGCTTTGTCCGGCGACGTCCGCGGCGCGGCTGCACGCGCCGACCTCGCACAGGAAATGGAAGCGCGCGAGATCGCCGAAGCGCAGCGCCGCGCCCGCACCTTCGTGCGCGAGCGCAGCCTCTGACTTTGCTCAGCTCTCGATGAAATCCAGATAGGCGACGACATCGTTGCTCGTCTGGAGGAACAGCCCGTCCTGGACCTCGGCCGGCTGTTCGGCCGCGACCGCCAGCGCTTCCGCCAGCGTCCCGTAGAGCAGGGTCGCGGCCGCACCGCTGTCTCCATCCAGATGGTAGAGCCGGACTGCGGCGTCATCGAAAACCGTGCGCATGACGCCCGCCATGCCGCCCCTGTCGGCCGGGGACAAGCCCGTGGCGACCAATCCACAGATTGGTCCATTTCGCGTCTTACCGGCGCGCTAACCAACCGCCCGCGAAATTCCTTAAGCCTGCCTTGGATAACCCGTCCGGACTTGCGGCCGCCCACGCCGCACGACGGGGAACGGGATATGAAGCGAATAGCCGGAGCCGCCTTTCTGTGCGCGGCCGCCGTCACCGACACGGCCCAGGCGGTCGCCGCAACCGGCGGTAACGCGCCTATGGCCGCCGCCGCTTATGTCGTTACCGCGCCGACCGCGCACGTAACGCTGCCAAGCAACAGCCCGGTGATCGTGCAGGTAACCGACCAGATCAGCTCCAGCGCGCTGCACGCTGGCTCCAAGGTCAACCTGGCGGTGGTTCAGGATGTGAAGGTCGGCGACACTGTCGTGATCCCGGCCGGCGCGCGCGCCGAAGCGGAGATTTCCTGGCGCACCGGCCGTGGCGCATTCGGCAAATCGGGCAAGATCGAATTCGATCTGCGGCGCATCGACCTGGCAGGCCGATCGGTAACGCTTTCGGGCCATTATCGCGTGGAAGGCAATGGCGCGCCCCTCGCCGCTGCCGCGACCGTGGTTGCGGTGGGCCTGCCCGGCATCTTCGTGACCGGGCATAGCGCCAGGATCGAGCCGGGCACCCAATTCACCGCCTACACGCAGGAAAGCCTGGTGGTGGAGGTTTCGCCGCAGACGATTGCCAGGCAGAATGCCGCCACGCAGCGCGCCTCCCATCGGGCATCCGGCGGATCCGTGCAGGTCAATGAAGGGCGCAAAGCGGGACACGACGACGCGATCGTCGTGCCGATGTAAGCCCGGCGTTTCGCCCGGCTACAGCCGCGCGATCAGCGCCATCGCCCCTGCCGGCGCGCGGAGCTTGGCGCCGTTGATCATGAAGACGAAGGCGTCGCGCGCATTGCCCACGCTGGCGGCGGGCGGATCGATATAGGCATAGCCGTCGGGCGCCTGCCCCGCAGCCCAGGCCTTCGCCGTCGCCGCCCAGCGGTCGAGCGCTTGCGGAGAATAGCCGGTCGGCTCCTCCTCGCGCGCATTCTGTAGGCGGGCATAGGTGAAACCGGCGGTCAGATCGGCGAATTGCGGGTATTTGTCCGCATCCGCGAACACGATCGCGGCATTCGCCTTGCGCGCCAGCTCGACCAGCACCGGCGTGCGGAAGCTTTCGTGGCGCGGCTCGATCGCGTGGCGCAGCAGCACGCCGCCGACGCTCTTGGGCAGCATATCGAGGAAGCCGCCGAAATCCTCGGGATCGAACTGCTTGGTGCCGGCGAATTGCCACAGGATCGGGCCGAGCTTGGGACCGAGTTCGGCGAGGCCCTGATTGATGAATTTGTCGATCGACTCCGCGCCATCGCACAGCACGCGGCGGTTGGTGCAGAAACGCGATGCCTTGACCGCGAACACGAAATCGTCGGGCGTGCGCTTCGCCCAATCGGCCCAGGTGGCGGGCTTCTGGGTCGAATAGAAGGTGCCATTGATCTCGATGCCGGTGACGTGGGTGGAGGCATATTCGAGCTCGCGCGCCTTGGCCCAGCCTTTAGGATAGAAATTGTCGCGCCACGGCTCGAACGTCCAGCCACCGATGCCGACCCTGATCCTGCCGCTCATGCTTTCCCTCCCAGCACGGCGGCATAAGCCGCCGGATCGACGTTCGATCCCGAGCCTATAATCACGGTATCGCCCGCGATTGGCAGCAACTTGCCCGCCAGCCACGCCGCGAGCGCGACCGCCCCGCCCGGCTCGACCACCAGGCCGAGACCGAAGGCATAGCGCATCGCCGTATGCACCTCCGCCTCGCTCGCCCACACGCCGCGCGCACCTGCGGCCTGCAGCGTGGCGAAGGTCAGATCGGCGACGCGCTTCGTCTGGAGCGCGTCGCACGAGGTGAACGGCGCGTCGGCCGGCACTTCGACGATGCGACCCAACGCAAGCGAGCGGCCCATATCGTCCCAGCCCTCCGGTTCGGCGACGACGATCTCCGTGTCGGGCAAGGCCAGAGCCAGCCCCGCCGCAAGCCCGCCGCCGCCGCACGGCGTCACCACGCGGGCGGGTGCGTGCCCGAGTTGCTCGGCAATCTCGAGGCCGGCCGTGCCCTGCCCTTCGATCACATCGACGTCATCGAACGACGGCACGAGCACCGCGCCGCGTTCTTGTGCGAGCGCGGCGGCGATCGCCTCGCGGCTTTCGGTGTGGCGGTCATAGAGGATGATCTCGGCCCCCAAAGCCCGCGTCGCGTCCATCTTCACCGCCGGCGCGTCGGCCGGCATCACGATCGCCGCCGGCATGCCCAGCATCTTCGCGGCGCGGGCGACGCCCTGTGCGTGATTGCCCGAGGAAAAGGCGACCACACCCGCGGCTTTTCCGGCCGCCCCGATCTGTGCCAGCCGATTGTACGCGCCGCGCAGTTTGAAAGCGCCGCCGATCTGGAGCGATTCGCATTTTATCCACAGGCGGCCCTCGCCTGAGGCGACGGGAAGCAGCGGCGTCCTTGTCACAATTCCCGCGACCCGATTCGCCGCCGCAATCACACCTGCGAGCGATACCGTTCTGTCTTCGTTATAACCCTGATTTTCCACGCTTTATCCTGCAATTCCGGAACCAAGAATTTTGTCGTGCGATTGCAACTTTACAGGGGGGACCCCCGACCCTATGTACGCCCTCCGCTGCCCCATGGGACTTCCACCGCAAGGCAGTTTTTTTCAACTGTAGACCGCAGGTTTTCCTGCGGCATCGGAGGTCCCTTGAATTGCACAAGCATCATAGCGCGCTGGGGCTAGCTGCCACCCCAAACAAGGCCTCCAACAGCCTTGCCATCGCTAAGGAGCGCCCGGTCCAGCCGGTCACGCTCATTCGTCCGCACGCCGCACAGCGCGCGGCCCGATTCTTCGTCGAGAAGTTTCAGGGCAAGTCGCTCTATGCGGTCAAGGCGAACCCGTCGCCGGAGCTGATCAAGCTCCTGTGGGAAAGCGGCATCACGCATTTCGACGTCGCCTCGATCGCCGAGGTCCGTCTCGTTGCACGCATGGCCCCCGGCGCCACGCTTTGCTTCATGCACCCGGTCAAGGCCGAGGAAGCGATCCGCGAGGCCTATTTCACGCATGGTGTCCGCACCTTCTCACTCGATTCGCTCGAAGAACTCGAGAAGATCATGCGCGCTACCGAGCAAGCGACCGACCTGACGCTTTGCGTCCGGCTGCGCGTGCCGTCGGATCATGCCAAGCTCAGCCTCGCCGCCAAGTTCGGCGCTGAACCGCACGAGGTGAAGGCCTTGCTGTTCGCCGCCCGCCAGGCGGCCGACGCGCTCGGCATCTGCTTCCATGTCGGCAGCCAGACGATGTCGCCCCAGGCCTATGTCCAGGCACTCGGCCGCGTCCGCAACGCGATCGTCGATGCGGCGGTCACGGTCGACGTGATCGATGTCGGCGGCGGCTTCCCGTCCATCTATCCTGGCATGGAGCCGGCCCCGCTCGAGGCCTATTTCGACGCGATCCACAATGCGTTCGAGGCGCTGCCGGTCAGCTATTCGGCCGAATTGTGGGCCGAACCCGGCCGCGCGCTCTGTGCCGAATATGCGAGCCTGCTGGTCCGCGTCGAACGCCGCCGCGGCGACCAGCTCTACATCAACGACGGTGCCTATGGTGCCCTGTTCGATGCGGCGCATGTCAACTGGCGCTTCCCGGTCGAGCTGGTGCGCGACGAGGTTTCGGACACCAAGGACATGGCGTTCAGCTTCTACGGCCCGACCTGTGACGATATCGATCATATGGCGGGGCCGTTCATGCTGCCGGCCGACATCCAGGCAGGCGATTATATCGAGATCGGCATGCTCGGCGCTTATGGCTGTGCGATGCGCACCGGCTTCAACGGCTTCACCGCCGGGGATACGGTCGTCATGGCCGACGAGCCGATGGCGAGCGCCTATGTCGAGGCGCTGCCGGAACGGGCGCGTCCTTCGAACGTCGTCAAGCTGTAACAGCCACGGCTGATTGAGATTGGAAGGTCGGGCGGGATACCGTCCGGCCTTCTGCTTTCGGGTTTCCGCGTCCCCATCAACGACGCCGGTTCATTGTGCATACGGGGACAATTCCCATGACCGACCAGATCAACGACACCCGCAAGGCGGAGCTGCTCTCCACAACGGTCGAGCATATCGACATCCGCAGTTACGACGCGCGGCCGATCATCGACGCGATGGGCAAGATGAGCTTCACCAGCCGCGATCTTGCGCGTGCGACCGGCATCTACAATGATATGCTCAAGGACCCCGACTGCACCATCTTCCTGGTGATCGCGGGTTCCACGTCCGCCGGCGGCTGCATGGATGCCTATGCCGAGCTCGTCCGCTCGGGCATGGTCGACGCGATCGTCGCCACCGGTGCCTCGATCGTCGACATGGATTTTTTCGAGGGTCTTGGCCACAAGCATTATCAGGCGCTCGAAGTGCCTGACGACGACACGCTGCGTTCGCTGCTGATCGACCGCATCTATGATACCTATATCGACGAGGAGCAGCTTCAGGACTGCGACTTCACGATCAACAAGATCGCTAATTCGCTGGAGCCGCGTCCTTATTCGAGCCGCGCGTTCATCCGCGAGATGGGCAAATATCTCGTCGAGCACGGCAAGAAGGAGAACAGCCTGGTCAAGCTCGCCTACGAGCATGACGTGCCGATCTTCTGCCCGGCCTTCACCGATTCTTCGGCCGGCTTCGGCCTGGTGAAGCACCAGGTCGAGCGGATGAAGGCGGGCAAGCCCTACCTGACCATCGACGCCGTGGCCGACTTCCGCGAGCTGACCGACATCAAGCTGGCGGC
>NZ_DATHFV010000072.1:0-10499 GCF_035317925.1 Sphingomonas sp.
ACGCTGCCGCCGCGCTTGCCGCCGACCTCGACCTTGACCGTGAACAAGGGAGCGTGGTGCGGACCATGCTGTCCCACCAACGTATAGACGGGCGGGGCGCATTGACGCGCGGCGGCCCATTCCTGCAGCGCGGATTTGGGATGCTTGGGCGCTTCGGCGCCGCGGTCGAGCTTGCCGTCCCAGGCGCGGCGGACGAAGACAGTGGCGCCGTCGAGCCTGGCCTCGAGATAGATCGCGCCAATCAGCGCCTCGACGACATCGCCGACGACATTGTCGCTCAGCTGCGCACCGTCGTCGCGCGCCTGCTTGCCGAGGATGAGGTGTGCGGGCACGTTCAGTTCGCGGCCGACCTCGGCGCAGACTTCGCGGCTGACCACGACGTTCAATCGCGCCGACAAATTGCCTTCGGGATCGTCAGGGAAGATTTCGTAGAGCCAGGTCGCGATCGCGAGGCCGAGCACGCGATCGCCGAGGAATTCGAGCCGCTGATAGGTCGGCCCACCCTGGCTGCCATGCGTCAGCGCACGCCGGAACAGGGCGATGTCACGCGGCTCGTGGCCAAGCGTGTCGCGAATCCAGGCGGCAAAAGCGGTATCGGGGGTCATCGCGCCCGCCCTAGCTGAGCCAGCGCCCGGGGCCAAATCGTGCATTTTCCGGATCCGTTTCCGGCCAAGTTCCGGTTCTGACGACTCAAGCCAAACCTCGTGGACGGTGCGGGAGGTCGGCCCGTACAAGCCGCCGCTAAGAGGAGACGTGCATGTTCCTGTTCCGTGGCCGTGAATCGCACCCGCGCTCCTTCGTGAAGGCGGTCAGCTGGCGCACATTGGGATCGATCGACACGTTCATCCTCGGCCTGATCTTTACGCAGGACGTGAAGACGGCGGGGTCGATCGCGGGGACAGAGGTCGTCACCAAGATATTGCTTTATTATTTCCACGAACGGTTGTGGGCGCTGGTGCCGTGGGGACACGGTCGCAACGAAGCGCAGCCGGAAACCTTGACCGCGACCGCAGGGCAACTCTAAGGGGCTGCTCGCGCGTCCGCAAAGGCGGACGGCGACAGCGTGGCGGTTGTAGCTCAGTTGGTTAGAGCATCGGTTTGTGGTACCGAGGGTCGCGGGTTCAAGTCCCGTCATCCGCCCCACTTCTCAAGTACTTAGCGGTAATTTTTGAGAAGTCACTCGGTTTTGGGTTTACATAAAAAGCCCAATTCCTTCGATTGTTTACAGCTCGGCGTTCGAAGCGATTCGCTAGATTTCTGAATTTTCACCGTTTTTTTAGGTGGAGCATCGGTTTTTCCGGCCTGATTCCCAAGGCCTGTGGCTAGGCGGGCCTGACTCGCTTTCCAAAGATCAAATTCATCGTCGATCGACACGTTCTTGCCCGATAGCTCCCGAGCTTGGATCGTGATCCGGCCCGGTTGGATTTCTATGGACGCGATCTCAATGCCAGCCCGTTCGGCGGCGGCGATCACCCGCTTGATTTCGACGGTCGGCGGAAATTTTCGGATGGCGGGCATGGGGGGCGATCGGGCTATTTGCAGGTCGTGTAGACGCCCACCGTAATGCAATGGACGATCGTTCCATCGCTATTTTGCTGCGTCCATTCCCGATTGGCCGTCTGGGTCTGCTGCATTCCTGCCGAGGTGCTCTGAAGCATCTGTTGGGAGTTGGCCTGCATACCCTGAGCCCAGGAGTTGGTCTGCGCCAGGAAGTCATCCATGTGGTTCGCTGGATCGCTCGGCCCGAGGACACAGCCACTAAGGCTGAGGCATGCCCCTGCAAGGGCAACGACTGTGGCGATTCTCTTCATGATGTTGCTTCCCCCAGTGATTGTTAGCTGAAGGACATGAATTGTGGCGGGTGCTGGCAGCTAGGTAGATGCCTGCCTCCAGCCTTGCGCGCATCATCTTCCAAAAGATTCATCGCTCTGGCGCCAATGACATGTCCCCGTGTTCGCCCCGGCTGGTGCCGGGACGGTTAGTCACGCGCGAACACGGGTAAGCACGCCCCGCATATTTGGCCTTTCGGCCTGTTGTATTCAGCGGGCCGCCCGACGTGAGCGGACCCGTGTTCGGCGCATGATGCGCACCTCGATCTGGTGACTAAGCCGTCCCGAGGTATGGTGACCCTAAACGGTTGTGGGAGTGACACGCAAGCGCTCGCGACCTTAGGCTCGGTGGCAACGTCCGCTTCCGACCCAATTGCGGACGTTCATGCGCTGTGAGACAAATGGATATGACTAGCTTCCGTGTGATCTTGGCGCTCATCGCGATGGCGCAATCGGTTGGCATCCAAGCGGCGACGAACTCGGCAATTACGAAGGTCCTTAGCGGGGCAACTGAGATCGCCCTTCACACGGGCGTAAATCGCGTGCCCGATTTCGCGAGCGATGGGCGCGAAGCGCTAGTTGTCGTCGGTTGGCGAGGGAACGGCAACGCGCATGGGTATTCCCTCTTCACGATCCTCATGCAGAATGGCGAGCAGCCCCGTGACTGGAATATAGTCGGGGTAGATCACAAGGCTCGCTTCGAGGACACCGTCTCGGATGATCCTCACACCGGAGAAGACATTGTGTCTTCTGTGAGATTTGTGAGGGCATATTTCAAACAGCGCCGCCAAAGCCTCATCGTGGTCGCAACCCGTCACTGGAAGGATTCCATTCCCGAGCCCGCGAACACGACGATCGATGTGTACGCGTTGGCGAGGAGCCAAGGCGACATCGGTGAAACGGCGGATTTCTTCTCCCGCGTACTGACCACCCAATCCCGACTCAAATATTGCAACGCTGACATGGCGCTTAAGCAGGAAGCCGGTCTTCCGTTGCCTCCGGACTACGCCGGCAGCAAGACTTCGACGGGGTGCCTTTGATACGACTGCTAACCACCAATAGCAGACATCTGCGCAGCGCCGTTTTCCGAGAAATTGAACGTCAAAAAAAGATGCGGGCGGTTTACAGCGGCAGGGTAAGTTATTGAGATGTAAGGGGCGGTCAGGGATTTGGTTTACAAAAAAATCCAATGAAATCAATGTAGCTTCGGGATTGTGGTACCGAGGGTCGCGGGTTCAAGTCCCGTCATCCGCCCCAGCTTTTTCAGGCTTCCGAACAAGCGCTCACAAGATTATTGCGCTGGACAGCAATTTTCTTAGCGAGTGAGAATCATGCCTGCGGTTTGGGACCTGCCCGATTTCGACGCCCATGAAGGCGTTCATTTCTTTTCGGATGAAGCCACGGGCCTGCGCGCGGTCATTGCGATTCACTCGACACACCTCGGACCGGCGGCGGGCGGCACCCGTTTCTGGCACTATGCCGACGCCAATGAGGCGGTGACCGATGCGCTGCGCCTGTCGCGCGGCATGAGCTTCAAGAATGCGATGGCGGGCCTGCCCGCCGGCGGCGGCAAGGGCGTGATCCTGGCCGACGCGAACCGGACCAAGACGCCCGAAATGCTGGCCGCCTTCGGCCGCGCGATCGAATCGCTCGGCGGACGTTACGTCACCGCCGAGGATGTCGGCATGGGCGAGGCCGATCTCGTCGCGATCGGACGCGAGACGCGCCACGTCTCCGGCTTGCCGGTCGGCGAGGGCCTTGCCGGGGGCGATCCCGGCCCGTCCACATCGATGGGCGTATTCCTGGGTGTCAAGGCCGCGATCAAGCATAAGCTCGGCAAGGACAGCGCGGCGGGCGTGCATGTCGCGATCCAGGGCGTCGGCTCGGTCGGCGGCGGGCTCGCGCGGTTGCTGGCGGCAGAAGGCGCGAAGCTTACCTTGGCCGACGTGGATCAGGCACGCGCGGCGAAGCTTGCGGCCGAACTGGGCGGATCGGTGGCCGATGCGGTGAACATATTGTCGATCGCGGCGGACGTGATCAGCCCGTGTGCGCTCGGTGCGATCCTGACCGCCGAATCGATTGCGGCGCTCAACACGCCGATCGTGGCGGGGGGTGCCAACAACCAGCTCGCCACGCCCGAGGACGGCGACCGGCTGCACAATCGCGGCATCCTCTATGCGCCCGATTATGTGATCAACGCGGGCGGGATCATCAACGTCACGCTCGAATATCTGGGGCAGGGCGACCGCGCCGAGGTCGAGGCGCGCCTGCAGCTGATTCCGGGCCGGCTCGAGACGATCTGGGCGGAAAGCGCCGCCACCGGCGAAACCGAGGCGCGCGTCGCCGATCGCATGGCGATGGCGCTGATCGGGCGGGCTTAAGTTGTTCCCCTCCCACTTGCGGGAGGGGCCAGGGGAGGGGAATCCCGAGATTAGATAGCCCCTCCCCCGCCCCCTCCCACAAGTGGGAGGGGAGAAATTTCAACTAGATTCGGGCATGGCGCCGGCCTCGGCCGGGATCCGCCCGCGCGCATGTTCGCGGTAGGCGGTGTAGATGCCGCTGGCCGCGATCAAGGCCGCGCCTGCCAGCATCAGCCAGGTCGGCGGCGACAGGAAGACCAGCCAGCCGATCGCAATGCCCCAGACGATCTGAAGGTAATCGAGCGGCACCACCACCGATACCGGTGCGAAGCGCAGCGACGATGTCATGGTGAGCTGGCCGAAGCCGCCGAGCAGCCCCGCACCGGCGAGCATCGCATAGGTCAGCGCGTCGTGCGTGTGTCCGAAGAAGGGCAGCAAAGCGATGCCCGCGATCAGCGAGAAGATCGTGAACCAGAATACGATCGCGGCGGTATGTTCGGTGCGGCTGATCTGGCGGACGGTGATCATCACCGCGGATTGGCCGAAGGCGGCGGCGATGCCGACGACCAGCCCGATCATGGTGATGCCGTCGCCCGGCCGCGCCACCAGCAAAACGCCGACGAAGCCGACCGCGACCGCGCCCCAGCGGCGCGGGCCGATCCGCTCGCTCAGGATCAGGCCCGACAGCAGGGTCGCGACGATCGGCGCGGCATAAGTGAGCGTGGTCGCCTCGCCCAGCGGCAGCAAGGCGAGCGCGCCGAAGGTGAGCAGCATCGAGGTGAGGCCGATCGACGAACGGGTCAGATGCGCGAGCGGTGCGCGCGTCTTCACCGCTGCCCAGCCCGGGCCGAAGCTGATCCAGATCGCGACCACGATCAGCGCCCAGGCATTGCGATAGAAAATCATTTCGGGGGTCGCGACACCGTGGACGCTCGCACCCTTCAACAAGGCTGACATGCCGGCGAAGGCGGTCGCCGAACCCGCGCGCATCGCGATGCCGAGCAGGCGGCGGTCGGGTTCGGGGCGATCCACCGGCCTGCGCTTGGCGGGCAAGGGGGCTTAGCGCAACCCGCCTTTCCACACCCGGCCGGCTCGACTAATGCGGGCCGGAGTTACCCCATGCACCGTTTCGCCAATCCCGCCCGCTTCGTGCGCCTCGCGCGTCCGCTGACCGCCTGGTTCGGCTGGGGCGGAATGCTGCTCGTCGCGATCGCGCTGACCGGCGGGCTGGTGCTGACGCCGCCCGACTACCTGCAGGGCGACACCGTCCGGATCATCTACATCCATGTACCGTCGGCCTGGCTGGGCATGGCGGGCTGGGCCGGGATCGCGGTGGCGAGCTTCATGCAATTGGTGTGGCGGCACCCGCTCGCGTACGTCGCCGCGCGCGCCACCGCCGCGCCGGGCGCGGTCTATGCCGCGATCTGCCTGATCACGGGGTCGATCTGGGGACGCCCGACCTGGGGCACCTGGTGGGAATGGGACGGACGGCTGACGTCGATGCTGATCCTGTTCTTTCTTTATCTCGCTTATATCGCGCTCGCCCAGGCGGCGGGGCGCGAGGAAGGCGGGCAGAAGATCGCGGCGATCTTCGGGCTGGTCGGCGCGGTCAATCTGCCGATCATCCATTATTCGGTTTTGTGGTGGCGCACGCTCCATCAGGGCGAGAGCATCGGCCTGACCGGATCGACGATCGACAACCGCATCTTGTGGCCGATCCCGATCGCGGTGGTCGGCTTCAGTCTGATCTTCGTGAGCGTCGTGCTGATGCGGATGCGGGCGATGCTGGCCGATGCGAAGGTCGAGGCGCGGCTCAAACGATTGGCGACAGCATGACCGCGACGTTCGATGCCTGGCCGTTCGTGATCGCGGCCTATGTGGTGGCGATCGGCGGGACGCTCGGCCTGCTCGGCTGGGCGCTGGCGGCCTTGCGCCGGTCCGAGGTGCGCGCCGACGCGCTCGACCGTCAGGGCAAGGCCTGACGGCCATGAAACCCAAGACACAGCGATTGGCGCTGGCATTGCTGGCGGTGGCGGCGATCGTCGCGGCGGCCTTGCTGGCCTTGTCCGCGCTCAAGGATCAGGCGGCCTATTTCTACACGCCGAGCGACGTGGCCAAGGTCCATCTTGAACCGGGCGCGGCAGTGCGGCTGGGCGGCATGGTCGAGAAGGGATCGATCAAGCGGCTGCCCGATGGTGTCACGATCACCTTCGTCGTCACCGACGGCGGGGCGAGCGTGCCGGTCCGTTTCTCGGGGATCGTGCCGGCGCTGTTCCGCGAAGGATCGGGCGTGGTCGCCGACGGCAAGTTCGATGCGGCCGGGCAATTCGTGGCCGCCACGATCCTCGCCAAGCATGACGAGCGCTATGTGCCGCCGCAGGTGGCGGGCGCGATGCACAAGAGCGAGAGCTTGAGGAAGTGATCGCCGAGGCCGGCCTTGCCGCGCTCTGGCTCGGCGCCGCCTTGTGCGCGCTGCAGCTGATCGCGGCGGCGTTCGCGGTGCGGGGCCAGGCGGAACTGGCGGCGATCGTGCGGCCGGTCGCGGTCGCGCAGGCGGTGCTGACCGCCGCCGCCTTCGCGATCCTGATCTGGCTGTTCGTGCGGGTCGACCTGTCGGTGAAACTCGTCTTCGAGAACGACCATAGCGAGAAGCCGCTTCTCTATCGCTTCGCAGCGACGTGGGGGAACCACGAAGGCTCGATGCTGATGTGGGTCACGATCCTGGGCGTGGCGGGCGCGGCGGTGGCCCTGTTCGAGCGCAAGCTGGAGGCGCGCACCTTGTGGGCGACGCTCGGTGGGCAGGCGGCGATCGCGCTCGGTTTCTACGCTTTCCTGCTGTTCGCCTCGAACCCGTTCGACCGGCTCGATCCGGCGCCGCTGGAAGGGCAGGGGCTCAATCCGCTGCTGCAGGACCCGGGTTTGGCCTTCCATCCGCCCACGCTCTATTGCGGCTATGTCGGTCTGTCGGTCGCTTTCTCCTTCGCGATCGGGGCGCTGGTGACGCGCGACGTCGGTCCGGCCTTTGCGCGCGCGATGCGGCCATGGGTGCTGGGCGCGTGGATATTCCTGACGCTCGGCATCACCGCGGGCAGCTATTGGGCCTATTACGAGCTTGGCTGGGGCGGCTGGTGGTTCTGGGATCCGGTCGAGAATGCCTCGCTGATGCCGTGGCTGGCGGCGACGGCGTTGCTCCATTCGGTGACGGTGCTGGCGACGCGCGACGGGCTGCGTGCGTGGACCCTGATGCTGGCGGTGATCGCCTTCTCGATGAGCATGGTCGGCACCTTCCTGGTGCGTTCGGGCATTCTCACCAGCGTCCACGCCTTCGCGGTCGATCCGCGGCGGGGCTCTTTCCTGCTGGTGCTGCTGTTCCTGTATATCGGCGGCGCGCTGGCTTTGTTCGGCGCGCGCGTCGGCACGGTGCGCGAGGGCGCGCGTTTCGATCCGGTCAGCCGCGAGGCGGGGCTGGTCGCGAACAATCTTTTGCTTTCGGCGATCCTGGGGATCGTGCTGGTCGGCACGCTCTATCCGCTGATCGTGGAGGCCGTGTCCGGCACCAAACTTTCGGTCGGGCCGCCTTACTTCAATGCCGCCGCCGGGCCGTTGGCCCTGATCCTGGTCGCGGTCATGGGCGCAGCCCCGCTACTGCGCTGGCGGCGCGACAATCTGCGCCTCTTGCTGCGGCGGATCGCGCCGGCGGCTATCGCCGCATTTATCGCGCTGGTGGCGGTCAAGCTCGCCGCGCCGACGATCCGGATCCTGCCCTGGCTCGGGCTCGCACTGGCAGCGGGGCTCGCATTGGCCAGCGTCGCGCCGCTGTGGCGCCGCAATCTGCTGCGTACGCCCTTGTTCGTGTGGGGTATGGTCGTGGCGCATTTCGGCATAGCGGTCAGCCTCGCGGGCATGGCGTGCGATAGCAGCTTCACGGTCGAGAAACTGGTCGCGGCGCGGGTCGGCGAGACGATCGCGGTCGGGCCCTATCAGGTTCGGTTCGCGGGCGTGGACCCGACCTTCGGGGCGAACTGGCAGGCGCTCGAGGCGACCCTGGAGGCGCGGCGGGGCGATGGTGATGCGCTGATCCTGCAGCCGCAGGCGCGCTTTTACTGGGCGCCGCCGACCGAGACCAGCGAGAGCGCGATCCACACCGCGATCGACGGGCAGCTTTACACCGTGCTCGGCAAGGCGACCGGCGATGGGCGGTGGCAGCTGCGTCTGTGGTGGAAGCCGTTCGTGACCCTGATCTGGGCCGGCGGTGCGCTGATCGCGATCGGCGGCACGCTCGCCCTGATCGGCCGCGTCTGGCGGGGACGCACACGGCGGCAGGAGGCGTTCTATGAATGAGCGCATGAAATGGGCGCCGCTGATCGCCTTCATCCTGCTCGGTTCGGCGCTGACCTATGGCCTCGCCAAGCCCGACGACACCAACATCACGTCCAAGATGATCGGCGCGTCGGTGCCGAGCTTCGTGCTGTCCCCCGCGACGGCTGGGCTGCCCGGTCTTTCGAGCAGCGATCTCGCCGCCGGCAAGCCGCATCTGGTCAATATCTTCGCCAGCTGGTGCGTGCCATGCGTGGCGGAGGCGCCGCAATTGAAGGCGATCGCGGATGCCGGCGTGCCGGTGGTCGGCATCGCGGTGCGCGACAAGCCGGAGGCGCTGGCGCGGTTCCTTGGCCGCAACGGCAATCCGTTCCGCGCGATCGGCGCCGACGATGCGAGCCAGGTGCAGATGGCATTCGGATCGTCGGGCGTGCCCGAAAGCTTCGTCGTCGACGGCAAGGGCATGATCCGCCAGCAGACGATCGGCCCGATCAACCCGCAGGACGTAGCGGGCGTGATCGCGGCGGTGAAAGCGGCGCGATGAAGCGGCTCCTGATCGCCTTCGCCCTGGTCGCCGCGCCGGCGCTGGCGGACAGCGATCTGCCGCCCGCGCCATTGGCCTATACGCAGCTGCCGGATCCCCGGCAGGAAGCGCAGGCCCAGGCGCTGATGGAGACGATCCGCTGCCTGGTTTGCCAGGGTCAGTCGATCGCCGATAGCGACGCCGAACTGGCGGGCGACATGCGCGCGATGATCCGCGAGCGGATCGCCGCGGGCGAAAAGCCGGCCGCGATCCGGGCGTGGCTGGTGCGGCGCTATGGCTCATGGGTGAGCTACGAGCCGCCGCTCGATCGCACCACCTGGCTGCTGTGGGCTGCGCCCTTGTTGTTCGTCGCGATCGGCATCGCGGTTGCGCGCCGCAGCTTCCGGCGGAGGCGGGCATGAACGGCTGGCTGATCTCGCTGCTGCTGGCGATGGTGACCGCCGCCGGACTGGTCGTGCTTGCGCGCCCGGGACGCGGCGCGCTCCAACTGATCGGCGCGGCGATGCTGGTCGGGCTTGCCGGCTATGCCTGGCAGGGCCGCCCGGCGCTGGCGGGCCATCCGGCGCCACCCAACGAGGGGCGCCGCGGCCACGACACGTTGTTCGCGCATGAACGCAAAATCTGGCTGGAAACCGTCGGTTTCGATGCGCTCCAGCTCGACGGGGCCGACGCCTTCATCGGCAATGGCGATCCCGATTATGCGGTGGGCGTGATCCACGCCTTTCTGGCGCGCGAGCCCGACAGCATGATGCTGTGGCTGGGCCTCGGCAACGCGCTCCAGGCCGATGCCGACGGCGCGCTGACGCCGGCCGCGCATTACGCCTTCGAGCGCGCCGCGGCGGTCGCGCCCGGCAATCCCGCGCCCCAATATTTCCTGGGGTTGGCCTATCTGCAGATGGGCGACGCCGAGGGCGCGGATGCGACCTGGCGCGATCTGCTGGCCAAAGCGCCGGCCGACGCGAAGTGGCGGGCGAAGCTGCAGAGCCGGATCGCGCTGATCGAACGCTTCCGTTCCGTTCACTAGAGCCTGATCGATCAAGGTTTAGCCCATGTTCTTGACGGCCCTCTGGCCGAGGCGCAGATCACCGCCGGGTATCGGGTAACAGAGCGTAGGGCAGGGCGGGAACATGGCGACAGGAGCAAGGGCGCAAGCCGCCGAGGGCGATGAAGACCTGATCATCGCGTCGCTGCTGCGCGCGATCGAGCGGCGCGATATTCTCTCGGACGAAGAACGCGCCGCCTTGACCAAGGGGCTCGCGGAAATACGGGTCCATGCGCCGGGCGACACATTGATCCGCGCCGGCGTGCCGGCCGAATACAGCACCTTGCTGATCGGCGGATTGCTGGCGCGCGTTTATTATATGTCGGAGGGCAAGCGCCAGATCGTGGCGATGCATTTGCCCGGCGACTTCGTCGACCTCCACAGCCTTCTGCTCAAGCGGCTCGACC
>NZ_DATHFV010000073.1:0-2974 GCF_035317925.1 Sphingomonas sp.
GTGGTCGCGCTATCCGCCAAGCTGAAGGCGCCGGTCGTGCACGCGCTGCGCGGCAAGGAGCATATCGAGTACGACAATCCCAACGACGTCGGCATGACCGGACTGATCGGCTTCGCATCCGGCTATTGGGCGATGAAGGATTGCGACACGCTGCTGCTTCTGGGGACGGACTTCCCGTACCGGCAATTCTATCCGGAGCAGGCGCGCATCGTGCAGATCGACATTCGGCCGGAGGCGCTCGGCAACCGCTGCCCGCTCGATCTCGGGTTGATCGGGCATGTGAAGGAGACGCTCGACCTCCTGCTGCCGCTGGTCGGCGACAAGCCGGGCACGGAGCATCTGGAGAACGCGCTCGACGATTATCGCAAGGCGCGAAAGGACCTCGACGCGCTGGCGGAGAGTGGCCCCAACAGCAAGCAGATCCACCCGCAATATGTGACGCGCGTGGTGAGCGAGCTGGCCGCCGAGGACGCGATCTTCACGTGCGACGTCGGCACCCCGGTCGCGTGGGCGGCGCGCTATCTGAAGATGAACGGCAAGCGTCGCCTCGTGGGTTCGTTCAACCATGGGTCGATGGCCAACGCGATGCTGCACGCGATCGGCGCGCAGGCGACCTATCCCGATCGGCAGGTCATCTCCTTTTCGGGCGACGGCGGCTTCACGATGATGATGGGCGAGTTCGTGACGCTCATCCAGACCGGTTTGCCGGTCAAGATCATCGTCCTCAACAATGGCACGCTGGGATTCGTCGAACTCGAGATGAAGGCCTCGGGTTTTCTCGACAGCGGCTGCGATCTCAAGAACCCGAACTTCGCCGAGATGGCGCTCGCGATGGGCATCCACGGCATCCGCGTCGAACGTCCGCAGGATCTTCGCGCCGCCGTTCAGGCGGCGCTGGATCATGACGGCCCGGCGCTGGTGGACGTCGTGAGCGCGCGCCAGGAGCTCGTCATGCCGCCGACGACGACCTTGGAGGAAGCGCATAAATTCGGTCTGTTCATGCTCAAGGCGGTCATGGATGGCCGGGCTGGAGAGCTGATCGATCTGGCGAAGGTGAACCTCACCCGCTGAGTGGGGAGCGCTCTGTCACAGGCATCCAACTCGCCGCATGGCCCTCCAAGATGTGTGCTCGGGGTGAGGCTATTTCCAACTCGTGTTTCGCGCCGAGCGATCGGCGCAAATCGAGTAGGAGAATGAGTATGGCGGCGAAGCCTCTGCCCGAACCGAACAGCGACTTTTACCAGCTTGTCGATGTCCTGACCGCCGATGAACTGGCCGTGGTCAGGAAGGTGCGGACCTACATGGAAAGCAGGGTCCAGCCGATCATCAACAAATATTGGTCGGAGGACGCGTTCCCGTTCGAGCTGCTGCCTTCGTTCAAGGAGTTGCAGCTGGGTGGCCTGGGCTATCAGGGTTATGAGTGCGCCGGCGGCAGCCAGAAATTGTTCGGCTTCGTCGCGATGGAGCTGGCGCGGGTCGACGCGTCCTTCTGCACCTTCTTCGGCGTGCATAGCGGCCTGGCAATGGGCTCGATCTATCTCGATGGATCGGAGGCGCAGAAGCAGAAATGGCTGCCGCCGATGGCGCGCTGGGAGAAGATCGGCTGCTTCGGCCTGACCGAACCTCTGGTCGGATCGGGCACGAGCGGCGGGCTGACCACCACCGCCAAACGCGAGGGCGACACGTGGGTGCTGAACGGCCAGAAGCGCTGGATCGGCAATGCCACCTGGTGCGATGTTTCGATCATCTGGGCGCGCGACCTCGACGATAATCAGGTCAAGGGTTTCATCGTCGAGAACAAGGCGACGCCCGGGTTCAGCGTCGAGAAGATCGAGAACAAGATCGCGCTGCGGGTCGTCCAGAACGGCGTCATCACGCTCAAGGATGTCCGGATTTCGGAGGAGAACCGTCTGCAGGGCGGCAACTCGTTTCGCGATACCGCACGCGTGCTGCGGATGACGCGCTACATGGTCGGCTGGGCCTCGACCGGCATCCAGATGGGCGCGTTCGAGGCGACGCTCAAATATACCCAGGAGCGTCAGCAGTTCGGCAAGCCGATCGCCTCGTTCCAGATGGTGCAGGAACTCCTCGCCAAGATGCTCGGCAACATCACCGCATGCCAGTGCCTGATGGTGCGGCTGGCGCAGATGGATGACGAGGGCAAGCTGGGCGACCAGCATGCGGCGTTAGCGAAGGCGTTCTGCACGGCGAAATCGCGCGAGACCGTCGCCTGGGGCCGCGAGCTGCTCGGCGGTAACGGCATCGTCGCCGACTACAACGTCGCGCGCTTCTTCGCCGACGCCGAGGCGCTCTATTCGTACGAGGGCACCTTTCAGATGCAAAATCTGATCGTCGGCAAGGCCATCACCGGGATCGGCGCCTTCCTCTGAGCGCAGGCGAGCCGGGGCCCTTCGCCCATTTGGCTCGTCCCCTCCCGAATTGGAGATTTATCATGGTTTCGGAAACGGCGAGCCCGGCGTTCGCCAACATCCTCTATGAGAAGAAGGGCGGCATCGCCTATGTCACGGTCAACCGGCCGAAGGTGCTCAATGCGCTGAACACGCCGACCTGGTCGGATTTGCGCAAGGCGTTCGAAGACGCGCGTGAGGATGCGACGGTGCGCGGCGTCATCCTGACCGGCGCCGGCGACAAGGCTTTCATCGCGGGCGCCGACATCAGCGAGCTCGCGCAGGCCGCGGCATTCGCGGCCCAGCAGTCCAGTCGCTTCGGCCAGCAGGTCCTGGATCTCATCGAGAATCTCGGCAAGCCGGTCATCGCCGCCGTGAATGGCTTCGCGCTGGGCGGCGGCTGCGAAACCGCGATGGCGTGCACGATCAGGCTCGCGGTGGAGTCCGCCAGATTCGGCCAGCCGGAAGTCGCGCTCGGCCTGGTTCCGGGCGGCGGCGGGACGCAGCGCCTGCCAAGGCTGGTCGGCAAGGGGCGCGCGCTTCAGCTGATCCTGTCGGGCGAGATG
>NZ_DATHFV010000074.1:0-30616 GCF_035317925.1 Sphingomonas sp.
CAACGGCCGCCTGATTGCCGAACTCCCGATCGGGCGCGGCAATGATGCGATGGCGTACGACCCCTCGCACCGCCGCATCTTCAGCTCGAACGGGATCGACGGCACGATCAGCGTCTATCAGCAGGTC
This sequence comes from Sphingomonas sp., assembly GCF_035317925.1. Classification (GTDB taxonomy): domain Bacteria; phylum Pseudomonadota; class Alphaproteobacteria; order Sphingomonadales; family Sphingomonadaceae; genus Sphingomonas_I. The sequence continues at coordinate 128 of NZ_DATHFV010000074.1, forward strand.
TCGGCGGATATCTACCGGTCGCTCGCCACTATCCAGACCAAGGTGAGCGGACGCACGATGGCGGTCGATCCACATTCGGGCCGCCTGTTCGTGGTCGCCGCCGACACCGACCCGGCCGCCACGCCGGGCGGGCGGCCCAAACCACGCGCCGGGACGTTGTCCGTCCTTGTCTTCGATCCCGCCGCCTGAACGCTCAAGAGGATTAGCGAATGCCGACCACGCTCGCCGAAACCGCGCGCTCCAAGGTACCCGAGATCACGATCGTCTTCTGGATCATCAAGATCGCGGCGACGACATTGGGCGAGACGGGCGGCGATACCGTCAGCATGACGATGAATCTCGGTTATCTCGCCGCGACCGGCATTTTCGCGACACTGCTGGTGCTGTTCGTCGCCTGGCAGATGGCGGCGAAACGCTTCCACCCCTTCCTCTATTGGGCGACGATCATCGCCTCGACCACCGCCGGCACGACGATGGCCGATTTCGCCGACCGTTCGCTCGGCATCGGCTATCCCGGCGGATCGACCTTGCTGCTGGCCTGTGTGCTGGTGTCGCTGGGCGCCTGGTATTGGTTTCTCGGCACGGTCTCGGTGCGTAGCATCCGCACGCCCAGGGCCGAATTCTTCTACTGGCTGACGATCACCTTTTCACAAACACTCGGCACCGCGCTGGGCGACTGGATCGCCGATGCCGGGCCCGGATATGAAGGGGGTGCCGTGATCTTCGCGATCGCGCTGCTGATCGTGCTCTGCGCTTATTACTGGACGAACGTCTCGCGCGTTTTGCTGTTCTGGGCGGCGTTCATCCTGACGCGGCCGCTGGGTGCGACGCTGGGCGACCTGTTCGACAAGCCGGTCGCCAGCGGCGGCCTGAATTTCAGCCGCCCGCTGGCATCGGCCGTCCTCGCCGCCTTCATCCTGCTCTGCATCCTGATCCTGCCGCAGCGCCCGGCGGAAAGCGGCGAGGCCGCGCACTAAGGCCCGCCCATGCCCTGGGAAACGCGATGGTCGCCTGGCCCTTTCGGATGGCCAGGCGATAAGGCTCAGGCCGCCAGCGGCTGACCCTTCAGCGCCGCGTTGCCGACCGCTTCGATGATCGGCGTGAAATCCTGCGCGGCGAGGCTGCAATTGCCGACCAGCACGCCGTCGACATCCGCCAGCGCGGCGATCCAGCCCGCATTGGCGGCGTTGACCGACCCGCCATAGAGCAACCGCACCTGTTCGGCGCCGCGCCCGAAGATATCGCGCAACGCGCCGCGGATCGCGCCATGCATCTCCGCAATCTCGTCCGAGGTCGGCGTGCTGCCCGATCCGATCGCCCACACCGGCTCATAAGCGAGGACGATCTCGTCGGGCTTGGCCAGCGCCGGAAGCGACCGCTGCAATTGGCGCGTGACGGCGGCGGCAGCGACGCCCGCATCCCGTTCGTCCGCGCTCTCGCCGATGCACACGATCGGCATGAGCCGCGCGCGGATCGCGGCAGCAGCCTTCGCGCAGATATCCGCGTCGCTTTCGCCGAACGCCTGCCGGCGCTCGCTATGTCCGACGATGACATGGCTCGCGCCCGCCTCGCGCAGCATCACCGGCGAGACCGATCCGGTAAAAGGCCCTTCCACCGCATGGTGGCAGTCCTGCGCCCCGATCGACAGGCCGCGCGCGCTGCGCATCGCGGGATGGATCAGCGGAAAGGGCGGGCAGATGACGACGTCGAGTGCGGCATGGGCGGCGGCGTCGCCGACCGCACGCAGTTCGGTAAGCTGGGCCCGGCTCGCGCACATCTTCCAATTGCCGACCACCATCGCCTTGCGTGGTGCCTCGGCAGCCGGCCCGGTCCCTCTGATCGTCATGATCCGCACGAGCATCGGGATAGGAAGCCGACCCATTAGAAACAAATCACATGTTTGGTGTCATGCATTAGGTGATGCTAACGCATGCCGATGCGCGGATTCGCCTGGTTCAACCTGCGTCACCTCGAAGGTGTTGCGGAAATCCGCCGCACCGGCAGCTTCGGCGCGGCCGCGCGCGCGATCAGCCTGACGCAGTCGGCGCTGACCCAGGCGGTCGCATCGCTGGAGCGGCGGGTCGAGCGCCAATTATTCGAGCGCCAGCCGCGTGGCGCCTCGCCGACCAATGCGGGCCATCTGCTGGCCGACAGCGTCGACCGCGCACTGGCGATCCTCAACGCCGCCGATCCATCCCACCGCACCCCGCTCGTGCGCCGCGTGACCGGCACGCAATTGCTCGCGCTGGCGGCGGTCGAAAGTGCAGGCGCGTTTCGCGGCGGCGCGCGCGCCTCGGGCCTGTCCGAAGCCTCGATCCATCGCGCGGTGCGCGATCTCGAACGATCGCTCGGGGTGGCGCTGATCGTCCGCACCGGAGCCCGCATCGCGCCCACGCCCGTCGCCACCGCGCTCGCGCACGCCGCGCGGCAGGCGATGGCCGAGATCGAATTGGGGTTCGAGGCGGCGCGCAATGGCGGCCGCGCGGTCGTGGTCGGCGCAATGCCTTTGGTCCGCGCCGGGCTGCTGCCGAGCGCGATGGCGCAACTCTGCGCACGCGAGCCTCATGCCCGGGTGCGGGTGATGGAAGGCGCCTATGCCGAGCTGCTCGCGGCTTTGCTCGACGGCAAGATCGACATGCTGCTGGGCGCGCTGCGCGAGGCGGCGCCTGACGGCGCCGTCCAGGGCCAATTGTTCAACGACGACATGGTCGTGGTCGCGCGCAGCGATCATCCGCTCGCGCGCACCAGCGATTGGCAGGCGAGCGCGCTCGCGGACTTCCCCTGGGCCGCCTCCCCGCCGGGCACGCCGCGCCGCGCGCGCTGGGAGGAGATGCTGCGCGCGGGCGGGATCGAACCCCCTGCCCCGCAGGTCGAATGCAGTTCGGCCAGCGCCGCGCGCGGCCTGTTGCTCCAGGGCAATTGGCTGGCGATGCTGTCGCCCGATCAGTTCCGGATCGAACGCGAACTCGGCCTGCTGATCCCCTTGGGCGGACCGCTGCCAATCTCGACGCGGCCAATCGGCATCACGCTCCGCGTCGGCTGGCAGCCGGATCGCATCCAGGCTTTGATGATCGATATCCTGCAATCGTGCGCGGACGCGCACGCCTGATCAGCCGCGTCGCGCCACCTGGAGCCTGATCGTTATCGGTGGAAGCGCTGTGCGCTTCCGCTGATGAGGTGGATCAGGCTCTATCATGGGTTGAGACCTTGATTCACGACCCAGGCGTAGCCTGGATCGATCAAGGCCTAGGTGTACTTGTTGTCGCGGCGGCGGCCCAGCATCATGCCGCGCTCCAGCCGGGCGCAGAGCGCGCGATAATAATCGGTGAGGAAGCCCAAATCGTCGCCATCGTCGGCGATGTCCGCCTTGCGCCGCACCGCCGCCGCCACCGTCGCGAGCGCCTCCGGGCGGCCGAGCCGCAACACCTCTTCCAGCGTCTGCAATTCGTAGACGCCATAGAGATTGAGCGCGGCGTCGCTGAAGCTGCGGCGCACGCGTGCGATCGTCTCGGCGGCGCCGATATCGTCGGCCAGCCGCGTGCGCGATGTCCGCACCACCCACGTCCCGCCGACCAGATCGCCGACACGCAACCGGTCGCGGTTCAGCAACGGGAAGAGCAGAAAGATGCCGGTCCACAGCAAGGCGAAGATCGCGAGGAAGGCGTCCGCCGCATCCTGGCTCGCCTGATAGCCGAGGAAGGACAAAGGCAGGAACACTTCGATCTCGCGCATCGCGTTGCGTGCGATCACCGCACCGCCGGTCAAGGGCGCGCCGTCGCGCGCGACCACGCGCAAACCCAGCGCCATCTTGCCCGGCGTCGCGCCGCGTCCGCCGATCTCGAACAGGATGAACCAGCCGTTGCGCAGCACGAAGAAGCCGAGCAGCCAGAGGATCACCATCAGCTGGGATTTGGCGGCGACCGCGAGCAGCCCGATCGCGATCGAGGCCACGATCAGCACGATCAGCATGAACACCGCGTCGAGCAGAAACGCCGCCGCGCGCGCGCCCGCGCCGCCCAGTTCGAGCCGCAGATCGACGCCTTCGGGCGTGACGAAGCTGCGCCGCAGGTCGTGCGGCTTCTTGTCCGCGCGCTTACGAAACGGCCAGGGCATTGCGATTCCACGGCGCATAGAAATAGGTCAGCCAGCCGGCGAGCACGCAGAGCCCGATCGCATAGCGCGTGCCGTCGACCAGCACCGTCTGGCGGCCGATCCCTTCCAGCATACCGGCCAGGATCAACATCACCACCGCGCCCGCCATCACCACCGATGCCTGCCGCCCGACCGTGATCGCGAAGTCGGTCCGCGACGCGCGTCCGGGAAACGCGATTGCGGTGCCGATGCGGAAACCGGCCGCGCCCGACAATATGATCGAAAAAATCTCGGTCGTGCCGTGGATGATCAGCCACCCGCCCGCCTCCAGCCCCAGTCCCTTGTTCGCGAACACGGCGAGAAAGGCGCCCAGCATCAGGCCGTTATAGACGATCAGCAGGACGGTCGGGATCGCGAAGGCGAAGCCCAGCGCGAAAGCGAAGATCGCGATCTGCGCATTGTGCGTGAACAAGGCGGTGGCGAAGATGGCGAGCCCATCGTCATGCCCCGGGGGATTGTAGAGCGTCGCGCGCAACGCCCCCGCGCTCGCCGACGGATCGCGGCCGCCAGCGAGGCTGTCGGGGATGATCGTGTAGAAGACGGCGGGATCGTGGAGCACGAGCAGGAAGCCCGCGAGCGCGCCCGCGACGGTCAGCAGGAAGGCGACCAATGTCTCGCGCCACAGGCCGCGTACCGCCTGCGGCCAGCCGCGCGCGAAAAAGTCGGTGAGCTGGCTCCAGAAGGAAGTCGGCACGCCGTAAATCTGGAAATAAGCGCGCGTGCACAAAGCCTCAAGATAGACGACGAGCGCCCGATCGAGCGAGGTCTCGCGCGCGACCGACAGCGACGACAAGGCCGAGCGGTAGAGCAAGGGCAATTGCAGCAGATCGTCCTCGGTCAGCGCGCCGATCCCGCGCCGTTCGATCCGGTTGACGATGCCCTCCAGCCTTTTCCAGTCGAGCTCGTGCGCGGCGCGGAAGCGGCTGGCATTGACCAAAAGGGGTTCGGCGGGCGCGTTCACAGCGCGTCCCTTCGCTTGAGATCGACATAGGCCGCGACCAGCCGCTCGGCGACCTGGCCGTAGGGGCTTTCGATCACATGCGCGCCGAGATGGCGCAGCCGCAGCAGCACCAGGTGGCGGTCGCGCAGCAGGGCGGCCGCGGTGACCGCGCGCGTCACGTCGTCGGCGCTCTGCGGCTCGGCTTCGACCAGTGCCTCCAGTTCGTCGTCGCGCAACACGACCACCAGCAGCAGATGCGTTTCGACCAGCCGCGCCGCCGCGCGAACCATGAATTCGGCGGCGGTCAGATCCGTGAATTCGGTGAACAGCACGATCATCGAGCGCCGCTTGAGCGCGGTCGTGAGGTTGGTCAGCGCGAAGGTGTAATTGGTCTCGTCGCTGCCATAGTCGATCTCGGCGGCGAGCCGCTGCAGCTCGGGGAAAGCCGCACTGCCGGTAATCAGCCCGGAGGCGATACGCGGCCGGCTGTCGAACGCATGGAGCGCGACCCGGTCGCCCAGTTTGAGCACGATCCACGCGGTCAACAGCATCGCCGAAACCGCGCGGTCGATCCGCGGCAGGCCCGCCACCGGCTCGCTCATCTGCCGCCCGCAATCGAGCGCGAACACGATCTGGCTGTTGCGTTCGGATCGATATTCCTTGGCGTGCAATTTCTGGTGGCGGGCCGATTGCTTCCAGTCGATCGCACGCCGATCCATGCCCGATCGGAATTCGACCAGAGCGTCGAAATCGGCGCCGTCGCCCCGGTCGATCTGCGCGAGCAGGCCCTGCAAGGCATGGCGTTCGAAGATGCGCGCGCCGCTTTCGCGCACCGGCCGGACGTCGGGCAGGATCAGGGTGCGGAGCGCGGCGGGTTGCTGCGCCTGTTTCCAGGTGAGGCCGAGCGGCCCGCGCCAGCGCAGCCACAGCCGTTCGACGCGCGCGGCGCCACGGCGGATCGCGAGGATCGGCAGCGCGCCTTCGCCCCGTCCTCCGTCGAGCGGCAGCCACAGCCGCCCTTCGTCGGTCATCAGCAACAGCGGATCGCCATCGAGCGCGACCTCGCACCAGCCGGGCGCCGAGCGGCCCGCCACGACCACTTCGATCCTCGCATCGGCATCGCCGCCGACGGGCGCGGACTTGGGCATCGTGACATGCAGCTGCGCGCGGCGCGGGTTCGGCCCGATCAGCGCATCGATCAATGTCAGCAGCACCACCGCCGCCGGCCAGGCGAGCCCGGCATACCAGAGGCGCGGCAGGAACACGCCGAGCAGCAGCGCCACCGGCGCCCCTGCCGCCGTCGCCCACACCGCCAGGCGCGTCGGCGTGATCAACGCGGCGCCTCGATGCTCTCGATGATGCCGCTCACCACCTCCTCGACCGTGCGCCCGTCAATCTCCGCCGCCGGCGACAGGATCAGACGATGGCGCAGCAAAGCGGGGCTCAGCATCTTCACGTCGTCGGGAATGACGAAGTCGCGCCCGTCCAACGCCGCCCGCGCCCGCGCCGCGCCGGCGAGCATCGCGCCCGCGCGTGGGGACGCGCCGCTTTCGAGATCGGCCACCGTCCGCGTACCGCGCACCAAAGCCGCGATATAGGCGACCACCTCGTCGACCAGCTTTACTGCAGCCACGGCGGCGATCGCCCGGCTGATCTTCTTGGCGTCGGCCTTGCGCGCGACGCCCCATTCCTCGGGCGACATCACGCTCTGCCGCGCGCCATGCGTCGCGATGATGCGGCGCTCTTCCTCCTCGGTCGGATAATCGACGCGCTGCTTGAACAGGAAGCGGTCGAGCTGTGCTTCGGGCAGCGGATAGACGCCCTGCTGCTCGATCGGATTCTGCGTCGCGATCACCATGAAATGATCGCCGAGCGGCAGGCTCTGGCCGTCGATCGTGACGGTGCGTTCCTGCATCGCCTCGAGCAATGCCGCCTGCGTCTTGGGCGGGGTGCGGTTGATTTCGTCGGCGAGCAAAAGGTCGGTGAAGATCGGCCCGCGCGTGAGCGAAAAGGTCGAGGTCTGGAAGTTGAACAGGTTGGCGCCGATGATATCGCCCGGCATCAGATCGGGCGTGAACTGGATGCGGCCGAAATCGAGCCCGACCGCGCGCGCGAAGCTGTGCGCGAGCAAGGTCTTGGCGGTGCCCGGCGGCCCTTCGAGCAGTACATGCCCGCCCGCGAACAAGGCGACGAGCATGAAGTCGATCGTCTCGTCCTGGCCGACGACGGCCTTGGCGACTTCCGCCCGTATCGCGGCGGCGAGCGCCTGCACCTCTTCGACCGTCACCCTTTTTTCTCCTTCTGCCAATGGTGGAGCGCCTGCGCCGCGGCGACGAGCGACGCCCGGTCGCGCGTCGCCTCGGCGGCGCGCGCGAGTTCGCTGAAGCGCATGGCGCCACGCCCGCTCAATTTGTCGAGATAGGCGTCGAGCGCCGCGTCCTTGAGCCGCGCGGGCACGCCGAACGTCGCGACCGCGCGCTCGCGGATCACCTGCACATAGCGGCCGCCGAGGTCGGTCTCGCGGCCCGCGCGGCGGATCAGCTTGGCGCTGTTCTCGACCAGAACCGCCTTGCCGAACGCGATCGCGCGCGCCCTTGGCCGGATCGGCCCGAACCGCCCGAGCGCATGCCAGCCGACCAGCGCCAGCACCACCGCCAGCGTCAGCGTCATCGCCAGGAAGGGTGGCGTGAACGCCAGCTTGAGCGGGCTTTGCGAATGACCGAAGCCGTTCATGGTGACATCGAAACCGATCGAGGTGGCGCCGGTCGAATTGAGCCAGTCGAGCATCGCCAGCGCCGCCGCCGCCTGCCGCGGATCCCTGATCCCGGCATTGGACAAAAGGTCGGGATCGGCCAGCAGATAGAGCGGCTGGTCGCCATATTTGGCGAGCACGATCCCGCCATGCCGGTCGGTCAGCAACGGCGTCAGTTTGGGCGGCTTCTTGTTTTCGCCCGGCTTCACGCCGGTGATCACCTGCAGCACGCGCGGCGCGCGAAAGGCCGGGCCGCCGGAGAAATCGGGTGTCGGCTGCAGCATGACCTGACCGCCGGTCCTGCGCCGCCCGACCGGGAAGACCACGCTCGGGGAAAACATGTGATCCGGATCGAACGGCATCAGCAGCCCGGCGACCTTGACCCAGCCTTCATGATCCTTGTCGGCGACCGTCTCCCATTTCGGGAAGACGACCAAAGTCGGTTTGGCGTTTCGATTGCCGAGCACCGGTCCCAGATCGTCCCAACCATGGTCGGGCGTGACGACCAGCAGATCCTCCGAATCGAGCTGATGTTCGTTGCGGATCACTTGTCCGTTGCGCCCCGTCGCCGTCGCCAACTGGACGATCCCGCTGAAACCGATCGCCGAGTTCGACAAGGCATGCCCGCCGCCATTGTGGCCCGAGCGCAGATCGGGCGCGAATGCCCCCATCACCAGCATGCCGACAAAGCCGAAAATGCCGATCAGCAGGATCAAGGCAACCGTGAGCGCACGGAACGGATCGGCACGGGGCGCGCCGCGGCGGCCAAGCACGAGATCGCTCATGCCGGCTTCCAGGCGGCGGTGCGGGCGAAGTCGGCATAGGCCGAACGGCATTCGGCCCAGTCGTCCGCGCCGACCGCGCGTCCGCCGAACAGGCTGCGTTCGACCACCGCCGCGATCCCCGAGAACAATTGGCGCGCGCGCGGCGGCACCGTCGGCGCGCGCGCCAGATCGCGGCTGGTGATCGCGGGCTGGACCAGGCCGGGACGGCGCCGGCCGATATCCTCGACGCTGCGGATCAGCAGATGGTGCGCGGCCTCGGCGAAGCGGCCCTCGCCCGCCAGCACGTCGGCCTCCTCCAGCCACGCGCGCACCGGCGCGGCGTCGGGCTGCCATTGCTCGTCCTCGCTGTCCTGCGCGGCCGTTCGCGCTCGCTTCGTCCAGCGGGGCAACCGCCAGGCGCCATCCTGGAACCGCGTCCAGATCATCCACGCCAGCGCGGCGCACGCCGCGATGATCACCGACCATAACAGGATCCGCGCATAAGGCGCGTCAGGCATGAAGCTTCCCAGCCAGTCGAAGAAGCGGCCGATTGGTTTCAGTATTTTGCCGAGCCATTGCAAGAAATGCACAAGCCATGCCGGCGGCTGACGCGGCGGTTCTGCACGACGAAGATCGAACTGAATATCGGGATTCGCCCGCAGCGCGCGATGCGCGGCAGCGAAGCGCTCCGAAGCAACCTGACCTAATCCCGCTATAGCGACCCCCAATGCCACTCCTGAACCTCTTTGTATCGCAAGGCCGTGCCGCCGCAACGACGAATTCTCCATCCAAATCCGCCATTTCGGTGGAACCTGCGGACTGGACAGCGGCGAGATCGTCGCTCAGTCTACCGTAAAATCAGAGGGGATTTGCAATGGCTGCAGAAAATTCGGACGGCGGGTCTTTTACGATTGGGGGCGTGTTCGGCCGGGCCTTCGGTGTGATGGGCCACAATCCATTGGTGGCGTTCGGCGTGTCTTTCATGCTCGCCGCGCTGCCGGGTGCGTTGTTGAGCTATCTGTTGATCAACCTGCGCCTCGACCTGCAGCAAAGCGGGGTATTCCAGGGCGTTGTCGTATCGGCTGTCATCGGCTCCGTCGTTTATCTAGTTTTGCGATCGCTCGTGCAGGGTTGCCTGGCGCGCGCGACAGTCGCGGATAGCGAAGGCCGGCAGGCAAGCCTGGGCGAATGCCTCGCCACGGCCTTCAGCCGTTTGTTGCCGCTGATCGGCACGACGCTCCTGTTCGTACTGGCGGTCCTGGCCGGCTCCGTCTTGTTGATCGTGCCGGGGATCATGGTGGGGGTGGCCTTCGCCGTAGTGATTCCCGTGACGGTAGAGGAGCGGGTCGGCGTGATTGCGGCATTCGGCCGTGCCGCCGATTTGACGCGCGGCGCGCGCTGGAAGGTGTTCGGACTGCTTCTTGTAATGGCTATCGTCCTGTGGGTGCTGGCCGCGATAGCGGGGCTGTTCCAGCTCTTGATTGTCGGTGTGCCGCAGGTCGGCACGATGCCCATGTCCTATATTGTCTTCAACGCAGTCATAACGACGATTTCGGCGACCTTCGCGGCGACGATAACCACCGGCCTCTATGTCGAACTGCGCGAGTGGAAAGACGGCCCGCTGGACGCGAAGCTCGGCGAGATCTTCGAATGACCTCGGCAGCAGCGTGATGCTCGAGGAGCAATCGCCGATCGGGATCGGCGAGGTTATCAGCGAAACGTTCGAGTTTATCGGCGACCGGGCCGCGACCGTGTTCGGCGTCGCTTTCCTTGTGATCCTGCCGGAGCGTTTGCTGATTATCTATCTGGCCACTCACGGGGTATTCCAAAACGTTACCAGTGGGTCGTTGGGGAATTATGGGTTGGCCCTGTTGGCGATCAGCGCTCTGGGCACTTTCATGGCCTTTTTCGGGCAGGGCGTCCTCGTTGGAACCGCGCTCCAACGACGGGACGGCAGGCAATCCGACCTGTTGGGCGCGCTGGCTGCGGCTGCCCGGAGGCTGCCGATCGCGCTGCCCGTATCGTTGCTTTACCTGGCCGGATTCATTCTGGGGTTCGTACTGCTGGTCGTTCCCGGTATCATGCTGTTGACGATGTGGGCAGTTGTCGGTCCCGTGCTCGTTGCCGAGCGCACGGGGCTTTTCGAGACCTTTAGCCGTAGCCGGGCCCTCACCCGCAATACCCGATGGCGGATTTTCCTGCTGCTGCTTGTGGCGGGTATCGCGGTAGGCGGGCTGAACTGGCTGTTGCAACGGCTCGGCATGTCCGTCCTCGAAACCAGATCGCTCGTCCTTAGCTATGCGGTCGAGCCGGCCCCCTTTTTGTATGTAACGCTGCTCAGCACGATTGCGTACGGGTTCCAGCTCGCCATGGTGTGTACGCTCTACATCGTCCTGATCGAACGCCGCGGCGACGGTCCGACGACGGATCGCCTGACCCGCATTTTCGAATAAGGAAACGGGCTGTTTGCGCGCGACACGGCGCGCTAGAAACGCGCCATGCTGCTCGACGATCAGTTTCGCCATTATTTCGGCACCGATGACATCGCCGCCATCCCGCCCGCCGCGCTGACGGCGGGCGTCGAGCGGATCCGCGTCGATTTCGGGCTGCAGAAGGATCGCGGCCGGCGCTTCGCCTTATGGGCTTTGCTGCACATGCTCGGCGCGGCGCCCGATCTCGACGTCGCGTTCAAGGATGAGGCCGATCGCGACGCGGCGCGCACCTTCATGGACATGGCCGCACGCGCGGACGACGACAACTGAAGGACAGCCTGTCCCCGGCGGAGGCGCGGCGGATCGCGCTCGCCGCGCAGGGCTTCGGCCAGAAACGGCCGGACGGCCCGATCGGCGCGGCGCATCTGCGGCGCGTGATCGAGGGGCTGGCGCTGTACCAGATCGACAGCGTCAACGTGCTCGTGCGCGCGCACTACCTGCCGCTCTTCTCGCGGCTCGGCGCCTATCCGCGCACCCTGCTCGATCAGGCCGCCTGGGGTCCGAAATCGAAGCGCCGCCTGTTCGAATATTGGGCGCACGAGGCGTCGTTGCTGCCGCTCGACGTCCAGCCTTTGCTGCGCTGGCGGATGGACCGTGCCGCGCGCGGCATCGGCGTCTGGGGCAATGTGAAACCCTTCGCCGGCGAGCGCCGCGCCGAGGCCGACGCCCTGCTCAAGCGCATCGCCGATCACGGCCCGCTCGCCGCCTCCGACATCGCCGAGACGCGTGGGGCCGGCGGCTGGTGGGGCTGGAGCGAGACCAAGCAGGCGCTCGAATATCTGTTCTGGTCCGGCCAGATCACGACCGCGACGCGCCGCACCAGTTTCGAGCGCGTCTACGATCTGCCCGAACGCGTGCTGCCCCGCGATATTCTCGACACGCCCACCCCGTCCGAGGCCGACGCGCAACGCGCCCTGATCGCCCGCAGCGCCCGCGCGCTCGGCATCGCCACCGCGGGCGACCTGCGCGATTATTTCCGGCTCAAGCCCGACGACTTTTATCCCCGCATCGCCGAACTGGTCGAGGACGGCACGCTCCGCCAGATCGCGGTGCGCGGCTGGAGCCAGCCGGCCTATCTCCACGCCGACGCCAGGGTCCCGCGCCGCATCACCGGCCAGGCCCTGCTCGCGCCGTTCGACCCATTGATCTGGGAACGCGCCCGGACCGAGCGCATCTTCGGCACGCGCTACCGGATCGAAATCTACGTCCCCGCCGAAAAGCGCGTGCATGGTTATTATGTGCTGCCGTTCATGATGGACGGGCAGATCGTCGCGCGGGTTGATTTGAAGGCCGATCGGCAGGCGGGCACCTTATTGGTCCAAAGCGCGCATCGCGAGGAAGGCGCGCCCGACGACATGCCGGAACGGTTGACGGCGGAGCTGGCGCTGATGGCACAATGGCTTGGCCTCGAAGACGTCACGATCGCGAGCGGAGGCAGCCTGGCCGGCTCGTTGAATTGACGCCGACGCGCGTCGAAGCATGTCTGCTTTGGGTGATTGCTTCTAACCCGCCGGCTTGAGCAGGCCGTGCATCCCGAGCCAGCGGGCGAAGGCGTCGAACCATCCCGTGCTGGTCGTGGTTTTCTGATACATGCCGAAGCCGTGTCCGCCCTGCTCGTAAAGGTGGAACTCGACCGGCCGTTTGGCCGCTCGCCAGCTGTCGATAAGACCGTAGCCTCCGTTGCCGAACAAGGGATCGTCGGCGGCTAAAGCCACGAACACCGGCGGGGCGTCGGCGGGCACAGATACCGGACCCAACGGCCCATAGATGATGCCGATGAAGGCTGGTTTCGCATCTTCCCCGGCGAGTTCGGTGGCGAGCGTGAGCATCGCGCCGGCGGAGAACCCGACCATGCCGATACGATTGGTATCGATGTGCCATTGCATCGCGCGCGCGCGCGTAAGGGCAAAGGCTGCGCGCGCGTCGGCAATCTGAGGTGCAAGGCCCGTGAAGGCACCGTTCGCATCAGCCTGCGGCGGGCGGACCGGTCCGGCGAACATCTGGCGCATCGACTCTTCGAAGGCGGGCATATCGGCGGGGGTCTGGTTCAACCGGTATTTTAGGACGAAGGCCGCAATGCCTCGGGCGGCGAGCGCCTTGGCGACATCCCAGCCCTCATTTTCCATCGACAGGGTCCGGAAGCCGCCTCCAGGTGCCACGATCACGGCCGCGCCCGAGGCTTTCGCGGGATCGGGTAGAAAGGGCGTGAGCGTGGCGACGGTCACGTTGCGCGCGAACACGCTGCCATATTGGCTGTGCCAGCTTTCAGGTACGGAAGCGCCCGGAAGCGCGCCGGTATTGAGTGTGATCGCGCCGGATTGAACTGGAACGGCGATCGGGGTCATCCGATCATTCTGCGCGGGCGCCGGGGCCGACGCGCAGACTATCGCAAGCCCGGTGAAGGCCGTCCCAGCCATCCTGATCAATCCGCCGGCGGACAATCCGTTCGATCCTTTCACGTCATGTCTCCCCATCGATTTTCTGATTGTTATGAGTTCGGTGTCATCGCGGCAGGACGACTTCGGCGTGCGTATCGAAATTGGCGGACTGCGCCGGAACGCCCGTGTCTGGCTGCCCCGAACCAACGCTGACGCGGTAGCGGCCGGGCACGACCAGCCGCGTTCCATCCGGCGCGACGCTGCTCAGATCGCGCGGGGACAGGTCGAAGTTGACGGTCCGACTCTCGCCCGGCCTCAACGCGAGCCGCTGATAGCCGCGGAGGGCCACACGCGGCGTGCCCGGCACGTCGGGGAAGTTGAGATACAATTCCGCCACTTCATCGCCCGCTACCGCGCCCGTATTACGGACCTCGGTCGTGACATGAAGCCCCTGCGCCGCCCCGCCCGTCGCCGGCGCAAGCTTGAGCGGGCCGTAGACAAAACTGCTGAAGCTCAGCCCGTAACCGAACGGATAGACCGGGGTGCCGGTGAAATAGCGATAGGTGCGTCCTGCCATCGCATAATTGTCGAACGGCGGCAGGTCGTCGACGCTGTGATAGAAAGTCAGTGGCAAACGACCGGCGGGATTGGCCTTGCCCGACAGGATATTGGCGACAGCGAGGCCGCCCGACTGGCCGGGATACCAAGCCTCAAGGATCGCGGCCGCATTGTCCTTGGCCCAGGCCAGATCGATCGGGCTGCCGTTCATCAAGACGACGATCAGCGGCTTGCCCAGCGCCTTCGTCTTTTCGAGCAGGCGGCGCTGATCGGCGGGAAGATCGAGCGACGTCTTGTCGCCGCCCGAGAAGCCCTCGACGTGGACCGGCATCTCCTCGCCTTCCAGGTCGGAAGTCAGGCCGACCACGGCGACCACGACGTCCGCGTGCGCGACACCCGCCGCAAGATCGCGATCGAGATCGGTCGAAATCCGCTTCCAGAACATCGCCGTTCCGGCCGAAACGCCAGGCGCTTCGGACTGGAAATGCACCGGATAGCGCCGCCCCTTTTCCAACAGGACCTCGACCAGATGCAGCGGCTCGCCCCAGCGCGAATACTGGTCGGAGGACAAAGCGGGTCTGCCGTCGACGTCGAGCGATCCCTTCACGCCCGTTACCGCGATGCGATAAGTTCCGGTTTCCGGCGCGACCAGGAAGCCGCTCCACACCACTTTATGCCGTTCGGCGACCTGCTTCACCTCGAACGCGTGCGCGTTCAGGCCCGGCTCGACGCGCGAGACGATGGGCTTGGCATCGTAGCTTGGCGCAGCCTTAGGATCGGCGCCGGACGAGAGCGGCTTGGCGTTGTAATAATCGGCATGAAGGCCGCGCTTGCCGTCTGCGGTGACGAACACCGAATCCGGCACGGGATCGCCGTCGGTGACGGACGCGGTGAACGGCACCAGGGTGACCTGCGCGCCCGGCATCGCGGAGCGCAGCCCGGCGAGCACCGAAATCGGCGGCGCGCTGGCGGGCGACGAATAATTGCCGCGCAATACGCGTGTGGCATCCGCGAGCGGGCCGACCAGCGCGATCCTGATCGACGGCTTGAGCGGCAGGACCGACTGGTTCTTGAGCAGCACCATGCTTTCAATCGCGGCCTTCAGCGCGAGCGCCTGATGATCCGGCGTGTTGATCGCGCTGACCGGCACCAGCGACAGGGCACGCTGGCTCAGGCCGGGAAGATCGCCGTTCCGCAACCGCGCCGAAAACAGGCGGACCAAAGCCCGATCGAGATCCTGTTCGGTGATCAGGCCGCGCGCGACCGCTTCCTTGTAGCGGTCGCCCAGCTGCTGCGCGCCGTGAAGCGTCGCCGTGTTGCATTCGTTGTCCACGCCAGCACGAACGGCGGCCGCGACGCCCGCCGCGGGATCGGGCGCATATTTGTGATGTTCGGAAATATCGACCACCGCGTCGCAATCCGACACGACGTAGCCGTTGAAACCCCACGCACCGCGCAGATGCTCCTTGAGCAGAAGGTCGCTCGCGCAGGCGGGCTGGCCGTCGATGCGGTTGTACGCGCACATCACCGATCCAGCATGGCCTTCCACGATCGCGGCGCGGAATGCCGGCAGATAGGTGTCTTCAAGATCGTGGGGCGAAACGAAGACGTCGGCCACGTGGCGGGTCGGCTCCGGACCGCTGTGGACCGCGAAATGCTTGGGCGTCGAGATCACGTCGGGAAGCTAGGGATTGGGCCCTTGCATGCCGGTGACGAAAGCCACGCCCATATGCGCGGTCAGGAACGGATCTTCGCCGTAGGTCTCCTGGCCACGCCCCCAGCGTGGATCGCGAAAGATGTTGATGTTGGGCGACCAGGTATCGAGGCCGGTGCCGATCTTTCCGAGCTTGCCCGTCTCGCGGCCAAGCGTGTGCAGCGCGCGCACCTCGACGCTGATCGTGCCGGCCACGTCGTGGATCAGCGGGGCATCGAAGGTCGCGGCAAGGCCGATCGGCTCGGGGAAGTTGGTGGTCGGCACCGCGCCGAGCGCGCCATGCAGCGACTCCGTCCACCAATTGTAGGCAGGGACGTCCAGACGGGGGATCGCCGGGGCGACATTGACCAGCTGACCGATCTTCTCGTCGAGCGTCATTTTGCCAACCAGCGCGGCGGCAAGGCGATCGGCGTTGGCGCGTGCGGTTGAAACAGGCGGAGAATAAGGCTGGGTCCCGCCGCTACTGCCGAAGACGGCAGTGGCAAACAGCAAGACGCAAAGCGCTGACGGCATACGCACCAGTCTCTTCTCCCCATGTTTGGCCGACGGCTTGAGCCTTCTGGCCAGGGGAACACATCGGACGCCCGACTGCGATCCCGCTCTTATTTGAGGGGACCGCGCGGTGGCACGGCCCCTACCGCGTCAATTATGCGGTAAAGGTAGCGCTATCAAGCCATTTGTCTGAGTTATTGATAGCGGTCCGGGCCAAGCTCGGCGTTTGCGCTCTAATGTCCGCAATTGGGTTAGCAGCAGCCGCTCTACCGATCTGATGGAGAACATGACACCGCCCTTGACAAATGAGAACAAAACGTGTACGCATTTCACGTTCGCTGATCGGAACTCGGTCGGCGGGCACGACCGGCGCGAAGCTCCTCGGCATGAATGAGACGGTAACTTCGCCCAAAGCGTACAGATCTCACCCTCTGGGTGATGCCGGCGTCGTGTAGCGGAGCTATGCGGACGACGTTGGGCTTCGGCCCTTTGAGGGTAACCTCCCGGCAAATTCCGCCGCTTCGGTGTCGACATCGCGTACCGTGGCTAGGCGGGCGATGCTGGAGGGAAACCTCCAGGGGCTTTCGAGCTACCCGTCCTGAACTGCAGCCACCGGCTGGACGTCGCGCAGTTGGCAGGCTTGCAGGCGCCGTCCAGGGCTTGAATGCCCAAAGCCAAATTGCAGCTTCCCCGCGGCCGAGCAGGCGGCGGAACCGCGCCGGTCATACAGCTTGTTCCAAGCCATGGGAGACGTGCGTCCAAAGGACATACGGCTGGCGGCGCGTGCCCCGCACCCAACTCGTCATGCCGGACTTGTTCTGGCATCCACCGTGAAGCAGGCACCAAGCCTCAGAGTGGACCCCGGAACAAGTCCGGGGTGACGAAGGCCAACCTCAATCCAGCGCCTTGAACCGGATCGCCTGGCCGCCGCCCGGCGCCATCGCGATCGTCAGCACGTCCTTGCTCGTCACGACCTGCTTCACGATCTCATAGGCTTCGGGGTTGGTGCGGTAATCCGCGCCCGGGGCGTCGCGATAGATTTGCGCTTCGTAATGCTTGCCCTGCGTCAGGAAGGTCAGCGGCTGGGTCAGCGAACGCGCATTCTCGTCGGTGACCGCGCCCAGATACCAGTCCTTGCCGCCGCGCGGCTGACGCGCCTCGACGATGTAATCGCCGATCTCGCCCTGCAGCGTCTTCGAAGTCTCCCAGTCGGTCGGCACGTCGCGGATGAACTGGAACGCGTCCATGTGCGCGAGATAGTTTTCGGGCAGGTCGGCCGCCATCTGCACCGGGCTGTAGATCACGACATATTCGGCGAGCTGCGTCGCCAGCGTCGATTGCACACGCCGCGTCACGTCGTCCTTGCCGTGCGCCAGATCGAAGATGCCCGGGGTGAAATCCATCGGTCCGCCCAGCAGCCGCGTGTAGGGCAGGATCGTCACATGCTCGGGCGGATTGGTGGGGGTTCCCCAGGCATTATATTCCTGCCCGCGCGCGCCTTCGCGCGCGATCATGTTGGGCCAGGTCCGGCGCAGGCCGGTGTCCTTGACCGGCTCATGCGCGTCGATCGCGACGTGATGCGCAGCGGCAACCTCGGCGACGTGAAGATTGTGGCGGACCATGAACTGGCCGGCGAACCATTCGAGGCCGCCCTGCCGGTCGACGATATCGCCGCTGTGATGGACATAGCCGGTCTTCACGATCGGGATGCCGACATGCTCGTACAGCGTCATCGCCGCATCGAGCTGGTTTTCGTAATTCACCACCGCGCCGGCGGTTTCGTTATGCCCGATCAAAGCAACGCCGCGCGCCTTGCCGTAGGCGACGATGCCGGGAAGGTCGAAATCGGGATAGGCCTTGGTGAAGCTGAACTTGTCGCCATTGTCGATCCAGCTGCCGTCCCAGCCTTGGTTCCAGCCCTCGGCGAGCACGCCCGAAAAGCCATATTGCGCGGCGAAATCCATATAGCGTTCGACGTTCTGGGTGTTGGCTCCGTGGCGCATGCCGCTGCCCCAGGTCGAATGGTTGAGGTGCATTTCCCACCACACGCCGACGAACTTGCCCGGCTTGAACCAGCTGTCGATGTCGGGGATCTTGCTCGGCTCGTTGAGGTTCAATTCGATCCGACTGTCGACCAGCCCGCCGGCGCTGTCGCTGATCAGCATCGTCCGCCACGGGCCGGTGAACGGCCCGGTCTTGTGCGCGAGCACGCCGTCCGGCCACGGCATCAGCCACGCGCTCAGCACGCCCGTGCCATTGCCCTGCAGCAGCATGCTCGGGAAATCGACCAGAGCCGCTTCGTGGATCGAGAGATAGAGATGGTTGGTGTCGCCGCGCAAAGTCAGCGGCGTCTCGGCGAGCGTGATCCGGCGCGCGTCGGTCTGCGTATAAAGATATTCGTCACGCTCCAGCCCGAGACCCTGATACCACCAGGCCTGATAGGCGCCGATTGTGTGGAACTGGGTATGGTCGGCGGTGACCGACACCGCCTGCCCCGCCGGAATCGCGGTGTAGCTGTAACGGAAGCCGAACCCGTCATCGAACAGGCGGAAGCTGACGTCGAAGCTTTTGGTCAGCGGCGTGTCGCCCGCGATCGTCACGGTCAGGTCGCTGTGATTGTCGCGGATCACGCGCTGCTCGCCCCATGGCTGCTGCCAATTGGTGTCGGACGATGCGCGGCGCGGGTTGGACAGGGCGCCGTAGCGCGCCTCGCCCTCGCCCGCGAAGCTCAGGCCCATCGTCGAGGGTGCGAGCACCACCTCGCCCTTGCGCGTGACCGCGTACCAGGCCTGACCGCCATCGACCCAGGTGCACAATTCGATCACCTTGCCGGGCGACTGGGCGCATTCGCGGGGGCTCGCCTGTGCTGCGGCGATCCCGCCGAACGTGACAAGCAAGGCAAGGCTGCGAAGGATCATCGATCTGTTTCTCTTTCTCGAAATGTCGGAAGCCGGGACACGCCGCGCGGCATTTGCGCGGGCGGTCATGGCGTTTTCAGGAAGGCCATCATGAGCTGCTGGCGCAGCGCGGCCCGCTGACGGGGGCTCATTCGGCCGAGCGCGCCCTGCAATTCCTCGGGGATATGCGCGACCGCCTCGCCCCGCGTGCCGAACACATGCGCCTCGAACATCGCGCGCCAGTAAGCGCGCTCGCCGTCGGGCAGATCCTTGAACGCGAGCAAACCGGCAAGGAATATGTCGTTGGGCCGTTCAAGCCCGGCGGCGCTGTCGCCCCACCAATAATTGACCATCGCGTTGAACGGGTCGAGCGAGGTGACGTGATGCCACCAATATTTGGGCAGGAAGAGCGCGTCGCCCGGCTCGAGCCACGCGACCCGCGCCGCCGCGATCGCTTGCGGGTATTTGGGAAAGCGCTCCAGATCGGGTGCTTCGGGATCGACCAGCGACAAAGGCGGCGGATTGTCGAGCGGGCCGACATAGAGGTTGGCGACCTGCTCGGGCGGGAACAGCAGAAAGCGCCGCCGCCCGGAAATCACGCAGGCCAGATTATGGTCGCGGTCGTTATGCGTCTGGGTGCGCAGCGGGCCGCCGATCCACAGCCGCGGGCCGACCTCGGCGGGCAGCAGCGGCATCGCATTGCGCGCTACGAAATCGGGCAAAGTGTCGACGAGCGGCAGCATCTGGATCGCGACGAACGGCGCATTGTCCTGCCCGAGATTGCGCTCGATCCGGTCGAGCGTATCGCCGATCGGGGCACGCCTCTTGGTGAAGCTGAATTCGCTGATGTCGGGGCCGTAGGTGAAGCGGCCGCCGCTGCGCGCGGGCGCCTCCATCACCGGCGACGGCACGCCGCGATCCATCGCCTTGAGATAAGCGACGAGCGCGGACGGCGTGCGCCCGGCTTGCGTCGCCGGCCAATCCGCGACCAGCCCCTTGAGGATGACCGGCTGCTCGGCCGCGATCAGCGCATCGAACTCCGCCGGCGTCGGCGGCCCCTGCACCGCCACGCGTGGCAATGCATCGAGATCGCCGGGGGCCGCATTGCGGTCCATACGTAAAACCTCACCCATTCCCGCGCCGCGCGATCGTCTGCAGATAGGCGTCATGGGTCGGCTGGCGAAGCACCTGTTCTTTGACGAAGCCGAGCATCGTCCGGAACTGCGCCTTCATCGTCTCGGGCGGGGTGCGGTCGATCGGCGGCAAATAGCTGTCCGGCACCAGGCCGTGGCCGATGAAGAAGGTACGCCAGCTGTCGGGCGAGAAGCTTTCATCCTCATAAGGCGCGATCTCGCCGCGCGCCTGGAACAGCGCGATCGTGTGTGCCAGTTCGGGCGAGGCATCACCCTGCCGCGCCTGCGCCCAGAAGGCCGAACCGGCATAGGGATTGAGCCGGTAATGCACCGCCTGGAAATCGCGGATCCGCTCGAACGAGGAGCGCATCAGCCGGTTATATTCGGCACGCTCGGCGGAGAAATCGGAGCCAGCGGGATAGAAAGCGAGCAAGTGGATGAGCCCGAGCTGGACGGCGTGCAACTCCACATTGTGGATCGGATCGAAGGTCGCGGCGGCCGCGCCGATCGCGACGCAATTGCCCGCCCAGGCCTTGGTCCGCATTCCCGGATCGACCGCTTGGATGTCCACGTCGGTCAAAGCGAGACCGCTGTTTTCCGCCGCGTCGCGTCTGGCTTCCTCGTCCGAACATAGGCTGCTCGCATAGACATGGACGACATGGGACCGCGCCTGGCTGGGATAGAGGCCGGTCCAGCCCCCTGACCCGGCGCGGATTTCGGCATAAGCCGGGATCGAGCCGAATTTCGGCCCGCTTGCGACCAGCATCCGATCGCCCGGGAAATAAGACCGCCAGCTTTCACGTTCGGTGCCGAGCGCGTCGATCAGCAGTCCCTCGCCGGTCGCATCGACGAACAGGTCGCCTTCGATCCGCTGCCCGTCGAACGCCAAGGCTTCGATCCGGTCGCCATCGCGCAAAACCTCGATCGCGTCGGCGGCATGGATCGTCACACCATCATGGACCGCGAGCCCCTTGAGGCTGCGGACATAGGCCGCCGCCGGCAGGTGATAGCCATAATCGCTGCGGCCGTATTTCTCGGTCTCGTCGTCGGGGATGAGCAGCCGCCCCTGCCGCGCCGCCGCCGCGGTCAGCGAGAAATCCTCCAGCCCGACCGGCAGGCCGAGCCCGCGTGCCTTCAGCCAGTAAGCGAAGAAATCCTGGTTATCGATCGCGGTGCCGTACGCGCCGTAAGCGTGGAGAAAGGCCGGCTCCGCGCCGCCCGCATCGGCGAAATTCTGACCGAGCGTGAAGGCGCCGCCGACGGCGCGCAGCAAGGCCGCTTCCTCGATCCGCAACTGGTTGTGCAAGGCTTCGAGCGGCGGCAGCGTCGCGTGGACATCGGCCGGTTCCAGGCGGCTGGGCAGTTCCACCGCTGTCACCGTCACGCCCGCGGGCGCCAGCGCGGTGCGGATCACATTGGTGGCGAGCCAAAGCGCGGCATCGCGCCCGACCACGACCACGCGGCCGCAGGGCGGCGGCATCATGCCGCGCTCTCCATCGGCTTGGCCGCCGTTGGGGCGGGACAGTAATTGGCGATGAAATCGCCATGGCCGGTCATGGCTGCCGCATTGGTGCGGATGCGGCGTTTGAGATCGCGCAATTTCGATCCGAGCTCGTCCAGCGTCAGGCTGTCGGCGAGGCGATTATAGCCGCGCGGCACGATGCCCTGCCCGACCAGCACCGCCAGCCAACTATCGCGCGAGAACAGGCCATATTTGTAATCGGGCGCGGCCGCGTTCGCCTCGAACAAAGCGATCTTGTGCGCGAGGCTGTCGGGCAGCCGCATGTTGCGGACATGATCCCACAAAGGCTCGCCCTCGCGCCGGTTGGCGCAATAATGGAGCACGATGAAATCGCGCGTGCGGTCGTAATGGACCTCGAACAGGCGGTTATACTCGTCCGCCAGCCGGCGATCGATCCCGCCCCGCGTCGGCATCAGATTGGCGAGGTCGGTCACCGCCGCCTGGATCAGGAAGATGCTGGTCGATTCCAGCGGCTCGAGGAAACCGCCGGCCAGCCCGATGCCGATGACATTGCCTTCCCATGCCTTGGCGCGGCGGCCCGCCTGGAAGCGCAGCAAGCGGGGCTCGGCCAGAGCCGCGCCGTCGAGCTGGCCGAGCAGGGTCTCGCGCGCCTGATCCTCCGAGCAGAACGCGCTCGAAAAGACATGGCCGTTGCCGGTGCGGTGCTGCAGCCCGATCCGCCAGATCCAGCCGCCCGGCTGCGCGGTCGCGCGGGTATAAGGCAGCAAGGGCTCGGTCCGCGCGCACGGCACCGCGAACGCGCGGTCGCACGGCAGCCATTCGCTCCAGTCCTGCCAGGCGACGCCCATCGTCTGGCCGAGCAAAAGCGAGCGGAAACCCGAGCAGTCGATGAACAGGTCGCCCGCGATCACCGCGCCCGATTTGAGCGTGACCGTCTCGACATGGCCGCTGCCGGCATTGCGGCCGACATCGACGATCTGGCCTTCGATCCGGCTGACGCCGCGCGCCATCGCCCAGCCGCGCAGGAAATTGGCGTAGAGGCCCGCGTCGAAATGATAGGCGTAGGCATAGGTCGAGCGGATCGACTTCGTATCCTCGTTGGGGAATTCGAACGCGGCATTGTTCGCCGCTTCGATCGCATAGCTGTAATCGTGGAGCGGTCCGACATCCTCGCCCGCCAGCATCGCGCGCGTCCAGTGATGCTGGAAGTCGAGCCCCGCCCACGGCTCGCCGAATGTCCCGAACGGATGGATATAGGCGTCGCCCGGTTTGTCCCAGCCGACGAACTCGATCCCCAGTTTGAACGTGGCCTGGGTGTCGCGCATGAACTCGGCTTCGTTGATGCCGAGCATATCGTTGAAGGTCTTGATGTGCGGCAGCGTGGCCTCGCCGACGCCGACCGTCCCGATCTCGTCGGATTCGATCAGGGTCAGATCGTAATCGGCCGAGGCCAACAGCCGCACCAGCCCGGCCGCCGACATCCAGCCGGCGGTGCCGCCCCCGACGATCACAACCTTGAGGGGAGCTGTTGGCATCATCCTGTCCGCCTGCATGCTTTTTACCCGGCGAGCGTCCCAAAAACGGCGTCGTCAGGGGGATTAGCCATGACGACGCCAGTTGTCCTTGGGAGGATCAGAACTTGGCCCGAATGCCGAACTGGTAGCGGCGATCCACGCGGCTCCATGCCGAGTCGCGATAGACCGATTTCGCGCCCTTCGTCTCCGGCGAGTCCCCGAAGATCTGCTGCTGATACACCGTCTTGGTGTTGAGCAGGTTCGAGGCTTCGACCGACAATTCGACGTAGCGATTGAGCGCGAACCGCAGCGATCCGTCGAGGTAGCCGGCCGCCTTCTGGAACACCGGCAGACCGATGCAGCAGTCGAGGTTCTGGGTCAGGTAACGCGAGCGCCAATTGTAGGCGAGACGGGCACCGAACGGTCCCTGCTCGTACAAGGCCACCGCGTTGAACGTATGCGTCGAGATACCCGCGAGGCGATGCGAGTCGAGCACGTTGCCGGTGCCGCCCAGCGACTGCTGGCCGGCGCCGAACGCGCCCACGTCGCCGCTTGAGGAGGCGGTGAACAGGTTCGAGTTGTTGATGCCCGACTGATGCACGTAGGTGTAGTTGAGCTGCGTACCGAGGCCGCTCAGCAGACCAGGCAGGAAATCGAAGAAGGTCTGATAGGCCGCTTCGAAGCCCGTCAGCTTGCCGCCGCCCTTCTCGTTCTGCGGCCCGAGCAGTTGCACGGTCTGGGTCGATGTACCGTTGGCGATGTCGCGGGTGAACTGGCCGTAGGCGATGCTGCGGTCGAGTTTCTTGTAGAAGCCGGTCAGCGTGAACGAGCTGTTGCGGCCCATATAACGTTCGAACGACAGGTCGAACTGGTCCGCCCTGACCGGGCGCAACGCGGCATTGCCCGAATTGGCCAGGAACACGAAATTATAGCCCACAACGTTCGCCGCCGTGTGCGCGGCGGTCGGCGAATTATAGACGATATAAGGTGAATCGGCGGTCGTGTTGAGCGCCGGCGCGTTGATCGCCAGCGAGTTGCGCAGGAGGCCGATTTCGGGCCGCGACAGCGCGCGCGAATAAGCGAAGCGGACGAAGTCCTTTTCATCCATTCCGAAGCGCACGTTGAAGCTGGGCAGCCAGTCGAGATGCGACGATTTGTAGCTGTTGGGCGTCGACGCGCCATTGGCGAAGGCCTGAAGCGCCGGCGTCACATAGCAGCTGACATTGACGATATTGCCGCCCGACAAGGGCGCGTTGCAGGCGGGCAGATTGGCGAACGTGGTGGCGGCGGGGAAGGCCACGCTGCCGTCGCTGTCCTCCTTGGTCCGGACCGCGCGGACGCCGATATTGCCGATGACGCTCATGCCGAAGAGCGTCTTGTCCTCACCGCCGAAGCGCAGCATCGCATAGGCTGCCTCGGTCTGCTCGCGGACGTGCAGGACCTCGCCCGGCGTGAAGCAATCGTCCACCGTCGCCTCGGCCCGATCGCAGATCGCGGTATAGCCGGGCAGCAGCGGCGAGTTGGTCGTGGCCCCGCTCAATCCCTTGATAAGACCGGCAAAATTCTTGAGCGTAGCCCGGTTCAGGAAGACGAGCCCGCCATTGTCATAGACCTTGCCGTCGTAGAAACTGCCGAGGCTATTGGCTTCCCAGATGCCCGCACCATAGCCGGTGAAGGCGGGATGACCGGCATTGCCGCCGCAATTGCCGGTATTGGTCGGATAGGCGCCGCCGCTGGTATTGTCGGCGTTGAAGCCCGGGCCGTTGCAGTTCCAGGGCGCCGCGATCGGTGTCCAGTTGAAGGTCGAGTAACGCACCGTCTGCTTGCGATCGGCATAACGCACGCCGACCTTGAGCGAATTCAGCCAGCCGCCCTTGTCGAATTCATATTCGGCGTCGCCGCGCAGCGCGGTTTCCTTCGCGTCATTGTCCTCGACATGGCCCTGAATGAACGGGATCCAGTAATTGTGCGGGTTGGCGAGGCCGCCGGCCGCATAATTGACGTTCGAACCGGGCAGCAGCTTCACCTGCGGCGTGCCGTCGTCGTTCACGCTGTACTGGGCGTTCGCCATCGATCCGGCGGTGACGATGATGTCGTTATTATAGGTCGATGCGTCGATATGCTGGACATCGAAGCTGGTATGCAGCCGGTCGCTGACATCCCATTGGAGGTTGCCCGAATAATCGCGCGTCCCTTCGCGGTGCGCGAAGTTGCGCGCCTCGTCCTGGATATAGATGCCGTCGCGCGGATTGTCGCCGCACACGCCATTGCCGCAATAATTGACAAACGGCACGCCGGGGACGGCCGAGCCGGCATTGATCGCCGCCTGGACGCTCTCATAGGTCCCGCTGAAGCTGCCATGACCCTGCGTGATGATACCGGATTCGAGCATGCCGTCGGCGCCGAACGTGAAGGCGGGCGTCCCGGTTGCCGGCCCAAGGACCGTGCCGGTGCGCGGATTGAAGGCGGGCGTGCCGAAATAATTGCCGTCGAGAACGACGTGGCTGGCGCGCTCGAACCAGCCATTGCGGTAGCGCGAATTGAGATATTGGAACGTCGCCCGCACCGAGCCGTCCGGGCTTTCATATTGGGCGGCGAAGGCGATGCCACGGCGCTTGCGGTCATAATCGACCTGCGAATAGCGGATGCCGTCGGGAATATAGGCCCAGCCCGTGCCGCCGAATGGATTGGCGGTGCAGCCGATCGCCCCGCCGCTGCCGACATTGCCCGCGGCCGGCGTGCCGAAGCCCGCCGTGCAATAGGTGTCGATCTTGTCCATGATCACGCTTTCGGTGCGCGTGACGACATGGGACTGGGCATAATCGGCGAGCAGGCCGAAGCGGCCGATCGGCGTTTCCCAGGTATTGCTGATCAGGCCCGAAAATTCGGGAGTCCAGCGGTGCGAATTGTCGCCATAATTCTCTTTGACATTGCCGGTGACGAGCAGGCCCTTCTGATCGAACGGCAGGCGCGTGCGCAGATTGACCGTGCCGGCGATGCCGCCTTCGATCATCTCCGCCGTCTGGTTCTTGTAGGCATCGACACCCGCCAGCAATTCGGGAGAGACGTCGTTGAACTGCAGGCCGCGCGCGGAATCCGCCGAGAAGCTGTCGCGGCCGTTGAATTCGGTCCGCACCTGCGTCAGGCCGCGGATGAGCACGCCGGTCGGCTCGCCCGACGGGTGGGTGCTGTCGTCGGCCGACTGAAGCCGGTTGACGGTGATACCCGGAACGCGCTGCAGCGCCTCTGCCGCCGACTTGTCGGGGAAGGACCCAATGTCGGTCGCCGTGATCGAATCGACGAAGGTCTCCGCGTTCTTCTTGATGTTCTGCGACGTCGCGAGCGCGCCGCGCACGCCGACGATGACGACGTCCTTGACCGTGTCGTCGCTGGCGGCGGCGCCGGAAGACGCGTTGGGCGCGGAGGATTGCTGTACCTGAGACGCGGCATTCGCCGTGCCCGCGTCCTGCGCCCAGGCCGGCGCGGCCAGCCCGACCAGCGCTACCGCCATCAGCGACACGCCGCCGCGCGAATGGGCGCTGCGTCCCTGGCTCATGCTCTTAACGTCCATTTCGTCTCCCCTTATTATTCTGCCGCCCCTTTTTGGGGCTGATCGACGTCACGCCTGTCGACGCCGACGCGTTGCGGCGCCGGCGTTCAAAAACCCAAAGTCGAGGTGAAGGCGGCGCCAGAAGCGACCTGGCGACGGCACGTGCCGGGGTATGGCCGCAACCGCCACCTGCCCGGTCGTGTCAGGATGCACGTGACGTGCGATCCCATAAACCCCTCTCCTCGCGGCCGGCGGCGCTGCGTGGCGCCGTCATACCGTTGCTGTGAATGCGGGGAACCCAAAGGACCACCCCGCCTTTCTTTGCGTAACTTTGCGGGAATTTGCGGATTACGCAAGCAGATTTTTTGCATAGATTGCGGGGCGATAATTGGTATCGCTACCTTTCATAATATTCACATATTATCATTATCTTGCTGTCATATATCCTGCTTCTAAAACGGATACATGATAGCGCAGATTTTCGAGTTTTCTTCATTTTATGCAAAATTTGCATTGATTGTTGCGCAATGCGACGCATAGATTTGCGGCATGGTTGCAGGAGATTCACCCCCCTTACGATGCCTGGCTTCGGCCGGCATCTCAGGCGTGGCGGCGCGTTTCCCCGGGATTGGGAATGGCGAGCGTGCACAAGGCGGCGATCGCCAGCGCGCCTGCCGCGAGCCCCAGCGCGAGGATCGCCTGGCCGTGGAAGGCATTGCGCACCAGCGGGCCGAGGATGGTCGCGGCGATCAATTGGGGCAGCACCAGGAACATGTTGTGGATGCCCATATAGACGCCCATCTTGCGCGGCGGCACGGCCGCGGACAGCATCGCATAGGGCATGGACAGGATCGACGCCCAGGCGCAGCCGATCCCGACCGCGGGAATCCACAGCAGCATCGGATCGGAAATGACGAGGAAGCCGGCGAGGCCAAGCGCGCCCAGCACCAGGCAGGCGGCATGGCTGGCACGGCGGCCGATCCGCGCCGCGATGCGCGGCAGCAGCAGGGCCACGACCGCCGCAACGCCGTTATAGCCGGCGAACAGCACACCCACCCAATCGGCGCTCGCATTGTAAGCGGCGGAGCTGGCATCAGCCGTGCCGAAGTGGCGCGCCGCCACTGCCGGGATTGTATAGATCCACATCGCGAACAGGCCGAACCAGGTGAAGAATTGGGATATGGCCAGCCGGCCGAGCACCGCCGGCATGTGCAATATGTCCTCGACGATCTCGAGCAGCCCGATCGCGGTGCGCCCGCTGCGGCGCAGGGCCACCGCGGCGAGCTGCGCCACGCCGAACGCGAACGCGATCGCGCCGAGCACATAGATTTCGCGCTGATAATGTCGCGCGGCTGCGAGGCCGGCGATCGCGCCGCCGCCCAGCATCCACAACAGGCCGCTGCGCGCGAGGACGGCGGCGCCTTCCTCGGTCGGGATATTGTGTTCGGCGAGGTCAGGGGCGTCGGCGGCAAGGCTTTCGGGCGGCCGCTCGGTGGTGCTGAGCACGGTCCAGGTAACCGCGCCGAGCAGGCTGATGCCGCCGATGTAGAAAGCGACCCGCACCGATTGCGGCAGCATGCCCGGCGCGGCCTGGCCGCTGACCCCGAACCAGTGGGTCAGCACCCACGGCAAGGCCGAGGAGAAGACCGCGCCGATGCCGATGAAGAAGACCTGCATCGCGAAACCGGTGGTGCGCTGTTCGTCGGGCAAGGTGTCGGCGACGAGCGCGCGGAACGGCTCCATCGCGATGTTGATCGATCCGGTCAGCAGCCACAACATCAGGCTCGCCGCCCACAAGCTGTGCGCGTTGGGCATGGCGAACAAAGCAAGCGCGGTCAGGATCGAACCGCCGAGCAGGTAAGGCCGGCGTCGGCCGAGCCGGCCCCAGGTGCGGTCGCTCCAATGGCCGATAATCGGCTGTACCAGGAGACCGGTGATCGGCGCCGCGATCCACAATATCGCGAGCTCATCGACATCGGCGCCGAGCGTCTGGAAGATGCGGCTGGTGTTGACGTTCTGCAGGCCCCAGACAATCTGCACACCGAACAGGCCGCAGCACATGTTCCAGATTTGCAGCACGGACAGGTGCGGACGGCCATGCGGGGCTTCAGCCGTGGTCGCGATCGCCCCGCTCGCTGGCAAAACCTTCTCCCCACATCTTTTGGGATGGTCGAACGCCATCCTTTGGTGTTTCATAGGCTAGGGCGCGATGGGCAGCGGTAGCAACAACAATACCACGCTGGAGGATCTGGCGAAGCTTGCGGGCGTGTCGGTCTCGACCGTTTCGCGCGCGCTCAACGATCAGCCTTTGATCAGCACGCGGACCAAGCAGCGCATCTGGGCGCTCGCGCGCGATCATAATTACCCGTTCCGCCATTATATGCCGGCCGGGCCGATCGGCGCGGAAGGATCGATCGCGATCGTGACGCCGCACATGCGCGGCCGGCCGTTGCCGCTGTCGCATCCGTTCTTCCTCGAACTGCTCGCGAGCATCGGCGAGGCGGCGCGCGCGCGCGATTGTGACTTCACCGTCAGCCACACCGCGCCCGCCAATTATGACGATCTGGTCCATGCGACCACAACCAGCCGCGCGAGCGGCGTAATCTTCCTGGGCCAGTCGATGCTGCACGAGGCGCTCAACCAGCTTGCCAGCACCAATGCGCGGTTCGTGGTGTGGGGCGCGCAGATGCCGGGCCAGCGTTATACGTCGATCGGGTCGGATAATGTGCTGGGCGGGCGGCGCGCGACGCTCCACCTCGCCCGGCTTGGCCGCAAGCAGATCCTGTTCCTGGGCAGCACCGATCCCGAGGCGATGCAGCGCCGCGCCGGCTATAGCGAGGCGCTCGCCGAAAGCGGGCTGGAGGAAGATCCCAAACTGATCGTCCCGGTCGATTTCGAATTCGAATCCGCCGAGGCCGCGGTCAGCCGGCTGCTGCGCCGGCACATCGCCTTCGACGGCATCGTCGCCTCGTCCGACCTGATCGCGCTCGGCGCGATCCGGGCGCTGCGCCGGGCCGGGGTATCGGTGCCGGAGGATGTCTCAGTGGTCGGCTATGACGACATGCTGCTGAGCCGGCTGAGCACGCCCGCGCTCACCACCATCCGCCAGGACACGCATGAGGCGGGGCGCCTGCTCGTATCGCGTATTCTCGACGGGTCGACCGATCATATGCCGGCCTTGCTGCCGACCGACCTGATCGTGCGGGAATCCTGCGGCGGCTAGAGCGATTTCGAGCCGGGCGCGAAGCATCCCGGCGGCTCGGAAATCGCGGCAAAAGGGTCGGCGTCAGCCCTTCTTCGCCAACCGCTTCTCGATATCGCGCCACAGGTCCGCGATCGCGATACTGACAGGCGCGCGCGGCGCATAGGCGCCGACCGGGGCGTGGCGATCCGCCATCTGTTCGACCAGGCTCGCCATCGGCAATTTGTGCTGCTTGGGTGCGGCCTCGATCGCGGCGCGATGCGCGATGCGGCGGCGATCGACCATGTTGAACACCGGCATGACCGGCGGCGCATCCTTCTTGTGATCGAGATGCGTGACCAGTTCCTCGGCCGCGCGGGCCGATAAGGTCGAGGGGATAAGGGGCAACAGAATCAGGTCGGCGCCGCGAATGATCTGATCGGCGGTGTTGCCCAAGCCCGGCGGGCAATCGATGATGATGCGGTCATA
>NZ_DATHFV010000075.1:0-8679 GCF_035317925.1 Sphingomonas sp.
CTTCCAGAAGATCGATGTGAACGAGCCGAACATCGAGGACAGCATCAAAATCCTGCGTGGCCTGAAACTCAATTACGAGAAGCACCACAAGGTTCGCTACACCGACGAGGCGATCCGCGCTGCTGTCGAGCTGTCGGCGCGCTACATCAACGACCGCAAGCTGCCCGACAAGGCGATCGACGTGATCGACGAGGTCGGCGCGATGCAGATGCTGGTGCCGCCGGCCAAGCGCAAGAAGACGATCACCGCCAAGGAAATCGAGGCCGTGATCGCGACGATGGCGCGGATCCCGCCGAAATCGGTCTCGACCGACGACACCAAGGCGCTCGCCACGCTCGACACCGATCTCAAGCGGGTCGTGTTCGGGCAGGATGCGGCGATCAGCACGCTCTCGTCCGCGATCAAGCTCAGCCGTGCCGGCCTGCGCGATCCGGACAAGCCGATCGGCAATTATCTGTTCACCGGCCCGACCGGCGTCGGCAAGACCGAGGTCGCGCGGCAATTGGCGTCGATCATGGGCATTCCGCTCCAGCGGTTCGACATGTCCGAATATATGGAGCGCCATTCGGTCAGCCGGCTGATCGGCGCGCCCCCGGGCTATGTCGGCTACGATCAGGGCGGTCTGCTGACCGACGCGGTCGATCAGCAGCCGCATTGCGTGCTGCTGCTCGACGAGATCGAGAAGGCGCATCCGGACCTGTTCAACATCCTGTTGCAGGTGATGGACAACGGCAAGCTGACCGACCACCACGGCAAGACGGTCGATTTCCGCAACACGATCCTGATCATGACCACCAATGCCGGCGCGTCCGACATGGCGCGCGAGAGCCTCGGCTTCGGCAACCTCACCCGCGAGGGCGAGGATGAGGAAGCGGTCAAGAAGATGTTCACGCCGGAATTCCGCAACCGCCTCGATGCGATCGTGCCGTTCGGTTATCTGCCGACGCCGGTGATCGCGCGCGTGGTCGAGAAGTTCATCCTCCAACTCGAACTGCAGCTCGCCGACCGCGAGGTGCATATCGCGCTCGACGACGACGCGAAGGCGTGGCTCACCGAGAAGGGCTATGACAAGCTCTACGGCGCGCGCCCGATGGGCCGCCTGATCCAGGAGAAGATCAAGCAGCCGCTCGCCGAGGAATTGCTGTTCGGCAAGCTGGTCCATGGCGGCGAGGTTAAGGTGCACCTCAAGGACGGCGTGCTCAACTTCGAGGTCACGCCTGCCGCGCCCAAGCCGAAGCGCAAGGGCAAGCCGAAGGCGGAGGCCAAAGCCTAACGACATGAAACGCCCCCTGGCCGGCGTCGGGGGGCGTCTTCTTTTGTGCTGTGCGCTTGCGGTTGGGGCCGTGCCGGTTGTGGCGCGCGCGCCGGCCTCGCATCATGTAGTGGCGCATCCCGCCGCGAAGCCCGCGACGAAGGACCCGTTCGTGCCGTCGCGCGCGATCGTCGCCGATCTCCAGCATATCGTGGCGCCCGATGGAGTGCAGGAGACGTTCACTGCTACACTCGGCGGTGCGCGCCAGATCGTGAACGTGCGCGGCGCGGATCGCGCCAATCCGATCCTGCTCTTCATCCACGGGGGGCCGGGTTCGACCGAGATGCCGATGGCGTGGACCTTCCAGCGGCCGTGGGAGGAATTCTTCACGGTCGTCCAGTGGGATCAGCGGGGGGCGGGGCGATCCTATCCGCTGAGCGATCCCAAGGCGCTGGCGCCGACGATGACGCTCGACCGCTATCGCGACGATACGATCGAGCTGATCGAACTGCTTCGCCGCAAATATGGCAAGCGCAAGATCGTGCTGCTCGGCCACAGCTTCGGTTCGGCGGTCGGGCTGGCGGTCGCCGCCAAGCGCCCGGATCTGCTCTACGCTTATGTCGGGATGGGCCAGCTGATCGACTGGCACGAGAATGAGCGGCGGGGTTTCGACTGGACGCTCGCGCAGGCGCGGGCCGCGCACAACACGAAAGCGATCCGCGAACTGGAGGCGCTGCAACCCTATCCCGGCGTCGGGCCGCTGGCTCTCGATCGCCTTTCCGCGGAGCGCAAATGGTCGATCCACTATGGCGCGCTGGCCGCCTATCGCAGCAACACCGATTTCTATTTCGATATCCGCCAGCTCTCTCCGGACTATAGCCCGGCGGACCTGAAGGCCGCTGCCGCGGGCAGCCAGTTCACGATCACGACGATGCTGCCCCGACTGACCGACAGCTTCCGCGATCTGCACCAACTGCGCGTGCCGATCATCCTGTTCGAGGGGCGGCACGATTATACGACGCCGTGGCCGATCGCGGACGCCTGGATGAAGCAGCTCAGCGCGCCGTCAAAGCGGATCGTCTGGTTCGAGAATTCGGCGCATCTGCCGATGATCGAGGAGCCGGGCCACACGCTGAAGGCGTTGCTCGATTATGTGCAGCCGCTCACGACGCAATAGCGGGCATTCGGGATCATTTTGACGCGGGCCAGGGTGCGGCGCTCCGCCGGGCCTCTTGCCGTGTGCAACAAATTACTGCTTGGGCACGCCCGCCTCGCGCAGCCGCGTTGAAAGGTCGTCCAACTGTTCGGTCGTCAGGGCAGCTGCGGGGATCGGATGATAAAGGCTGTCCGTCGCGAACACGGCAAAGACGCGCCCGTCAAAACTCCAGGCCACATGGTGGCCCCATGGCCGCCGGGTGTGGCTGTTGGGCGTCGCGAAGCAGATCTCGGTATCGCTCCAGTCGACATCCATCGTTTGATGGAGCGTGCGATGCTGCGCGAAGGTCTTCCGGACGCGCCGCCTGATCTCGAACTGCTGAAGCAATTGTAACAGCCTGGCGCTCACAGGCATGAGAATGGCGACGATGAGGATCACCGATCCGATGACGAGCGGGCTATTGGGCCGGCTCGTATACAGCCCGATCAGCACCATCGCCGCAACGGCGCCCCAGCGCATCAGCCGCGCTACCGGCTGCCGCTGACGCCATTTCAAAAGACCGAGGTTCGTGCGGATCAAATCGTCCGCGCTCAATCTGAACTCCACGTGTCGATGTGCGTCAGCGGATTTGCCCGACTCTTCCATAGAAAGCGCTTGTATCCACCCGCCGCTCGCTGACAAGCTTCGGGCCATGACCAAGCTCGCGCTCCTACTCGCCGCCCTTCCGGCCGCGGCCTTCGCACAGGCCACCCATTTCGATCCGGCGCGCCTGTCGCACCATGTCGAGATATTGTCGTCCGACGCGTTCGAAGGCCGCGCCCCGGCGACGGCGGGCGAGACCAAGTCGGTCGGGTATATCGTCAGCCAGTTCCAGGCGGCGGGCGTGCAGCCCGGCGGCGACCTCAAGGACGGCAAAAGACTGTGGACGCAGGCGGTGCCGCTGTTGCGATCCAACATCGTCGGTGCGCCGACGCTGAGCATCGCCAGCAACGGCACGGTCCTGCCGCTGACGCAGGGCGAGCAGATCGCGGTGCGCGCGCCGCTGACCGGCGACAAACATGTCACGCTGAAGGACGTGCCGATCGTGTTCGTCGGCTACGGCGTGACCGCGCCTGAGCGGAAATGGGACGATTTCAAGGGGATGGATGTCCGCGGCAAATTGATCGTGGTGCTGATCAACGACCCGGATTTCGAAACCGGGCAGGGAGACTTCGGCGGCAAGGCGATGACCTATTATGGCCGCTGGACCTACAAATATGAGGAAGCCGCGCGGCGCGGCGCGGCGGGCGTGCTGATCGTGCACGAGACCGCGCCGGCATCCTACGGCTGGGCGACGGTCAAGAATTCGAACGCGAACGGCACGTTCGATATCGTCCGCGCCGATCCCAAGGCGACGCACACGCCGTTCGAAACCTGGATCCAGCGCGATCTCGCGGTCAAATTGTTCGCCGATTCAGGCCTCGATTTCGAAGCGGAGAAGAAGGCCGCGCAGAGCCGCGACTTCAAGCCGGTCGCGCTCAAGGCGACGCTCTCGGCCGATTATGCGGTCGATGCCTCGACCATCGTCAGCCATAATGTCGTCGGCCGCGTCGCGGGGGCGAAATATCCGAACGAGACCGTTATCTACTCGGCGCACTGGGATCATCTCGGCGTCGGCGCGCCCGATGCGAAGGGCGACAAGATCTATAATGGCGCGGTCGACAATGCCGACGGCATTTCGGTGCTGCTGGAGATGGCGCGCGCCTTCGCGAAAGGCCCGAAGCCGCAGCGTTCGGTCGTTTTCCTGGCGGTGACGGCGGAGGAGCGCGGCCTGCTCGGCTCGGAATATTATGGCGCCAGTCCGCTTTACCCGCTCGGCACGACGGTCGGCATGCTCAACACCGATGCGCTCAGCACCGCCGGGCCGGCGCGCGACTTCTCGATCTCGGGCAGCGCCAAGCTCGGCCTGCTCGACGACCTGATCGAGGAAGGGAAGAAACAGGGCCGCAGCTTCACGCCGGATGCGCGGCCCGAAGCCGGTTCCTTCTATCGCTCGGACCATTTCACGCTCGCCAAGCGCGGCGTGCCGGCGATCTCGATCGAGAGCGGCGAGGATCTGGTGAATGGCGGCCGCGCGGCGGGCAAGGCCGATGCGGAAGCCTATGTCCGCGACAAATATCATCAGCCCGCCGACGAATGGACGCCCGCCTGGAACGCGACCGGCCAGGTGCTCGACGCGGAATTGCTGTTCAATCTGGGCGAGCGCCTCGCCAATTCGCGCGAATGGCCCAATTGGAGCGCCGACAGCGAATTCCGCGCGATCCGCGACAAGACGGCGGCGGCGCGGAAGTAATCGCGGCGCCGTAATCTTAACCATCTTCTTACGGTCACCTTCTATGTGTTAGCCTCGTCCTACCCGTCTTTGGGTTGAGGCTGGGGGTAAGATGCAGCGCTACGACCTGATCGTGATCGGCTCCGGGCCGGCGGGGCGCCGCGCGGCGGTGCAGGCCGCCAAGCTCGGCAAGTCGGTGCTCGTCGTCGAAAACCGGCTGCGCGTCGGCGGCGTGTCGGTCCATACCGGCACGATCCCGTCCAAGACCCTGCGCGAAACCGTGCTCAACCTGTCCGGCTGGCGCGAACGCGGCTTTTACGGCCTCGCCTATCGCGTGAAGAAGGACATCGAGGGCAAGGATCTCGGCGCGCGGCTCGCCAAGACGCTCGATTACGAATGCGACGTGCTGGAGCATCAGTTCGCGCGCAACGGCGTGCAGACGATGGCGGGCTCAGCGTGCTTCGTCGATTCGCATGTGATCGAAGTGACCCCGCCGTCGGGCGATCCGGTCCGGCTCAAGGCGGACAAGGTCGTGATCGCGGTCGGCACCAAGCCCTATCGCCCGGCCAATATCCCGTTCGACGACAAGAGCATCGTCGATTCGGATTCGCTGGTGGCGGAGCCGCGCGTGCCGCGCAGCCTGACGGTGATCGGCGCGGGCGTGATCGGGCTCGAATATGCGACGATCTTCTCCGCGCTCGACGTGCCGGTGACGATCGTCGAGCCGCGCCCCAATTTCCTCGAGTTCATCGACCGCGAGATCATCGACGAATTCGTCCACGAACTGCGCAAGCGCGGCGTCACCTTCCGGCTCGGTTGCAAGCTCGATCGGGTCGAGATGGACGACAGCGGCTGGCCGGTCGCGATCCTCGACGACGAGCGGCGGATCCGGACCGAGATGCTGCTCTATGCCGCGGGGCGGGTCGGCTCGACCGATAAACTGGGCCTCGAGGCCTGCGGGCTGACAGTCGATTCACGAGGGCGCCTCAAGGTCGATCCCGTCACCTTCCAGACCGATGTCCCGCATATCTATGCCGCGGGCGACGTGATCGGCTTTCCCGCGCTCGCCTCGACTTCGATGGAGCAGGGGCGGATCGCGGCCTGTCACGCCTTCGGAACGCCGCTCGAACCGGCGCCGGCCTTCTTCCCCTACGGCATCTACGCCGTGCCCGAAATCTCGACCGTCGGCCTGACCGAGGAAGAGGTCCGCGCCAAGGGGATACGCTACGAAGTCGGCATCGCGCGCTTCCGCGAGACGTCGCGCGGCCATATCATGGGTCTGCAGTCGGGCATGATGAAGATGCTGTTCGGGCTGGCCGACAAGAAATTGCTGGGCGTCCACATCGTCGGCGAGGGCGCTACCGAGCTGATCCATATCGGCCAGGCGGTGCTCAACCTGGGCGGCACGCTCGACTTCTTCGTCCAGAATACGTTCAATTATCCGACTTTGGCCGAAGCCTACAAGATCGCCGCGCTCGATGCCTGGAACCGCATGCCGCGCGTCGCTTCCGGCCCCCCGGTCGCGGGCGTCGGCGGCTGATAATCCTGACTGTCGCTCGCCCCCGGAAAGGGTGCGGAAACCATAGGCCTTTTGCGTTCTCGCAAAGGCAGAGTAGGGTTCGCACATGGGGGCCGATCTGATCGACGCTTTGAGCGACCTGGAAAAAGAGGCATTGCGCCTCTTCCTGGTCGTGTCCGATCAGAAGGAACTGGCCCGCCGCATCGGCCGCAGCCCCGCCACCGTCGAGCAGCGGCTCGCCCGCGCACGGCGCAAATTGGGGGTCGCGCGCAGCCTCGATGCCGCCTTGCTTCTTGCCGAGCATGAAGGCCGCAGCACGTATGGAACGGCCATATACGGTGACTCCCTACGTGGTGGTCCGGCCGCCGCTGCGCTGAAGCTGTGGCCGCCGAAAGACCGTGGCGGCCGCCAAAGCCTCATGTTCTTCCCCACGAGGGGGCGGCCCTGGAATACGCTCCCGGCATGGGCGCGACTGTCTATGATCCTGGGCGGAATGATCGCCCTGCTGATCGCGGCGGTGGCGACCGTTTCCATCGGGGAGAGTGTTAGCAGGATCGTTCAGCAGTTCCACTGACAGGGGAGCCGTGCTTCCGCACGGTTTGCGTATCATGGCTGCACAGACTGCCTTAGTTTCTCCCATCA
This sequence comes from Sphingomonas sp., assembly GCF_035317925.1. Lineage (GTDB taxonomy): Bacteria > Pseudomonadota > Alphaproteobacteria > Sphingomonadales > Sphingomonadaceae > Sphingomonas_I. The sequence continues at coordinate 6,881 of NZ_DATHFV010000075.1, forward strand.
ATGCCCCTTCACGCGGCCGCCGCGTGCAGATAGGCATCAACGAACTCAAATCCACGATCGACGGTGCCTTGGCCGATAGCAGTCGCCTGATGGCCGAAATCCTGGTCGCCGGGCAGGAGGCTCATATCCTGCCGCAGGCAACGCAGCGCGCGGTCGAGCGAATTCACGCCTGCCTGACGGCCGGGCTGGAAATGCGCTCGCTCGCGATCGCCACGCACCATGATCTGCGCAAGATCATGGGCCGAACCAACCTCGCCGAAGTTGGGTGGGGCGATCTCGGCGACAGCCCGGTCGCTTCGCCCGACCCGATGGACGAGATGGGCGCGCACTGACTTGCACCTGCACCAGTACATCTTCGCGGTCTTCTGGCTCACCTCGTGCGGTTATGCGACCGTACGGGGTGGGGCGCCCGAACGGATTGCGGGTGCTGCGCAATTGGCTGCGGGGCTATTCACGATCATCCTGTCCTTTGCGTTGCGGCCGACGGCCGGCGCCTATGCCTCGATGGAGGTGGGCGTCGCGCTGACCGATATGGCCCTGTTCGGCATCATCACCGCGGTCGCGTTGAACAGCACCCGTTTCTGGCCGATCGTGCAGGCAAGCATGATCGGGTGCGGAATGTTCGGCCACCTGGCCAAGCCGCTGGGACCCGACATCTTGCCGAAGGCCTATTATGCGACCGTCGCGATCTGGGCCTATCCCCAGATCATCCTGCTTGTCGCCGCGACCTGGCGGCATCGGGTACGGCTCGCGCGCTACGGCATCGACTATGCCTGGGTGCGCGATCTGCCGCAGCGTTATCGCAATGGCTGGTCGATCGATGAGCTGGCCCGTCCGCTTCCGCACAATTGATTTCAACGCCTCTCTGTTGGGAGACCAAGCGTGTCCACTATTCCTACCCGCATGGATGGGGTCGATCCGATCGACCGCCAGACCCGCAAATTGATCCAGGACGCCAAAAGGGCCGTGGCCATGCATAGCGCAGACATGACCGAATTCGCGCGCCAGGTTCTGGCGGGGCGCAAGCAGCGCGACCGCTATTTCGATCCGATGCTGTTCAGCAACCCGGCGTGGGACATTTTGCTCAACCTGTTCGTCGCCGACGCCGACGGCCGGCCGGTGACCGTGCTCGAATCCTGCCTCGCCTCGACGGTGCCGCAAGGTGTCGCGCTGCGCTGGCTCGGCTATCTCAAGCAGGAGGAGATGGTGATCGAGACGCCCGATCCGGCCCGCCCGCGCCAGACCATAATCCGCCTGTCGGATCAGACGCGGATGGCGATCTCGGCCTATCTGGGGTCGCTGGTCAGTCTCGGGTTGGGGCCAGAGTCCGTGATGCCTGATATTCCGCCAGCAAAAGGTTGAGCGCGAGATCGAGGTGGGGTGTTGCCGACCTGCCGATCGCGGCATCGTCGCACAGTACCAGCGCCTTTTGCAGCAGCGCGACCGCCTCGCTGTAAACAGGGCCGGCTTCGGCGTTCGGCATCTCGAATTCCCCCTCTCGCCGACGCATCGGCCGCGCCGAAGCTTAGCTTCACGACGGGGCCGGCTCAACGGCTAAGCGAGGGAAATGGAGCGGGTAGCGGGAATCGAACCCGCGTATGAAGCTTGGAAGGCTACCGCTCTACCATTGAGCTATACCCGCAGCCGGCGCCCCCATGCCATCCGTTAGGCGGGGCGGTCAACGTTTCTGGTGCAGCTGCTCCGACAGCAGTCGCACCGCTTGCGGGTAGGAAGGCCCACCGCAATCGACCAAAGCGCCCGGCAAGCGCAGCCGCTTTATGCCGGCGATAGCGGGATGA
>NZ_DATHFV010000076.1:0-2153 GCF_035317925.1 Sphingomonas sp.
GGTGCAGGGGGCCGCGCAGCCCTCGCCGGCGCGGCAGGCGAAGGGGTAAGAATACGTCGTCCCCGCGAAGGAGCCTGTGAAGAAATCATCTCGATTTCGGGACGAACTGTGATTCAATGGAGATGTTGGCAGATTGGGTATTAGAGGGATCGTAGGCATGGCGGGTCGAGGCGATGCCCGGGTTGTGGTTGCGAACCGGGCTCAACTGTCGTGGGACCTGATCAATCCGGATGGCTGGCTGGCGCCCGACCACCGGGCACGATTGGTGGTGGGGTTCGTCGAGACGCTCGATTTGACGGTGCTCTACGCCAACATCGAAGCGCGTGAGGGTACGGTGGGTCGCCCGGCCGCCGACCCGGCGGTACTGTTTACGTTGTGGCTTTTGGCGACGATGGACGGGGTTGGTTCGGCGCGCGAGCTGGACCGGTTGACCAGCCAGGATCTGGCCTATCGCTGGGTCGCGTGCGGCGTTCCGGTCAACTATCACGGGCTTGCGGACTTCCGCGTGGCGCATGCCGATGTGCTCGACGATCTGCTCACCAAAACGCTGGCGGCGTTCATGGCGGAAGGACTATTTGACGCCGACGAGATCGTCGTCGACGGCACCAAAATCAAGGCTTCCGCGGGCAAGAGTTCGTACAAGCGGGCGCTGCATCTGGACGAGGCGGAGGCTAAGGCGAAGGCGCGTGTCGTCGCCTTGAAAGCCGAGGTCGATGCGGACCCGGCGGCGAGTTCCAAGCGCACCCAGGCGGCGCGGGCCCGTGGCCTGCGCCAGACCCAGGAGCGGATCGAAAAGGCACGCGCCAAACTGGCCGAGATCGAAGCGGAGAAGGCCGAGCGCGCCAAGCGCAGCCCGAAGGAAGTTGCCGAGCAAAAAGAAGCTCGCGCCTCGCTCACCGATCCGCAGGCGCGGCGGATGCGGTGCGCGGATGGCACGGTGCGCGCGAGCTACAATGTGCAGATTGCAGCAACGACGGATCATGGCTTCGTCACCGCGATTATGGCGACGGACCGGCGCAACGACAGTGATCTGGCGCGGCCGATGGTCGAGGAGAGCGAGCAACGGCTGGGGCGGCCGATCAAACGCGTGCTGGCGGACACGGGCTTCGCGCAGGTTGACGATATTGCAGCCCTCAGCAGTCGGCTCGAAGCGCCGGTCGGCGTCTACATCCACCCGCCCAAGGATCGCACCGACGTCAAGCCGGCAACGCTGCTGAGGCGGCAAAAGGAACGAGAAAGAGAGCCGCAGACGATCAAGGACTGGCGGCAGCGCATGACCACCAGCGAGGCCGAGGCGGTCATGAAAAAGAGGGGACGAATCGAACGGGTCAACGCAAACTTCAAGAACCGGGGCTTCGGCACGCTCCTGGTGCGAGGACTTGCCAAGGTCCAAGCGATCGGACTGTGGCACGCGCTCGCCCACAACCTCACAATTGCCGTGCGGTTAAAGACAATCGCTGCCGCCGCAGCATGAAGCCGATCGCCCAACCAACATCACCCCTCGCCGCAGGCGCCGCCTTCAAATAAGTTCACAGGCTCCTTCGCGGGGACGACTCCGCGCTTAGCTCCGCCGCGCGATCCGCCCGGAATCGACGTCGAAAATTTCACTCGCGGCGCCGACATCCGCGAATGCCGCGGGGTCGGCGCCGGTCATCCAGACTTGGGCGCCGAGTTTTGCAAGTTCACCGAACAGCGCAATGCGCCGGTCGGGATCGAGATGCGCGATCACTTCGTCGAGCAGCAGTAGCGGGGTGATGCCGGTCATCTCGGCGACCAGATTGGCGTGCGCCAGCACGAGGCCGATCAGCAGCGCCTTCTGCTCCCCGGTGGAGGCATCGCGCGCGGGCATGTTCTTCGGCGCGTAAGTTACCTGCAGATCGGTGAGATGCGGACCATCGAGGGTGCGGCCGGCGGCGGCATCGCGCGCGCGGCTTAAGCGCAGGATCTCGCGGTAGCGGTCCTCCACGGAGGTGGCCGGCTCATGGATCAGCGCGTTTTCCATCCAGCCATCAAGCATGATCGCGGCGGACGGAAACACCGAGGCTTGCCCGCGGGCGCGCAGCATCGCGGCGAGTTTTGTGACGGTCTGGCCGCGCATCGCCGCCACCGCGACCGCGAGCTCGGCGGTTTCGCGCTCGATCGCGTCGCACCAG
>NZ_DATHFV010000077.1:0-5877 GCF_035317925.1 Sphingomonas sp.
TCGTAACGCCTTTGCTGACCGTCTATCTCGATGCGGTCGAGGGCGGCCGGATCGACAAGATCCTGGTCGAGGACGGCGCCTATGTGAAAAAGGGCCAGATGCTGGCGGTCCTGACCAACGCCGATCTCCAGCTGGCAACCCTGCGTTCGCAGACCGATGTCGCGCAGCAGGTCTACAACCTTCAGCTCACCGAGCTCAGCCTGGAGCAGACCCGCTCGGCTAACGCTCAGGCGGTGATCCAGGCCGAGAACGAGTTCGCCAAGGCCAAGCGCCAGTACGACTTGCAGGCGCCGCTCGCCCAACGCGGTTTCGTCGCGGGCAAGGTGTTCAACGATACCAAGGACGATCTGGTCCTCGCGCAGCGCAAGCTGGACGAGGTGCGTGCCACCAAGGGCGCGGAGAACCGGCTGCAAACCACCCAGCTTTCGCAGATGCGCTCCACCGCCCAGACGCTCTCGGGCGCGCTCGGCATCGCCCGCAACAATCTCGACCAACTCAATCTGCGCGCGCCGGTGGATGGCCAGCTTTCCGCCTTCGCGATCCAGATCGGCCAGAGCATGAGCCGCGGCGAACGCATCGGCCAGATCGACAGCCCCGGCCACAACAAGCTGCGCGCGCAGGTCGACGAATTCTATCTCGGCCATGTCCAGCCCGGCCAGATCGCGACGGTCGATTATGCCGGCAAGACCTACAAATTGAAGGTCGCGCGGATCTACCCGCAGGTGAAGAACGGCATCTTCGAGGCCGACCTCTGGTTCCTCGGCGACGAGCCCAAGGGCATCCAGCGCGGCCAGACTTTGCAGGCGCGGCTGACCTTCGGCGATCCGGCGCCCGCGCGGCTGCTGCCCAACGGCGCCTTCTACAACGACACCGGCGGCCAGTGGGTGTTCGTGGTCGCGCCCGACGGTCGCCACGCGATCAAGCGCCAGGTCCGGCTCGGCCGCCGCAACGAGGATTATATCGAGGTGCTCGACGGGCTCGATCCCGGCGAGAAGGTGATCACCTCCCCCTACACCGGTTTCGCCGACAAGGATCGGCTGGACATTACCAATTAAAGCAAGAGGACGTGTCGATGCTGACGTTGCGCAATCTCTCCCGCGTCTATCGGACCGATACGGTCGAAACGACCGCCTTGGACTCGATCGATCTCGATATCCTGGATGGCGAGTTCGTCGCGATCATGGGCCCGTCGGGCTGCGGCAAGTCGACCTTGCTCAACATATTGGGCCTGCTCGACAGCCCCTCGTCGGGTTCGTACCGCTTCGGCGAATATGAAGTGGCGGGTCTGCCCGAATCCAAGCTGAGCGACATTCGCAAGCGCCACATCGGCTTCATCTTCCAGAGCTTCAACCTGGTCGACGAATTGTCGGTGCGCGAGAATGTGGAGCTCGCTTTGCTCTATCACGGGATTGCCGCCTCCGAACGGCGCGCACGGGTCGATGCGGTGATGGACAAGGTCGGGATCGCGCATCGCGCCGATCATCGCCCCAGCCAATTGTCGGGCGGCCAGCAGCAGCGCGTCGCGGTGGCGCGCGCGGTGGTCGGCAATCCCGACCTGATCCTGGCGGACGAACCGACCGGCAACCTCGACACGCATCATGGCGAAGAGGTGATGCGGATGCTCCAGGCGCTCAATCGCGAAGGCACGACGGTGGTGATGGTGACGCATTCGCCGAGCCATGCCGATTATGCCGGCCGCGTGGTCAACATGCTCGACGGGCAAGTGCTGACCGAGCGCAAGCGCGCGGCGTGATTTGAACACCCTCCGTGGTCAGCGGGGGGATGGATGAGGGCCTTCGCGATCGCGGTCCCTTCCGGCCTGGCCGGCGCGGCGGGAAGGCCCTCATCAAACCGAACGAACAAAGAAGGGCAGGACGATGCTGCGCAATTATCTGATAGTAGGCCTGCGGGCGCTGGCGAAGAACCGCACCTATGCCTTCATCAATATCGTCGGCCTTGCGCTCGGCCTCGCGGCAGCGGTGCTGATCCTGCTCTATGTGCGCTACGAGACGAGCTACGATGCGGCACTGCCCGGCGCTGACCGCGCCTTCCAGCTCCAGACCTATTACAAGGCGGACAAGAAGGGCACCGAAGCGATGCCCATGCAGATGACCGAGTATGTCGCCGGCCGCACGCTGGCGAAGGATTTCCCGCAGGTCGAGAAGATCGTCTACGTCCGTTCCGAAGAGCCGGTGGTGCTGCAGGACGGCGTCGCCAAGGTGACCGACGACGTCCGCATCGTCGACAGCAACATCTTCGACGTGCTCCAATTCCCGTTCGTGCGCGGCAATCCGGCGCATGTGCTGGACGACAATAATTCGCTCGCGATCAGCGAGAGCGAGGCGAAGCGCCGCTTCGGCACCATCAACGTCATCGGCAAGACGCTGACGCTCGAGCTCAACAGCGGCAATACCGATTACCGCATCACCGGCGTGTTCAGGGACATTCCCAAGAACAGTCAGTTCGCCGCCAACATCGTCGCGCGCGTCGATCCCAACACCGAATTCGGCCAGTTTCCCACCTTCATGACGAGCTGGGGCAGCCAGGGCGGCTGGTATTATGTGAAGCTGCGCCCGGGCGTGGACGCTGCCGACATCAACGCCCAGCTTCCAACCTGGAAGAAGCGCAACATCCCCGATGAAGTCGTCAACGGCGAACGGAGAAACCAGGGGGATCTGCAGGATTTCGCCCTGGTCAATGTGCGCGACGTCCATCTCGGCAAGGGCCAGCGTTTCGGCATCCGTCCGCCCAACGACAAGCGTACCGTACTCACCTTCGGCCTGGTCGCCTTCATGGTGCTCGGCATGGCGTGCGTGAACTTCACCAACCTCGCCACCGCGCGTGCCTCGCAGCGGGCGCGGGAGGTCGCGCTGCGCAAGGTGCTCGGCGCATCGCGCGGCCAGCTGGTGGCACAGTTCATCGGCGAATCCGTGCTGGTCGCGGCGATCGCGATGGTGATCGCACTCGCCCTGGTCGAGCTGCTGCTGCCGACCTTCAACAACTTCCTCGAAGCGCAGATCACGCTCGATTATTTCGGCCGCAACACGGTGCTGCCCTATCTGCTCGGGCTGGTGCTGCTGGTCGGCGCGGCGGGTGGCGTCTATCCCGCTTTCTATCTGTCGCGGTTCGAGCCGGCGCGCGTGCTGCGCGCCAACAAATCGGCGTCCGACGCGCAGGGTTCGGGCGTGTTGCGCAACGTGCTGGTGATCGGCCAGTTCGCGGTGTCGATCGCCTTGATCATCTGCACGATCGTGATCTACGCGCAGACCGTCTACGCGCGCACCGCCAATCAGGGCTATCAGCGCGAGGGCCTGTTCCAGGTCACCAATCTCGACGCGCAGGGCGTGGACAAGATCACGCTGCGGCTGGTCGACGAGATTCGCCGCCTGCCCGGCGTGCAGGCCGCCGCCGCGACCGGCATCGCGATCCAGCCCCACAACAACAACAATACCGACATGTTCCTGCCCGGCAGCAGCTCGTCGATTCAGCTCGGCTATTACACGACGCAGTCGGGCTTCTTTCGCGCGATGGGGATGAAAATGCTCGCCGGGCGCGATTTCGACGACAATCGTCCGCGCGACGATGCGACCACGCCTTTCCCGGTCGATATGGCTGCGGAGCGCGCCTTCGCCGCACGCGGCGCCAATGCGATCATCAGCGAAAGCGCGGCGCATCGCCTGGGCTTCCACACGCCGCAGGAGGCGATCGGCAAGAACCTCATGGGCGGTCTCACGCTCAGGGAGATCGGGCTGGTTCCGGTCACGATCATCGGCGTGGTCCAGGATGCGCGCTTCCGCTCGATGCACGATCCGCTGCAGCCGATCCTGTTCCTGGCGGCCAAGAACGGCTTCACCAATATCGACATCCGCTATGCCGGCATCGCGCCCAACAAATTGCGCGACGAGGTCCAGGGCGTGTGGAACCGGCTGGTGCCGCAAGTGCCGTTCCAGGCCGATTTCGCCGACGAGATATTGCGCGACGAATATCAGGCCGACACCGCTCGTGGGCAATTGTTCGCCGGTTTTGCGTTGCTGTCGGTGATCGTCGGCTGCCTCGGCCTGTTCGGGCTCGCCGCCTTCACCGCCGAACGGCGCACCAAGGAGATCGGCATCCGCAAGGTGCTGGGCGCCCGCACCCGCGACATCGTTCAGCTGCTGGTGTGGCAGTTCAGCCGGCCGGTGCTGATCGCCAACATGATCGCGTGGCCGGTCGCCTGGTGGGTGATGCGCGACTGGCTCAACAATTTCGATCAGCGAGTCGGGTTGGGGCCTTTACCCTTCCTGCTCGCGGGTGGGCTCGCGCTGGGCATCGCGATCGCCACGATCGCCAGCCACGCCTTCCGGGTGGCGCGCGCCAATCCAATCCTGGCGCTCAGATACGAATAGCTGTTCCCCGGCGAAAGCATCACCGGCGGCGCGGGCTGACCGCGCCGTCGCGGTAAGCACCCTGCACGCCGAACATCCAGCCGGGATATTCGGGCGGAAGCTTGCTCGCTTCGTCCAGGGCCTTGAGGTCATTCTCGCCCAGCGAAACCTCGGTCGCGGCGATATTGTCGCGGAGCTGATCCTCGCGCTTGGCGCCGACGATCACACTAGTGACGACGCGCTGATGCAGCAGCCACGCGATCGCGATCTGCGCGACCGATACGCCTTTGGCCTCCGCGATCGGCTTCATCGCGTCGATCACGGCATAAGCCCGATCGCGATCGACCGGCGGGAAATCGAAACTGGCGCGGCGGCCGTCGCCCTTGCTCTCGTCCTCGCGGCTATATTTGCCCGACAGCAGCCCGCCCGCGAGCGGACTCCACACCATCAGCCCGATCTTCTCGGCCTGCATCATCGGCACCAGCTCGCGCTCGAGATCGCGTCCCGCGACGGTGTAATAGGCCTGCAGGCTCTCGAACCGGGCGAGGCCCCAGCGATCTGCAACCCCGATCGCCTTGCTGATCTGCCAGGCCGGCCAGTTGGACACGCCGACATAACGGACGAGTCCGCGCTGGACGAGATTGTCGAGCGCGCGCACTGTCTCCTCGACCGGCGTGACCGGATCGATGCCATGGATCTGGTAGAGATCGATATGGTCGAGCTGGAGCCGCTTCAGGCTCGCCTCGACCGCGTCCATGATGTGATAGCGTGACGCGCCGCGGCTATTCTGGCTTGGCCCCATCGCGCCCAGCGCCTTGGTCGCGATCACCACCTCGTCGCGGCGCAGCCCCAGGTTGCGGAGCGCCTGACCCGTAATCTCTTCCGACTTGCCCTCCGAATAGACATCGGCGGTATCGATGAAATTGATCCCGGCATCGGTCGCTGCCCGAACCAGCGCATCGGCTTCGCGCTGGCCGAGCCCGGCGATCGCCGCGAACCGCCCCTCCGTCTGGCCGAAGGTCATGGTGCCGAGCGCGAGTTCGGAAACGATCAGGCCGGTATTGCCGAGGCGGTTGGTGCGCATGGAGGATCCTTGGCCGAAATGTGAGGCGCGTCATCTAGGTATCGGATCGGCGACTTCCACTCCCATCAGCGACAATATCTTGCAGCCGCGCGCCGAAACCGCCACGATCTCGCGAATGCAGCAGAACGGCGGCATCGTTGAGCCCGCACTTGCGCCGTCAGGGCGCATGGTCACCTTACCCGCGCGGCCGGAGCCGTTGCGCCTCGCTGCCGATCAGACGGCGGTGGTCGTGATCGACATGCAGAATGCCTATGCTTCGCCCGGCGGCTATGTCGATCTGGCCGGCTTCGACATCGCCGGTGCGGCCGGCACGATCGAAAAGATCGCGGCCGTGCTCGATACCGCGCGCGCAGCCGGGGTGCAGATCGTCTATCTGCAGAATGGCTGGGATCCCGATTATGTCGAGGCGGGCGGGCCGGGCTCGCCCAA
>NZ_DATHFV010000078.1:0-4111 GCF_035317925.1 Sphingomonas sp.
CGACCAGCGAACCAAGCGCTTCGGCTTCGGTTTCAATGACTTCTCGCCCATAAGCGACAAGGTCGGCTCGGTCATTGCGGGAGAGCTGGCGCGAAAATTCGGCAACGCCCATGTTCTTCCCTTTGTGTTTTTGCATTGGCCGCCTTCTAGCGGGCCGTTCGAACCAATGCGAGTTAGAAGTTTTCGAACGTGAAACGATTTCTGGGAAACTTCCCGTCGGCGGCAAGGTTGCGCGCGGAAAAAATAATTTGTTTCCGGGCACCTGACTGTGTCCGCGGCGCTACACAAAGGTTCACTTTGACTAGATCATCCGTTGCAAAGTCGCGATCAAATCCGCCTCGTGTGCAGGCTTGTCGCGGCGAATGCGGGAAATGCGCGGGAAACGCATCGCCAGGCCCGATTTATGTCGTTTGGAGGCATGGACGGAATCGAACGCGACCTCCAGCACCAGGCTCTTCTCGACCTCGCGCACCGGGCCGAACCGTTCGATCGTGCGCGTGCGGACGAAATGGTCGAGCCATTTCAATTCCTCGTCGGTGAACCCTGAATAGGCCTTGCCGACCGGCAGCAGTTCGCCGCCTTCCTCGGGCGGCGCGGTCCAGCAGCCGAATGTGTAATCCGAATAATAGCTTGATCGTTTGCCGTGGCCGCGCTGGGCATACATCATCACGCAATCGGCGGTCAGCGGATCGCGCTTCCATTTGTACCACAGCCCGATGCGCCGACCGGCAATATAGGCGGAATCGCGCCGCTTGAGCATCACGCCCTCGATCGCGGCGTCGCGCGCACCGGCGCGTATCTCGCCGAGCGCATCGAAATCGGCGGCCTCGATCAGCGCCGACAGGTCGAAGCGCGTGGAATCCAGCTTGCGGACGAAGCTTTCCAGCCGAGCCCGGCGCGCCGTCCAGTTTAGACCGCGCACATCCTCCCCGCCGTCGAACAGGATGTCGTAGAGGCGGACGAAGGCAGGATAATCCGCCTGCATCTTGGCCGACACGTTCTTGCGGCCGAGCCTTTGCTGCAACGCGTTGAAGCTGGCGGCGCCTTCATGCTCGATCCCGCCGCCTTGCGTCTCGCCGCGCACCAGCAACTCGCCATCGAGCACGCCCGCCGACGCGAACGCCGCCGCGACATCGGGGAAGCTGCCCGTGATATCGTCGCCCGCCCGGCTGTAGAGCCGCGTCTGCCCGCCGACATGGACGAGCTGGACCCGGATTCCGTCCCATTTCCATTCGGCCGCATATTCGGCGAGGTCGACGCGCAGATCCTCGAGCGGATGCGCGAGCATGAACGGACGAAAGACGGGCACGTCCGCCGGCGTCGGCTGCGCGCCGGTGCCTTCGCCCCACGCGAACAAGGGCAGATAAGGCGGGCGCAGGCCGTGCCAGACCTCTTCGACCTGATCGACGTCGAGATCGAACGCTTGCGCGAACCCGGTCTTGGCTAGCCGCGCCGAGATGCCGACGCGCAACGCCCCGGTCGCGAGCTTGAGCAAGGCGAAACGGCCCGAGGCGTCGAGCTGGTCGAGCATCTCGGCCAGAGCGCGCGGCGCTTCGCTCCGGCCGAGCGTCATCAGCCGCTCGATCACCGCCGACAGCCGCAGCGTGCCGCTATCCACCTCGGGCGGCATGCCTCCGGGCTTGGGCCACAGCAAAGCCGCGGTCTCGGCGAGATCGCCGACGAAATCGCGGCTCATCGCGAACAGCACCGGATCGACGCGCTCGTCGACCAACGCCGTGATCGCCGACGCCTTGACCCCAGGCAGATCGAGCCCGCCGGTCAGCGCCGCCATCGCCCAGCCGCGATCGGGATCGGGGGTTTCGCGCAGATAGTCCGCGATCAGCTTCAGCTTGGCGTTGCGCGAGCGGGTGTAGACGAGACCGTCGAGGAGCTGGGAAAAGTCGCGCATGATCGTCCGTCTCTAGAACGACAAAGGGCGGCACATCGTGCCGCCCTGCCCCTTTTTCGAAGGGTTCGGTACCGTCAGGTCACTGCCTTGCCGGCCATCAGGGCCAGGACGAGGAAGATCACGAACAACGCGATCATGATATAGAACAGGATCTTGGCGATTTCGACGAACGCGCCGCCGATCCCACCAAAACCAAGCGCGCCGAGGATAAGCCCGACCACCAGGAAGATGATTGCCAATCTGAGCATGAAAGTACCCCTTTCGGCTGCTCAACGACTTTCCCGATCTGCTGTTCCCGCGACCTTGATCGGTTCAGGTGGATGCCTGAACCGTGAATCAAGGTCTTACCTGATAGGTTCAGGCCTTCCGGCTTGCCTCGAACAGGAACCAGGCGCGCTCTTCGGCCTCGTCCGTCCAGGTATCGACGATCCCGCTGGTGGCATTGTCCTTGGCCTCGTCGGCCAGCTCCTTCACCTTGCGGAAGCTTTCGACCAGCTTGAGATTGTCGTCGCGCAGCTCGCTCAGCATGTCTGCGGCGCTGACGAACGGCTTGTCATTGTCCTTGATCGTCTGGTGGCGCGCGATGTCGCCGACCGAGCGCAAGGTGGTGTTGCCGGTCTTGCGCACGCGCTCGGCGATGGCATCCGTGATCGCGTAAATCTGCGCCGCCTGATCGTCCATCAGCAGGTGATAGTCGCGGAAGTGCGGGCCGGAGACGTGCCAGTGGAAGTTCTTCGTCTTGAAATAGAGCGCGAAACAATCCGCCAGCGATGCGTTCAAGGCGTCCGCGACGCTGGAAAGCTCGTTCGACGGCAGGTCGGTGGGGGTGGCGAGCTTGGGCGCGGGGGTGTCGGCCATGACAATCTCCAATCAAACAACGAGGAACAGGGTCGGAAACCCTAAACACCGAATCATGGATTCGGCTTCCTCAATAATCTTGATCAGAATGATCGGCGAGAGCGCTCAGGCCGCGAAACGGACCCCGATCGTCGCCAGCAGCAAGGGGCCGGCCTCCGAATTTTCGGGTCCACAGCCCGCCGCGAGCGACAAGGCGTCGAGCCAGGTCTTGAGCGGGACATTCCGGCCCTGCAGCGTGATCGCGCTGGCGAGCCCGGCGGCCACCATCGCGGCCGGAAAGGCGCCTTCCTGCACGGCCTGACGCTTGAGCCAGCCCAGGCGCGCACACGCCTCCTGGGGCGCCAGTTTGGGCAGATCGCGCGCCAGCGCGCCGATCGCCTGTTCGAGGTTAGTCTGCGCCTTCTCCGGCTTCATGACTCAGTGCCCCTATGCTCTCCTGGACCGGAGACTGCCATGAAGGTACTTACCGTGTGATTAAGACAGGCGAACGACGCTGCATCGCTTGACTTTCAGGCGTGACGACGGCAAAGCGCCCACCGATCGAGCGGCGGCGACGCCGCTTTATTTTTTGGCGCGCCTTTGGTGGCGGCCTTCAGATAGCGCAGGAATTTGGGTCATGGCCAAGCCGACCACCGTCAAGATCAAGCTCGTCAGCTCGGCCGACACCGGCTTCTTCTACGTCACGAAGAAGAATCCGCGGAACCAGACCGAGAAGATGTCCTTCCGCAAGTACGATCCCGTCGTGCGCAAGCACGTCGATTTCAAGGAAGCCAAGATCAAGTAAGCCCCAAGGCGGCTTGCCGCCGTGCTCGCTTCTTGATTTAGGCGCGGCTTCGGCCGCGCTGCTTGCTCTCGAAAGGGCGGCCAGGTCAGCCTGCGCCGCCCTTTTCGCGTCAGGCCCAAATGCCCTCTCAAGCAATATGCAGCTCGGGCTTGCCGTGCGGCACGGTGATGGTGGCGCGTGTCGTTATCGGCAGGCCCGGCTGGGTCACCTTTTCCAGCACGCGCAGCTTCGTCTCCCATGCGTCGGGCGTCACCTCGCACAGCGCATAGCCGCGCTGGTAATTATAGAGCTTCAGGAACGGGTTTTCGGCCATCACCTCGTCCATGCCGGGCCGCGTGTCGCCGCCGTCGCCGTCGGACGAGATCGAGGTTACGACAAACTCTACCGCCACAGCCTCACCCTTGCCATGGTCGCGGCGCAGTTCGCCCACCCAATTCTGATGCTCGTCGCCGGTCAACACGACGACGTTGCCGAGCCCCTTGAAGCTTTCCAGCACGCGCTCGCGCGGGGCATTGTAGCCCGCCCAGCTGTCGACATTGTACATCGGCTCCTTGTCGTCG
>NZ_DATHFV010000079.1:0-10655 GCF_035317925.1 Sphingomonas sp.
TATTCGCGCGGGCCAGGCGCTTTTCATGAAAGAGTCCCGCAAGCGTCATCGAAGCGGAACAGCGCTGTCATGATGCGGAGCTAGCTGCCTCCAAAACGGGGAAAACAGCCAGGCTTCATCGCCTTCTCACTGCCGTCGCGCTGTCCGCGCTTGCCACCGCCGCTTTTGCCCAGGATGCGGCACCGCCCGCCCCCGGTGACGCCGACATCGTCGTCACCGGCCAGCGCGCCAGCCAGCAGCGCGCGATCCAGGCCAAGCGCGATGCACTGGGCGTGCTCGATGTCGCCGCCGCCGACGAGATCGGCCGCCTGCCCGACCGCAACGTAGCCGAGGTGGTCGAGCATCTGCCCGGCGTCGGCGTGACCTACGATCAGGGCGAAGGCCGCTATGTCGCGATCCGTGGCGTGCCGTCCAACCTCAACAATTACACGATCGACGGGATTGAGATCGGCAACCCCGACGGGACCACCCGATCGCTGCCCCTCGACATTGTTTCGGGCCAGCTTTTGAACCGGGTCGAGGTCGCCAAGGTCAAGACCGCCGACATGGACGGCCAGGGGATCGGCGGCACGATCAACCTGGTCACGCAGACCGCGTTCGACTTCAAGGAGGATTTCTCCTTCGCGGTCAGCGGCAAGGCCGGCAAGCAGCAGCTGAACGACAAGGTGCCGGTCCAGGGCGATGCCAGCGTCGCCAAGCGCTTTGGCCCGGATGAGCAATGGGGCATCACGCTCGGCGTCAATTATTCGGATCGCGACTTCAACAGCGAGGGTTTCTACCCCGACAATTGGCGGCCGGACCCGCGCTTCGCGCGCGGCGGCGTGCCCGACAACCTCAAATACACCGAATATTCGCTCGACCGGAAACGCTTCGGCGCGACCGGCTCGCTCGACTGGCACCCCAGTTCAACGCAGACCTTCTATGTCCGCGGCATCTATTCCAAGTTCACCGAGGATGAGATCCGCCCGCGCTACCGGCTCGATTTCTCGACCGCGGCCCTGGTCGGCAGTCCCGCCTTCACGCTCAATCCCGACGGGCTGACCGGCACCGTCACCGGAGCGGGGCCGGAGCGGCGCGAGGATCTGCGGCTCGATTACAAATCCAAGTATCTGGCGACGGGCATCGTCGGCGGCTCGACCGAAACCGGCGCGCTCAAACTGGACTATGAAGGCGCCTACAGCCGCAACCAGACGCTCGATAAATATCCGCTGTGGCAGTTCCGCTGCAATCCGGGGACGGTCAATTTCGACTTCACCGACAAGGTCTATTCGGCCGCGCCGGTGACCGAATGCTCCGACAGCCAGCTGCAGTTCCGCCAATATCAGGAACAGCATCAGCTCAACACGGAGAAGATCTGGCAGGGCAAGATCGACGGCAAATATGATCTGGGCGGCGGCAGCTTCCTGCAGTTCGGCGCGAAATATCGCGATACCGATCGCGACTTCGATCAGGATCTGCCGACCTGGGTCCGGGCATCCGCCACGGCCAACCGCTGGACGCTCGGCCAATATGGCCTCGGCGGCCCCGCGCTGTGCGTCTATCCCAACAGCGCCGACACCAGCCAATGCTATTCGAACGGCCCGACCTTCAACATCGATGCCTTGAAGACGTTCACCGACCAGAATCTGGGCGGGGCGCTGATGCCGCTCGATGCGGCGACCACCCTGCTCAACAATACCACCGCCGACTTCACGCTGACCGAGGATGTCGCCGCAGCCTATGCGATGGGCAGTCTCAAGTTCGGCATCGTCACCGTCGTGCCGGGCCTGCGCTACGAGCACACGAAGCTCGACATCACCGGCTTCCAGCTGACCGGCACCAGCGTGACCCCGGCGTCGCGCAATCACGATTATGACGATTGGCTGCCGTCCTTGCTGGTGAAGATCACGCCTTCGGACCAGACGATCATCCGCCTCGCTTATTCGAAGAGCCTCGGCCGGCCGGAATATGCCTCGCTCTCCCCGGGCGGCACGATCGACAATATCAACGCGGCGGTCTCGCTCGGAAATCCCGACCTCAAGCCGTATCGCGCGGACAATTTCGACGCGATGGCCGAATGGTATTTCGCGCGCGGCGGCCTGTTGAGCGCGGGCGCCTTCTACAAGCGCATCGCCAACCCGATCTTCACCCAGGCCACGGTGCTGACCAACACGACCTTCCAGGGCGTGACCTATCCGACGCTGAACATCAGCCAGCCATTCAATGCGGTGAAGGGCACGATCAAGGGGATCGAGGCCCAGTATCAGCAGCAATTCACCTTCCTGCCGGGCCTGCTGTCGGGCTTCGGCATCCAGCTGACGGGCACGCTCACGGATTCGACGCTGACTTTGCCCGACGGGCGCAAATCGACTTTCCCGAGCCAGTCCAAGTATCTCTATGGCGCGGAGCTCTTTTACCAAAAGGGCCCGGTCGAGGCGTCGATCGCCTACCACAATACCGGCCATGCTTTGCTCGCGGTCGGATCGCCGTCCTATAACGACCAGTATAATGACGATCTGCGCCGGCTCGACGCCAAGGCAAGCGTCGCCGTGCTGCGCAACGTGCGGATCTTCTTCGAGGCCCAGAACCTGACCGACGAGCCGACCCGGCAATATCAGGGCGGCAATCCCAACTGGCTGATCCAGAACGAACGCTATGGCTCGACCTTCTATGGTGGCGTATCGGTCAAATTCTGATGATCATCCTCCTCCCCATCCTCGCGGCGCTCTCCCTCCAGGCGACGGAGATCAAGCGCGTGCCCGGCGGCGATGCCGATCAGGGCGTCGCCTCCGACGGCCATTACCTCTACGCGATCGGTACGCATTCGATCGCGCAGATCGATCCGGCCACCGGCAAGCAGGTGACGCGCTGGGATGGGGACGAGACGCAGTATCCGCACATCAATAGCTGCACGATGGATCAGAAATTGCTGGTCTGCGCGGGATCGAATTTCCCCGGCCTGCCGATGCGGAGCATGATCGAGCGGTTCGAGGCGAAGAAGCTGAATCACATCTCGACCCAGGTGCTGGACGGCGACCATGGGTCGCTGACCTGGGTGGTGCAGCATGACGGCAGCTGGTGGGCCTGTTTCGCCAATTATGACGGGCATGGCGGCACGCCCGGCCGCGACCATCGCTACACGATCCTGATCCGCTACGACCGCGATTGGCAGGAGATCGGGCAATGGCATTTCCCGGCCGAGGTGATGGCGCGCATGGCGCCGAAAAGCGCGTCGGGCGGCGCATGGGGCGATGACGGATTGCTCTATGTGACCGGCCATGACCGGCCCGAACTCTACGCCTTGCGCGTGCCCAAGGAAGGCAGCACGCTGGAGCTGGTCGCGACGATCGCGATCCCGACCGACGGCCAGGCGATCGGCTGGGACCCGGCCGCGCCGCGCGTCCTGTGGTCGATCGAGCGCAAGACGAGCGAGCTGGTGGCGAGCAAAATCCCGCCCGTGCCGGTGAACTAGGTCCAGATTCTAGAAGCGGCGTCGGCTTTCGCCCACTAGTGGGCGATTACAGCCCGAAACCGATCCTAAGGATGCATCTCTGGGAGCCGACGAAAACTCTCGTATGAGAATGGCAGATAGAAGCCGTCGGACGATCGCTTAAGGTACATTCTGTAGCGCTGACCAAGCCTTGGGGTCGGTGGTGTAAATTCAGCTACCCCAGGATCGCAAACGAGAATCTCATTGGCGGAGTGGCCCTTCAATACACGACTGACCTCCGCACGGTGACATGCGAGTGGCGGCCCCTGAGGCAAAGGATGCGGCTCGTTCAATCGGGTTACGACCACTTCCGCGATCAAGTCGGATCGCTCCGCGAGTGCATTGGGTGAAGTCGGGACGGCGTTTCCGCACAGCACGAGCGCGCAAAGTCCAACCAGCGGCGGCCGCAGACCTTTCAAATCAATCATCTACCCTCCTAAGCGAAATGAGCGACAAGCGGCCAGACCGTTCACGACCCCAACACGGACATTGCTGAGCTCCGGCGACGATGCCCGGTAACGGTCGTCAGTTCAGACTTTTCCTGTGGCACCCTTCTCGTCGTTGCTCAGCTTGGAAAATGCGAACTCGCTGCTCGATCAGCCCGGCGATAGTCAGCAGGTCGGGCATTCCATCATCGTGGACATTCAAAGGTAGATCGATCACCTCGCCGCTGGTCAGAGTAATCGACAGCGGTTCAGGCGTGCTGCCAAGCCTCATCCGCTTGGCCCGCTCCACCATGTCTCGATTGTAATAGCCCGCGTCCGCAATCACTACGAAGGGAATAAAGCGCTGCACGCCTTCGGGATCGAGTAGCAACCCGTCGCGGCAAAACGCGAACAACGCATTCTCACTTCGCGTCCAATAGGTGGCAATCACCTCGTGATGCGGTGACGAGCCACCCGCACGTAGGCCACTCTTAACGCGTAACATGCGGGCCAGAACCGGATCGTCACTCATCGCATCGGTTTACGGCGCCCTTCGTCCGCTTTCCACTTTTTCCTCCCTCAAAGCCGACGGGCCGCTAACCACCCAATCTCCGCCATTCAGCCCCCATCCGATAGCAGCCGTTGAGTTCGCGACCTGGATCGACGGCGCAGATCGGCTATCGAACCGCGATGGCGAAGAAGAAACATTATCTGACGGCCACATTGCCGGACGGCTACGTCAAGACGATCGGCCCGACCGCGACCGAATTCACCCATTATTGGCGGATCGTCGCCTATCTCGGCGATGGACCGCCCGAGATATTCTGGGGCCACACCAAATCGCTGGCCGAGGCGAAAAAGAAGAAGACCGCGGCGGTGGAGGCCGCCGCCAATCGCGGCTGGCTGCGCTATGATTTCGATATCGTCGAGCTGGTCAGAACGCAGGGTTAGGTTGGTTTTCACCGAACGCAAAGCCCTCTCCCTTGAGGGAGAGGGTTGGGTGAGGGTGGCCCACTTCGAGGTTGAGCGCTCGCCTGCGGCTCGCTCCCCCTCACCCAGCCCTCTCCCCGCCGGGGAGAGGGAGTTTAGCCTACACCGAGCAACTCGAGGAGGTGGCTGCGCAGCTCCCCCAAACGTCCCTCCCACGCCACAACCGGCAAACTGGCCAGCAATCGCCCATCGTCGAGCATCACGATACGATCCGCGAGCAGGATGGCCTCATCGATGTCGTGCGTCACCAGCAGCACGGCCGGATGGTGGCGTTCGGAGAGTTGCCGAAGCAGGCCGTGCATCTGGACGCGGGTGAGCGCGTCGAGCGCGCCGAAGGGCTCATCGGCCAGCAGCAAGGCGGGTTCGCGTACCAGCGCCCGCGCGAGCGCGACGCGCTGTTGCTCGCCGCCAGACAATTCATGCGGCCAGGATCGTTCGCGCCCGGCGAGGCCGACCTCCGCCAGCGCCTCGCCGCCGCGACGGCGCGCCTCGGCGCCGGTTTGGCCGAGCACGACATTGTCGAGCACCCTCATCCACGGCAGCAGCCGCGCATCCTGGAAGATGACGGCAGTGCGTTGGGGCAGGACGATCTCGCCCGTGCCCTCGGCCTCATGATCGATCCCGGCGAGCGCACGCAGCAGGGTGCTCTTGCCCGATCCGCTGCGGCCGAGCAGGGCCACGAATTCGCCCGGCGCGATCTCCAGATCGACCCCGTTGAGCACGCCCTTCAGCGTGAAATTGCGGACAAGATCGCGGATGCGGACGGCGGGCGCGCTCATGCGCCGAGCGTCCTGCGCCAGGTGAGCAAATGCCGCTCGCCCCATCGGATCACGCTGTCGGTGCCAAAGCCGAGCAAGGCGTAGACGACGAGGCCGACCAGCATCACGTCGGTCTGCGCATAGTTGCGCGCGAGCGTGACCATATAGCCGATGCCGCTGGTGGCGTTGAGCTGTTCGACCACGACCAAAGCCAGCCAGGCGGCGGTCGCGCCGAACCGCAGGCCCAGCAAAAAACCGGGCAGCGCGCCCGGAATGATGATGCGGGTGAGGAATTGCGCGCGGCTGAGCCCCAGCGTTTCCGCCAGCTCGACATAGCGCAGGTCGATCGCGCGGAGCGCGCTGTGCGTCTGGATATAGATCGGGAAGAAAGCCGCGACCGCGATCACCGCGACCTTCATCGGCTCGCCGATCCCGAACCACAGGACCATGAACGGGATCAAAGCGAGGATCGGGATGCCCCGCTTGAGTTGCACGATGCCGTCGATGACATAGCCGCCGAGCAACGAAAGCCCCGACAGGAAGGCGAGCAGCACGCCGGCCGCGCCGCCGACCAGCAGGCCGGTCGCGGCGCGCGCGGCCGACACGGCGAGATTGGTCTGCAGCCGGCCTTCGCGCAGCAATTCCGCGGCAGCGGTGACCGCGGTCCAGGGCGCGGGCAAGGTGCGCGGATCGAGCCAGCCGGTCGCCGAGAGTACCGCCCAGTAGAGCAAGAGCAAACCGGGCCCGAGCAGATGGCCGTTACGGCTGGGCTTGCCCGGGCCGAGCGGACGGCGCTGCCGGACCGGCACCACCACAGGCGGGGCCGGGAAAATCTCTCCGGAAAGGGCGTTCATGATGCGCGTCCTCCCGCCGCGTCGGCGGCGATGGTTTCGAAGCGGGGATCGAACAGGGTGGCGGCATCGAGCCGGGGATGGCCGGTCTGGCGCCCGAGCAGGTCGATCGCGGCCTGCTCGACCGATTGCGCGCGCGTCCAATCGCGCGGCACGTTGAACTTGCCGGTCGCGGCGAGGATCAGCCGCCCGTCGTCGATCGGCAGGCCCTGATGCTGGCCATAATAGCCCTGCGCCAGTTCCTCCGGGTGCGTGTTGATCCACGCCTGCGCCAGCCCCCAATAATGGATGAAGACCTTGAGCGCGGCGGCCTTGCCCGGATCGGCGAGCACCGTTTCCGGCACATAGGCGACGACCGCATCGTCGCGGAACGGCGGATGCTTGACCAGGCGCGCGCCGTCGCCGCCGAATTTGCGGATATAGCGCTCGGCGACAATACCCGCGCCGAGCGGGGCGACATCGACTTCGCCGCTCGCGAGCGCGCTGGTGTAAACGTCGCCGCCGATGCTGGATGGCAGCTCGACGAGGGTGACGTCACTCGGCTTGAGCCCCGCCGCCTGCAGCGTCTGCAGCACGACCACCGCCTGCACCTGGCTTGGGCTGAAGGCGATGCGTTTGCCCCGGAAGTCGGCGATCGAACGGATGCCGGACTTCGGAGAGACCCCGAACACCCAGGCCTGGTGATGGCCTGGGTCGGCATAGTCGCGAAACGCCACGATCCGCACCGGAATGCCGGTCCAGGTGGCATGGATCGGCGGCACGCTCGCGCCCAGCCCGACGTCGAGCGCGCCGGCATGGAAAGCCTCGGTCACGTCCGGGCCGCCCGTGATCTGCGCCCATTCGATCTTGAACGGCAGGTTTTTCTCATACCCCTCATGCTGGAACACCCATTGGGTGACCGGATCGCCGACACGCAGCACTACGCCGGGCGGCACCTTGTCCGGCAGCGGCTTGCTCAGATCGAGCGCCGCACGCGCCGCGCCCTCGCGCCACGCCGGCGCGAACGCGACCAGCAAAGCGATCGAGACGATCACGAACGCGGCCAGCCCGATCGGGCCGGTGCGTCGCGAGGGCGCGGCCTGCGGCATCAGCCGAGCACGCCGAACAAATCGCCTTCCAGCGGCCGCGAGACGAAGCCGTCCGGCCCCTTGGTCAGCTCACCAGCGACGGTGATACGGCGCACGGTACGCGCACCGGTGAATTGGGAATAATCGATCGGCCCCGCATGGGCGACCGCCTGATTGTCCCACACCACCAGACTGCCCGGCCGCCAGTGGAAGCGGACCTGATATTCGGGCCGGGTGAGCTCGCTATAGAGCAGATCAAGCAGGGTCTGGCTCTCGCGCTCCTTCAGCCCGATGATGTGGCTGGTCGTGCCCGGATTGAGGAACAAAAGTTTCTCGCCGGTCTCGGGATGGATGCGGACCAGCGGATGGAGCGCGGTGAAGGGACCGGTCGGCAGTCCGTCGCGGCGCGGGCCCCGGCTGGCACTGTCGTAGCTGCTGGTGCGGTGGACCGCCTGCAGTCCATCGACGAGATCACGGATCGGCTTGGACAGGCCTTCATAGGCCTCAATCAGATTGGCGAAGATCGTGTCGCCGCCATAAGGCGGTATCTCGACGCCGTAGAGGATCGAATAGCGGTTGGGGTTGGCGACGAAGGTGATGTCGATATGCCAGCCCTTGTAATCGCGTGGCGGGATGCGACCGGGCGGGAGGGTCTCGTTGACGGTACGCCGTGTGCGATATTCGGTGACGGAACGCTCCCAGATTTCGGGATGATCCTCAAGACCGTCGGCGATCGGGTGCGCAGGCGTCAGCGGACCGAACGCACGGCCGAATGCTTTGAGCTGATCGTTGGACAGAATCTGGTCGCGGAAGAAGACGACGCGCCATTCGTGGAGCGCACGCTGGATTTCCTCGGCGGTCTCGGGATCGATGCCCCTGGAAAGATCGATGCCCGAAATCTCGGCGCCGATCGTGGGGGTGACGGGTTCGACCTGGATACGCGAATAGGACTGACGCTCTTGTAGCTGTGCTGCGCTGCTCATCGGTTGCGCCTTTCTGGCTGCGGGGAAAAGGGATCAGGCGAGCGCGGGTTCGCGTGGAACGAACTTCAATTGCTCGGGCGGATAGCGTTCGCCGGCGGTGCTGCCGGGCGGAAAGGCGCCTTCGAGTTCGGCGATCGTATCTTCGTCGAGGACGATCTCGTTGGCGGCGACATTGTCCTCAAGGTGCGCAATGTGGCGCGTGCCCGGGATCGGCACGACGCCCTTGGCCAGCACCCAGGCAAGGCTGACCTGCGCGGGCGTGACGTAGAGTCGTTCGGCGACATCCTCGATGATGCGGCGGCGGCGCGCATTCTGCGCGATCGCGTCCTGCTGGAAGCGGGGGTGGAGGTTGCGGCGGTCGTCCGCCTCGGTCGGCAGGCTGCCCGCGAGGAAGCCGCGCCCGAGCGGACTGTAGGCGACGAAGCCGATGCCGAGTTCGCGCACGGTCGGCAGCACTTCCGCCTCCACATAACGCGTCCACAGCGAATATTCGCTCTGCAGCGCGGCGAGTGGCGCGACCGCATGCGCGCGGCGGATCTGATCGGGGTCGGCTTCGGACACGCCGATCGCGCCGATCTTGCCTTCCCGTTGCAGTTCGGCGAGCTCGCTTACCGACTGGCCGATCGGCACCAGCGGATCGACGCGGTGAAGATAATAGAGGTCGATATGGTCGACCTTGAGCCGCTTGAGGCTAGCCTCGACCGCGTCGCGCGCGCTGATCAATTCGCCCGCGCCGCCGCGGCGATGCGTGAACTTGCTGGCGATGATGACGCGGTCGCGCTTGCCGGCGATGGCGCGGCCGAGCAGCCGCTCATTATGGCCGTCGCCATAGCCGCTCGCCGTATCGAAGAAGGTGATGCCGAGATCGATCGCGCGATGCAAAGTCCGCAGCGATTCCGCATCGTCGGCCTGGCCGTAGCTGCTCGACAAGCCCATGGCGCCAAAGCCTTGTGCGCCCACCTCGAACCGTCCGATCTTCGCCATGCGACTCTCCTGAGCGGCGGCCTGCCGCACGCATGGGATGGCGCCGGATCGGCAAAAGCAGCCACGCAGAAAAACTTAGGCCATCCCTAGATTACATAGTTCCCTACTAGGAAACTAGGGAATTAGGGAACGGCGCCCTGAACCAAGCGAAGGGGCGAACCATGAACCAGCGTCGATTTTTCCATGCCGCATCCGCGGCGGCGCTTGTCGCCGGGCTGGCGGCGGCGGGTGCGTCGGCGCAGGCCGTGCAGCTGGCGGGAGCCGCGAGCACCACCGATGCGGCGCCGGCGCCAAGCGATGCCGACGGCGGGAATGCGCTGGCCGAAGGCGCGGCCGAAGTGGTGGTCACCGCCCGTCATCAGGTCGAGCGCGCGCAGGATGTGCCGGTGGCCTTGTCGGTGCTCTCGGGCGGCAACCTCGAGCGTACCGGCGCCTACAGCATCGCCGACCTGCCACAGCAGACGCCCAGCCTGACCGCCTATAACAGCAATCCACGCAACAGCTCGGTCGCGCTGCGCGGCATCGGCGTTTCGAGCGCGTCGGACGGGCTCGACAGCTCGGTCGGCGTCTATATCGACAATGTCTATCTCGGCCGGCCAGGCATGGCGCTCGCCGACCTGATCGACGTCGATCGGGTCGAAGTGCTGCGCGGGCCGCAGGGCACCTTGTTCGGGCGCAACAGCTCGGCGGGCGTGGTCAACATCACGACGCGCGCACCCAGCTTCGATTTCGGCGTCTATGCCGAGGCGTCGGGCGGCAATTACAATTACAATCAGGAACGGCTCGCGATCACGGGGCCAGTGGTGGACGGGCTGCTCGCCTTCCGCGTGACCGCGTTCAACACGCATCGCGACGGCACCCTGCCCAACATCAAGACGAACACGCCGGGCAACAGCGTAAGCCGCAATGGCGGCCGCGTGCAGTTGCTCGCGACGCCGGCGAGCAACTTCAAGCTGCGCTGGATCGCGGATTATTCGCAGGAGGACGACAGCTGCTGCGTCAGCGCGACCAAGCTCGTCCTGCCCGCGAACCTGAGCGCGACCACCGGACGCACGCTGCAGGCGCTCGCGGCGCTGGGCTATGTGCCGACGCCTGGAAGCTTCACCCGCAACAACGCGCCGCAGGAGA
>NZ_DATHFV010000080.1:0-4213 GCF_035317925.1 Sphingomonas sp.
CTGCAGCTCGTTGGCATTGTCGGCGCGTTCGATCGTGCCGGAGTTGATATAGATGATCTGGCCCTGCGCGACGAACGCGTTGATCTCCGGATCGTTGATCACATAGAGCTTGAGCGCGCCCGGCGTGAGCCCGGCCGACACCGCCATTCCCGCCGAAATATCGGCCAGGAACTGTTCCGTCTCAGCGTCGCGCAGGATCGACGGGCCCTGATTCTGGCTTTGGGCGCAGGCCTGCTCGGCGGGCAGCGTGAACGCGACCAGGGCCGCACAGGCGATCCGGAACAGGCGGCGGGGCGGAATCATGCCGAACGCATCAAGCCGGTCGGCGCTGAACCGCGCCTGAAAAGCGGGCGTCCCGCCCGCCCGCGAGGACGGAGCGGGACATGATCATCAAGCGCCGAAGGTCCGCTGCCACCAGCCGCGGCGCGGCGCGCCGTTTTCGTCGAGCTCTTCGCCCTCGGCATCGCCGGCAGTCGCGACCGCCGGTTCGGCGACCGCTTCGGCCGCAGCCGCCTTGGTCGAACGGCGGCGCTTCGCGGGCGCGGCTTCGGTTTCAGGCGCGGCTGGGGCTTCCGTCACAACCGGTTCGACCACCGCTTCCGCGACAGATTCGACCGGTTCTGCGGCAGGTTCGACCGCCTT
This sequence comes from Sphingomonas sp., assembly GCF_035317925.1. GTDB lineage: Bacteria > Pseudomonadota > Alphaproteobacteria > Sphingomonadales > Sphingomonadaceae > Sphingomonas_I. The sequence continues at coordinate 643 of NZ_DATHFV010000080.1, forward strand.
CTTGCGCGAACGCTTGGGCTTGGCCTGTGCTTCCTCGGCGACGGGGGACTCCGGCGCGGGTTCGGGTGCGATTGCAACCGCTTCGGTCACCACCGCCTCGGCGCCCTTGCGGGCACGCGGCCTGCGGCGCGGTTTATCGCCTACCGGTTCTGCCCCAGCGTCGTCGGCCGGCTGCGGCGCGGGCGCCGTTTCAGACCCGACCGTCTCGGCGCCATCGGCCTGCGCCGGCGCGTCGCCATTGCGGTTCCGACGACGGCCGCCGCGACGGCCACGACGGCCACGACGGCGCTCCTCGCCACCATTGTCGTCGGCGGCGGCTTCGGCGGCAGGCGCGCCTTCTTCGCCTTCCTCCGCTTCCTCGTCGGAAGCTTCGGTCTCGCCAGCGCCCTCGCCGCCCTCTTCACGGCGGCCACCACCACGGCGGCGACGACGGCGACGGCGGCGGGTGGCGCCACCCTCGCCTTCCTCGCGGTCGCCACGGCTTTCGGCCGCCTCGATTTCCTCTTCTTCCTCCTCGATCTCGTCGATGATGTCATCGTCGGGCTCGGGGATGATCTGTTGCGGCAAACGCGGCGCATGGCTCGGCGGCGGGCCACTAGCCTCGACCGTCATACGCGATCCGTCGGGCTGGCCATCGCTCAGCACCTCGATCAGCACGCCATAGCGTTCTTCGATGTCGGCGAGCTCGGCGCGTTTGCGGTTGAGCACGTAGAGCGTCGCTTCCTGGCTCGCACGCAAGGACAGGCGCGAGCCGCGGCCACGCGCGGCCTCCTCCTCGAGCAGGCGCAACGCCTGCAGGCCGGACGAAGATGGCGTGCGGATGAAGCCCGAGCCGTCGCAATGCGGGCACGTCCGGGTCGAGGCTTCGAGCACGCCGGTGCGCAAGCGCTGACGGCTCATTTCGAACAGGCCGAAGCCGGAGATGCGGCCGACCTGGATGCGGGCGCGGTCGTTCTTGAGCGCCTCCTTCATCGCCTTCTCAACCTTACGGTTGTTGGAGTGGTTCTCCATGTCGATGAAGTCGATCACGACCAGACCCGCCATGTCGCGCAGGCGCAGCTGGCGCGCGATTTCCTGTGCGGCTTCGAGGTTGGTCGCGGTCGCGGTCTGCTCGATATTGTGCTCGCGCGTCGAACGGCCCGAGTTGATGTCGATCGAAACCAGGGCTTCGGTCGGGTTGATGACGATATAGCCACCCGACTTCAGCTGGACGACCGGCTGGTACATCGCCGCCAGCTGATCCTCGACGCCGAAGCGCTGGAACAGGGGCACCGCGTCCGAATAAGGCAGGATCTTCTTGGCGTGGGTCGGCATCAGGAGCTTCATGAAGGTCCGCGCCGCGCGATAGCCTTCCTCGCCCTCGACGATCACCTCGTCGATATCCTTATTGTAGATGTCGCGGATCGCCCGCTTCACCAGATCGCTGTCGCGATAGATTTCTGCGGGCGCATCTGAATGAAGGGTCTTGTCGCGGATCTCGTCCCACAGCCGGGCGAGATAATCGAAATCGCGCCTGATCTCCGGCTTGGTGCGCTGCAGGCCAGCGGTGCGGACGATACAGCCCATCGTGCGGGGCAGGTTCAGTTCGGCCAGAATCGACTTCAGGCGCTTGCGATCCGAAGCGTTTGAAATCTTGCGCGAAATGCCGCCACCATGGCTGGTGTTGGGCATCAGCACGCAATAGCGGCCAGCGAGGCTCAGATAGGTGGTCAGCGCCGCACCCTTGTTGCCGCGCTCTTCCTTGACGACCTGGACCAGCAGCACCTGACGGCGGCGGATCACGTCCTGGATTTTGTAGCGGCGGCGCAGATTCATGCGCTTCTGGCGCAGCGACTCCACCGCATTGTCGTCGCCGCCGGCCGCGGTCGGCTTGGGCGCAGGCGGCTGATCCTCGTCGTCCTGGTCAACATGATCCTCGGCGGCATCCAGATTTTCCGGACCGCCGTCATCGTCGAGGCGCTCATTGGCCTCAACATAGTCTTCCTCGTAATCATCCTCCTCGCGGGCGCGCAGCGCTTCTTCCTCGGCGGCGTGCTCGGCCTCTTCGCGGAGCAGGGCTTCGCGATCCTCCTTGGGGATCTGATAATAATCGGGATGGATTTCCGAGAAGGCGAGGAAGCCGTGGCGGTTGCCGCCATAGTCCACGAACGCCGCCTGAAGCGACGGTTCGACCCTGGTTACCTTGGCGAGGTAGATATTCCCCTTGAGCTGCTTGTGCTCTTCGGACTCGAAATCAAATTCCTCGATGCGGTTTCCCTTGACGACCGCCACCCGGGTTTCCTCCCGGTGGCGCGCGTCGATCAACATGCGCATTGACATCAAATATTCTCCGGGCGCCCGTCCTGGCCGGCAAACGGCGGCGGGCGCGATTAAGGTAGGGCGCAGGGTGGGCGCGCAGCGGCGCGTCCCCCGTCCCGACGATGCTGTAGAAAATTGCCTCTGCCGCAGCGCCATCCGGAGCATATTCGCGTCCGGCCAAGCCCACTCTGCGCGCGTCGAAAGCCGCTTGGGCTCGACGGGCTGGAGGGGAAAAATGGTGCATGCAGCTTCAACCTGGGCTCACCGGCCGCGCGTTTCGCGCCGGAGCGGACCGGCGGACGGTACGCAACGCGCCATGCCGGACCCGTCAGTGCGTAGCATCGGCCCACAGGCGCGGCAACCGAAAGCTCCGCTAAAGTGGTTCGGCTACGCCGGGGCGGCACCGGCCCACTCCCCTACCCGGCCTCCCAACGGCAGTATCGTGATGGGAGGCCAGGTGGGGGTGTGGGCCGGTGCCGCGCCCGTGCGGCTTGCCGCACCAATAATATGGTGACGAAGTCCCCGAATCGCAATGCAAGGCTAGGGATTCACACAGACTCTGGTCTTTGATAGGTTAACCGCGATGCGCGCGTGGCCATTTATTCCCTTGCTGCTGATCCTGGCCGCGCCGGCCGGGGCCGAACGCGTGCCCAACAGCGCCACCGCCGTCATCCCGCCGCGTCCCTCGCGCCTCCTGTTGCCGCTCGTGCAGGGGCCGAAGCGGGCCGATGCGCCTCTAGTGGTGATCGACGCGGGCCATGGCGGCCACGATCCGGGTTCATCCTCGTCCGATGGCGGTGAGCAGGAGAAGAACGTCGCGCTCAAGATCGCGCGTGCGATCCGCGACGAACTGCTCGACAGCGGCAAAGTACGGGTCGCGCTCACCCGCTCCGACGACCGCTTCCTCGTGCTGCAGGAACGGCGCGAGATCGCCCGGCAGCTGCGCGCCGATCTGTTCATCTCGGTCCATTGCGACAGCGCGCCTAACAATACGGCACGCGGCGCCAGCATCTACACCCTGTCCGAAACCTCGTCCGACCGCGTCGCAGCCGCCTTGGCCGCGCGCGAGAACAAATCGGACGTGATCAATGGCATCGACCTTTCGCGCGAGAGCAACGACGTCTCTTCGATCCTGATCGACCTTGCCCAGCGCGAGACGCTCAACACGTCCTCCACCTTCGCGGTCGAATTGCAGCGCGAATTGTCGCCGCTGATCGGCCTCAAGCCGACCTTCCACAAATTCGCCGGGCTGATGGTGCTCAAGGCGCCGGAC
>NZ_DATHFV010000081.1:0-14768 GCF_035317925.1 Sphingomonas sp.
CCCCTGTGCCTTGAGCGCCGCGCCGATCTGCGGGCCGCCGCCATGGACGACGATCGGGTTGATGCCGACCGCCTTGAGCAGCACGACATCCTCGGCGAAGTCCTCGGCCGCGTCGGCATCGCCCATCGCGTGGCCGCCATATTTCACGACGAAGGTGCTGCCCGCGTAACGCTGCATATAAGGCAGCGCCTCGGCGAGCGTTTCCGCCTTGAACAGCAATGCGGGATCGGGCGCGTGATCGGTCATGATCGGGCCTTTAGCGTCCGTTTTCCACTTCGTCATTCCCGCGAAGGCGGGAATCCATATTCTCTCGGTTTGGAGGTTATGGATCCCCGCCTTCGCGGGGATGACGGATCAGGCGCGGTCGAGCTTGCGGCCCAACGCGACGAACAAGGTGATCAGCCACGGCACCAGGATGACCGAAAGCACGACCTTGGTCAGCATCTGCCCCGCCATCAGCCCCAGGATCGGCCGCTCGCCGTAGAAGGATATGGTGATGAACAGCAACGTATCGACCACTTGCGATACCGCGCTGGCGATCATCCCGCGCAGCCACACCAATTTGCCGGTGCCGCCGGCGAGTTTCGAGAAGATCAGCACATTGAGCGTCTGCGACGTGCCATAGGCGATCAGGCCCGCGATCATCATCCGCGCGCCCTGGCCGACCACGATCGGGAAGGCGGCGACCGCGGGCGGGTACATGCCGGGATCGGTCGGCAGCACCAGCACCAGCCGGATCAGCAAGGCGGCCACGATCAGCGGTACGAAGCCCCAGCGCACCATCGTGTCGGCGGTCTTGCGGCCATGCAGTTCGGCGACCGCGCTGCCCATCACTACCAGCAGCAGGAAGGCGAAGATGCCCGCCTCCACCGCAAGCGGCCCGAGCGCGACCTGTTTCACCCCCAGCACGCCGGCGGTGGTGACCATGCCGCCATAGAAGAGCGAGAAGGCGAACAGCGATTTCGGGACGGCCGGTGCGGATGTTTCCATCAGCTCATGCGTAACGGATGACGCGCTTCTGTCATCAAAAATTCGTCAGCGCGTCGGCACCGGCTCGGGACCCGAATAATCGTAGAAACCGCGGCCGGTCTTGCGGCCGAGCCAGCCCGCTTCGACATATTTGACGAGCAGGGGCGCGGGGCGGAACTTGGGATCGCCCGTGCCTTCGTGCAGGACGCGGGCGATTTCGAGGCAGGTGTCGAGCCCGATGAAATCGGCGAGCGTGAGCGGCCCCATCGGATGGTTGAGGCCGAGGCTGACCGCCGCGTCGATGTCGGCCACGGTGGCGACGCCCTCGCCCAGCGCGAAGATCGCCTCGTTGAGCATCGGCAGCAGTACGCGGTTGACGATGAAACCGGGCGCATCGTTGGCGTGGACCACGGTCTTGCCGAGGCTCTGCGCAAAGGCCTCGACCCGGGCGACCGTTTCGTCGGAGGTGGCGAGGCCGCGGATCAACTCGATCGGCTTCATGATCGGCACCGGGTTGAAGAAATGCACGCCCATGAAGCGGGCCGGATCGGGCGAGGCCTGCGCCAGCCGCGTGATCGGGATCGACGAAGTGTTGGTGGCGAGGATCGCGTCGGGCTGCAGCGTCTTGCCGACCTCGGCGAAGATGGCGCGCTTGATCGATTCGCGCTCGGTCGCGGCCTCGATCACGATCTCGGCTTCGGCGAACGCGGCATGCTCGCCCTGCGGCTGCAGCCGTTCGAGCGCGGCCTCGGCGTCCGTCTTGCCGATCTGCTCCTTCTCGACCGCGCGGGCGAGGCGCTTGGCGATGCCGGCCTTGCCCTTTTCCGCCACGTCCAGGCTGACGTCCGACAGCAGCACGCGATAGCCCGATACGGCCGCTACCTGCGCGATGCCCGCGCCCATCTGGCCCGCGCCGATAACACCGATCGTCTTCATAGATTCCCGCTCGCCTCTAAAGCTTCGTCATTCCCGCGCAGGCGGGAATCCATAGCCTCCATGATCCAGATTGAGCCGGGACGGTAGAGCCTATGGATCCCCGCCTGCGCGGGGATGACGGGGCAGGTTTATCAGGGCGCCGTCGGCTCGGGCTTGGCCTCGGCAAGGATCAAGGAAAACATCTGCTTGTCGTCGGACCATTCGCGCAGTGGTGTCCAGCCGCCGGCTGCGAGCAACTGCCGCCCGCTGCGCGGCGTATATTTGTGGCTGTTCTCGGTGTGGATCGTCTCGTCGGCGCCCATTTCGAAATGGCGGCCGGCGATCATGAAGCTCACATCGCGCGTCGCCGCGAGATGCATCTCGATTCGGCTCCAGGTATCGTTCCAGATCGCACGATGCTTGAACGCATCCAGCGGAATGTCGCCGCTCAACTCGCGGTTGATGCGCTCGAGCAAATTGAGGTTGAAGGCGGCGGTGACGCCGGCCTGATCGTCATAGGCCCGGATCAGGATGGCGGTGTCCTTCACCTGGTCCATCCCAATCAGCAGCATCGATCCGACGCCCATCGTCTCGATCATGTCGCGCAGCAGGTTCACGCCCGATCGGGGCACGAGATTGCCGATCGTCGAACCCGGGAAGAAGCCGAGCTTGGGCACGTCCGCGATCTCGGCGGGCAATTGCACCGGATGCATGAAATTGGCCTCGACCGGCAGGACCGGCAGGCCCGGGAAGCTCTCCGCCAAAGCAGCGGCTGAATCGCGCAGGAAATCGCCCGATATGTCGATCGGCACATAGAAAGAGGGCGCGACGCTCGACAGCAAGCGCGGCGTCTTGAGCGACGAGCCCGATCCGAATTCGACCACCGCGCGGCCCTTGCCGGCGATCCGTCCGACATCGGCGCTGTGCGCGGCGAGCAGGCCGCTTTCGGTGCGCGTGGGATAATATTCGGGGAGTTGCGTGATCTCCTCGAACAATTCCGAGCCGCGCCGGTCGTAAAACCAGCGCGCCGGAATCGCCTTCTTGCGCTGCGACAGCCCGTCGAGCACGTCGGCGAGGAAGGCGGGATCGGCCTGCGACACGTCGGCGGCCGGATCGTCGGCCAAATGCTCGTTACGCAGCATCTAAAGGTCCTTCGCCAGGCGCAGGCCGGTGAATTGCCACCTTTGCCAGGGGTAGAAGAAGTTGCGGTAGGAGGCGCGGCTGTGGCCACGCGGCGTCGCGCAGCTCGCGCCTTTCAGCACCGCCTGTCCGCTCATGAACTTGCCGTTATATTCACCGACCGCGCCCTTAGCAGGGGTGAAGCCGGGAAATGGCAGGAACGCGCTCCCCGTCCATTCCCAGACGTCGCCGAACATCTGGCCGGGCGAATCGCTCCATCGCGCCGCGCGCGGGCGAACCGGTCCGGCGGAATCGAGCTGGGTGCCGGCGGCGGGGTCGAGACCCTGCGCCGCGCTTTCCCATTCCGCCTCGGTCGGCAGCCGCGCCCCGGCCCAGCGGGCATAAGCGTCGGCCTCATATTGCGAGATGTGGGTAACGGGGGCTGCGGGGTGGAGCGGGCGCAGGCCGTCGAGCGCGAAGCCCAACCAGTCATGTTCGCCATCGCGGCGCCAATAGAGCGGCGCTTCGATGCCCTCGCGCTTCACCCACGCCCAGCCGTCCGCCAGCCAATGGTCCGGGCGGGTGTAGCCGCCGTCGGCGATGAAGGCCTGCCACTCGCTGTTGGTCACCGGCCGATCGGCGAGCGCGTGGGGATGAAGCAATTCGGTGTGGCGCGGCCCTTCGCTATCGAACGCGAAGCCATCGCCGGCATGGCCGATCTCGACGATGCCGGTGATGCCTTCGTTCCAGCCGAAGCCGTCCAGCGGCGCGGGCTGGTTGCGCGGCTGATTCCACACCGCCGGATCGACCGGGTTGGCAGCGAACGCGGCAAGCAAATCGGTCAGCATCAATTCCTGGTGCTGCTGCTCGTGATTGATGCCGAGCGTGACCAGATCGCGCGCCGCCGGCGGCAGCGACGGCAGCGCATCGGTCAGCGCCGCGTCGATCGCCGCGCGCCACGCCAGGATTTCGTCGAGGCTGGGTCGGGCGAGCATCCCGCGCCGGTCGCGGGCGTGGCGGGCGCCTTCGGCTTCGTAATAGGAGTTGAAGAGGTAAGCGTAGCGCTCGTTATAGGGTCGATGGCCGGTGACATGGTCGCGCAGCACGAACGTCTCGAAAAACCACGTAGTATGCGCGAGATGCCATTTGGCGGGTGAGGCGTCGGGATGCGGCTGGATCGTCGCATCCGCATCGGATAACGGCGCTGCGATCGCGACCGACAGATCGCGCGTGCGCCGATAGGCGGCGCAGAGGTCAAGCGGATCCGTCAGGTCCTGCGCGCGAGCGGCCATGTGGATGCCCCTTCAGCCGAGCGCCACGGTGGCGCGTTCCCCCTTTAACATCGTTGCGACAACGCCCCAATCAACCCCGTGTTGCGCCGGGAACCCAAAGTATGTCGCCACCTGCTGCCATATTGATCAGCCGTCCGAGCACGAACAGATGGTCGGACAGGCGATTGATATAGGTCAACGCCTGCGGATTCAGGCTGACCTCGCCGGCCGCCGCGACCGCGGTCCGCTCGGCGCGGCGCACGATCGCGCGGGCCAGATGAAGCAAAGCGGCGGCGGGCAATCCGCCGGGCAGGATGAAGGAGGTGAGCGGGCTCAGCGCCTCGTTCATTTCGTCGATCTCGCGCTCGAGCCGCTCGACCTGCGCGGCGGTGATGCGCAAAGTCATCTCGCCGGGCGTAAAATCCTCGCCCGGCGTGGCGAGGTCGGCGCCGAGATCGAACATCTCGTTCTGGATGCGCGTCAACATTTCGCGCGCGGGGCCATCGTCGAGTGCGGCGACCGCGACGCCGATCGCACTATTAGCCTCATCGACATCGCCGATCGCGACCATGCGCGGATGCGCCTTGCTGACGCGCGATCCGTCGACCAGCCCGGTTTGCCCGGCATCGCCGGTGCGCGTGTAGATTTTGTTGAGCTTGACCATTGGTCAGCCGGCGTGGCCGCGCGCGATCAGCAGAAACAGGACCGCCAGAATGACCGCCGCCGCCTGAAACTGGACGCGCCGCCACATCATGCGGTTCTGCTGCAGGCCGGACGTGCTGACGCCATGCCCGTCCACCTCGTCGCGGTTGGCGCGCAACATGACGATCACGCCGCGCACGATCGAGACAACCGCGCCGATTGCGGCCAGGACGATAAGGATGAAGAGGAAGGTTTTCATAGAGCCGCTTTAGGCCTCGGCATCGGCTGCGCCAATCGGAACTTGGCCGCTGCGCAGCGCCGCCAGCAATGCTCCCGGATCAGCGCCCTCGGCGCGCAGTTCGGCGAGCGGACGCGCGCAGTTGCGCTTGGCGAGCCGCTTGCCGTCCGGCCCGACCAGCAGCGGGTGATGGTGGTAAAGGGGCGTGGGCAGGCCAAGCAGAGCCTGGAGCAGGCGGTGGACGTGCGTCGCCTCGAACAGATCGACGCCCCGCACCACATCGGTCACGCCCTGCGCCGCATCGTCGACCGTGACCGCGAGATGATAGGATGTCGGCGTTTCCTTGCGGGCGAGCACGACATCGCCCTGGGCGAGAGGATCGGCCTCGATCCAGCCGGCCGGTTTGTCATGCCAGCGCAGCGGCCCGGTCAGCGTGACGGCGGCGGCCATGTCGATCCGCCAGCAATGGGGTTCGTGCATCCGCGCCGCGCGTTCTGCGTCCGACAGCGGCCGGCATGTCCCCGGATAGACCGGTCCCTCGCTCCCATGCGGCGCGCTCGCGCTGGCGGCGATTTCGGCGCGGGTGCAGAAGCAGGGATAGGCCAGCCCCATCGCCTTCAGCCGTTCGAGCGCCTCGGCATAGAGTGCCATCCGTGTCGATTGGCGCAAAACCGCCCCGTCCCAGGCCAGGCCGAGCCAGCGCAAATCCTCATCGATCCCCGCCAGGAACGCCTCGCGACTGCGCGTGCCGTCGATGTCCTCGATCCGCAGCAGGAATTGCCCGCCTGCTGCGCGCGCCAGATCGTGCGCGCACACCGCCGAAAAGGCATGGCCGAGGTGCAATCGCCCGGTCGGACTGGGGGCGAAACGCGACACCACCATCACATTTGGCCACATAATTCTGGACTCAGGAAAAAACGCCGCTTGACCGCGAGTCGCGGGAATGTTGTCATGCTCACGTCACGCCGCTCTGGCAGGCGGCGAGACGACGGAGACGTGGCGGCAACGGCCTCGCCTCCCGCGTGCGACGGGACCGAGTGACGATCCCTGGCCGGTACGCTCCGCCGACGCGGAGGGTTTGGTCGTTCCATGTATCATCCTGATCTCATTCGACACCCGGATAGCTGCCCGACGTTGGTGTTGAACGCCGATTATACGCCGCTGTCTTATTACCCGCTCTCGATCTGGCCGTGGCAGACCGCGGTCAAGGCGGTGTTCCTCGATCGCGTCTCCATCGTCTCGCATTATGAGCGCGAGGTGAGAAGCCCGACACACACCATCAAACTGCCGTCGGTGATCGCGCTCAAGCAATATGTGCGCCCGTCGGCGCATCCCGCCTTCACGCGGTTCAACCTGTTCCTGCGCGATCGCTTCTCCTGCCAATATTGCGGGACGCTCGCCGACCTGACTTTCGACCATGTCATTCCGCGCGCGCAGGGCGGGCGCACGACATGGGAGAATGTCTCGACCGCCTGCGCGCCGTGCAATCTCCGCAAGGGCGGACGGACGCCGCGTCAGGCCGGCATGAAGATCGCCGAACTGCCCTACCGCCCGACATCGTGGCAGTTGCAGGAGAATGGGCGGAGCTTCCCGCCCAACTATCTGCACGACTCCTGGCGCGACTGGCTTTACTGGGACATCGAATTGGAGGCGTAGCTTTCGAGAAGCGCCGCACCGGCCCGCGCCCCCACCCGACCTCCCAGCCAGTGTATGCTATGGGAGGTCGGGTGGGGGCGCGGGCCGGTGCGGCGGAATGCGCTCTTCCGCGCATTCTCGAAGGGTAATAAGACCCCACCAAATTCGATGGAGTCAGGCGTGAGCGCCGGAAGCGTATTTCAATGGGACGACCCGCTGTTGCTGGAACACCAGCTCGGCGAAGAAGAAATCATGATCCGCGATACGGCGCGGGCCTATGCGCAGGACAAATTGGCCCCGCGCATTCGTGAAGCTTATGCCAACGAACATACCGATCGCGCGATCTTCAACGAGATGGGCGAACTCGGCCTGCTCGGCGCCACCTTGCCCGAACAATATGGCGGCGTCGGCGCGAATTATGTCAGCTACGGCCTGGTCGCGCGCGAGATCGAGCGGGTCGACAGCGGCTATCGCTCGATGATGAGCGTCCAGTCGTCGCTCGTGATGTTTCCGATCCACGCTTACGGCTCCGAAGAACAACGGATGCGTTGGCTGCCGAAGCTGGCGGCGGGCGAACTGGTGGGCTGTTTCGGCCTGACCGAGCCCGAAGCCGGCTCCGATCCGGGCGGGATGCGCACGCGCGCCGAGAAAATTGACGGCGGCTACAAGCTGACCGGCGAGAAGATCTGGATCACCAATTCGCCGATCGCGGACGTGTTCGTGGTCTGGGCCAAGTCCGACGCGCATGGCGGCAAGATCCGCGGCTTCGTGCTTGAAAAGGGCATGAAAGGGCTGAGTGCGCCGAAGATCGAGGAAAAGCTCTCGCTCCGCGCGTCGATCACCGGCGGGATCGTGATGGAAGGCGTCGAGGTCTCCGAGGACCATCTTCTCCCCAACGCGCAAGGGCTGGGCGGGCCGTTCGGCTGCCTCAACCGCGCGCGCTACGGCATCGCCTGGGGCGTGATGGGCGCGGCCGAGGATTGCTGGCACCGCGCGCGCCAATATACGCTCGACCGCCGTCAGTTCGGCCGGCCGCTCGCCGCGACGCAGCTCGTCCAGAAGAAGCTCGCCGATATGCAGACCGAGATTACGCTCGGTTTGCAGGCGGCGCTGCGCGTCGGGCGGCTGTTCGACGAGGGCAAGATGGCGCCCGAGATGATCAGCCTGATCAAGCGCAACAATTGCGGCAAGGCGCTCGATATCGCCCGCGTCGCGCGCGACATGCACGGCGGCAACGGCATCACCGGCGAATATCACGTCATCCGCCACTCGCAGAACCTCGAGACGGTCAACACCTATGAGGGCACGCACGACGTGCATGCGCTGATCCTCGGCCGCGCGCAGACGGGCATCCAGGCGTTCAGTTGATGGCGGACGATCCGTTTGCCTTGTTCGACGCCTGGTATGCCGAGGCGCGGGCGTCCGAGCCCAACGATTCCAACGCGATGGCGCTGGCGACCATCGGGGCGGACGGCCAGCCTTCGGTGCGGATGGTGCTGTTGAAGGGCCACGATGCGCGCGGCTTCGTCTTCTACACCAACCTCAACAGCCGCAAGGCACGCGAGCTGATCGACGGCCCCAAGGCGGCCTTGCTGTTCCACTGGAAGTCGCTCCGCCGGCAGATCCGGATCGAGGGCGCGGTGAGCGGCGTGTCGGAGGCCGAGGCCGACGCTTATTTCGCGACACGCGGCCGCGATTCGCAGCTGGGCGCGTGGGCATCGGATCAGTCGCAGCCCTTGCCGTCGCGTGATGTGTTCGAAGCCCAGTTCGCGGACATGGAGGCGCGGTTCGAGGGGCAGGATGTGCCGCGTCCGCCGCACTGGTCGGGCTTCCGCGTCGCGCCGGAGCGGATCGAATTCTGGCAGGATCGCGCGCACCGGCTGCACGAACGCCGTCTGTTCACGCGCACCGGCGACGGCTGGGACGAGGGCCTGCTCTACCCGTGAGCGATCTGCCTTTCTGGCACATCGACGCCTTCGCCGACGGCCCCTTCACCGGCAATCCGGCGGGCGTGCTCCGGCTCGACCGCTGGCGCGACGCGGAGACGCTTCAGGCGATCGCACGCGAGATCAACCTGCCCGCGACCGCCTTCGCGGTGGCGATGGATGGCGAGGCGGATTTCGAGATCCGCTGGTTCTCGCCGCGCGGCGAGATTGGCCTGTGTGGGCATGGCACGCTCGCCGCCGGCCACGCGCTGATCGGCGACGGCACAGCGGTCTGCTTTGCCACGCGGACGGCAGGGCTGGTGCGCGTGGAGCGCGATGGCGCCACGCTCAGTCTATCGCTGCCGGTCATCCGCGTCGTGCCGCAGCCCTTGCCTGATGCGGTCGCGGCGATCGGCGGCGCGCCGGTCGAGACGCTCCGGCACGATCGCGGCTACGGTATCCTGCGCTATGCGGATGAGGCGGCGGTGCGCGCGCTCGCACCGGACTTCGCCGCGCTCGCCGGCATGGGTGACGTGCAGTTCAGTGCGACCGCCCCGGGATCGGACAGTGATATCGTCAGCCGCGTCTTCACGTCGCGGGGCGGCGAGGATGCGGTGACGGGCTCGGCGCATTCGGTGCTGACGCCTTATTGGGCGGCTCAATTGGGCCGCGAATCCTTCACCGCGTTCCAGGCCTCGGCGCGCGGGGGACGATTGGACTGCCGGTTGGAAGGTGAGCGCGCGGTGCTGAGCGGGAAATGCGTGACGGTGATCGAAGGCCGTTTCCGGGCCTAGGCCGCTTCCAGCTCCGCCGCGACCGTCTCTTCGATCCAGCCGCCGCCGAGCACGCGCTCGCCAGCGTACAGCACCGCCGCCTGGCCGGGGGCGACGCCATATTCGGGCATGTCGAACAATACATGCTCGCCATCGAACCGCGCCGGGACCGGCTTGGCGAGCGAGCGCACCTTGACCGACAGGTCGCCGCCGAAATCTTCGCCCAGCCAGTTGAGCTCGCTCAGCCGCGCGCCGCGGACCGCCAGCGCCTGGCGCGGACCGACCACCAGCCGCCGTTCGGCCGCATCGATGCGGACGACGTAGAGCGGCTCGGGTGTGCCGCCGATTTCGATCCCGCGGCGCTGGCCGACGGTGAAGCCGGTGATGCCGCGATGCTGGCCGATCACGCGGCCCGACAGATCGACGATGTCGCCGGGCGCCGCGGCTTCGGGGCGGAGCTTGCGCACCAGCGCGCCATAATCACCGTCGGGGACGAAGCAGATATCCTGGCTGTCGGGCTTGGCCGCGACCAGCAACCCATGCTCGGCCGCGATCTCGCGCACCCGATCCTTGGGCATGCCGCCCAACGGAAAGCGCAGATAATCGAGCTGATCGCGCGTGGTCGCGAACAGGAAATAGCTCTGGTCGCGCGCCGGATCGACCGCGCGGTGCAGTTCGGGGCCGTGCGTTCCGATCACGCGGCGGACATAATGGCCGGTCGCGAGGCAATCCGCGCCGAGATCGCGCGCGAGCTTGAACAGATCGGTGAACTTCACGCCCTGATTGCAGCGCACGCAGGGGATGGGGGTGCGGCCCGCGACATAATCGTCTGCGAAGCGATCGATCACCGATGTACGGAACGCGCTTTCATAGTCGAACACATAATGCGCGATGCCGAGCCGCTCGGCGACCCCGCGCGCGTCGGCGATGTCCTTGCCCGCGCAGCAACTGCCGGCGCGGCCCACGGCGGCGCCATGATCGTAGAGCTGGAGCGTGACGCCGATCGTCTCCGCGCCGCTGGCGGCGGCGAGCGCGGCCACGACCGAGCTGTCGACCCCGCCCGACATGGCGACGACGATGCGGCGGCGTCCGCCCGCATTTCCGAGTTGAAACAGGACTTCCACGATGGGCCGCCCTCTAACCGATTAGGTCCGAAATGGAAAACGAGACCTAAAAATCTCCAGCCCCCGCCCGTCATAGGAAAAGGACGACGGGAGTAAGCGGAGCGTGAAGATACATCTGGACATGACGGGCAGCCCGCTCGCCAAACCGGACTTCGCGATGCTCCGCGCCGGGCTCGCGGCAGCGCAGGCGACCACGCCGACCGCCGCCGCGAGCGACAAGGCCCATAGTCGACTCGACCTCACCGAGGCGCTGACCCGCTTGTTCGGGGACCAGGTCGCGGACGCCAAGGAAGCGGCTGCGCTGCACGGGAGCTTCAATCCCGCGTCGGTGCGGGACGAGGACGAGGACGAAATATGACCGGTAACTTTACCTTCCGGTTTCAACCTTCCTTCAACCCGAAGGTGATAGGCCGGAGGAATGAGGGGGAGCGGGGCCCGCTTGGGCAAGCGCGAGGATGGGAATGATAGAGAATCAAAAAATCAGGCCGGCGCAGGTAGTGGGTCCCTTGGGTGAACCGCTGACTATCGATTCGCTGCCCCCGCCCGGCACGACCCGCTGGGTCGTACGCCGCAAGGCTGAGGTCGTCGCTGCCGTCAATGGCGGACTGCTCAGCTTCGACGAAGTGTGCGAGCGCTACGACATCAGCCTCGAGGAGTTCGCCTGCTGGAAGCGTGCGGTCGAGCGATCGGGCATGCCGGGCCTGCGCGTGACGCGCATCCAGCATTACAAGTCGCTGTACGAACGCCAGCAGAAATACTGACCTAGATTATCCGTCTTGGGGGGAGCGCGCCGGGAACAAACCTTGTTCCCGGCGCGTATCCACGTCCGAGCGCCGCACGGCTTTTCTTGCCTGCGGTGAACAGGAGGACGGATATGGGACTCATTCTCTGGCTGGTGATTGGCGGCGTGGTGGGATGGCTGGCGAGCATCGTCATGCGGACTGATGCGCAGCAGGGCATCGTCCTGAACGTTGTCGTCGGTATCGTCGGTGCGTTCGTCGCGGGCCTGATCTTCTCGGGCGGCAGCATCAACAACGCGCCGCTCAACCTCTATACGTTCCTGACCTCGCTGGTGGGTGCGATCATCCTGCTCGCGATCGTCAATCTGGTTCGTCGCGGCAGCGTCCGCTAAACGACAGTTTCGTCGCGCAAAGGGTCGCCCCGGGAAACCGGGGCGGCCCTTTTCGTATGCGTGGTCTGGTTCAGCAGGCTGAACCAGAGGCCGCATCGGCCTGCACCCCCACCCGGCCTCCCAGTCAGACTATTCTATGGGAGGCCGGGTGGGGGTGCGGGCCGGTGCGGCTCAGCGTAGCTGAAAAATGCCGTCAGTTCAGCTCGAACACGACCGAAAGGTTGACGGTCAGTTCCTGCTCGCCCGCCTCGACCGGGGTCGTATCGGCCTTGGCGCGCGCCATCATCGCCATGGGGCGCACGATCGGGCCGGACCCTTCGCTCTCGCTGATCCGCACGATCCGCCTCACCGTCAGCCCTGCCGCCTTGGCATAGAGCTCGGCGCGCGTGCGGGCAGTCGCCAGCGCCTTGGCGCGGGCCTCATCGAGCGCGGCTTCGGGATGCTCGACCGAAAGCGTCGGCCCGTCGATCTGGTTGGCGCCGGCCGATACCAGGGCATCGATCACGCCGCCCGCACCGGTAAGGTCGCGGATGCGGACCGAAACGCGGTTGCTTGCCTGATAGCCGGTCAGCACCGGCGGCTGATTGTCGCCATAGCGATATTGCGGCTGAAGGTTGATCGACTGGGTCTGAATGTCGCGATCGGCGACGCCGGCGTGCTTAAGCGCGGCGATGGTCGCGGTCATCGCTTTGGCATTGGCGGCCATCGCGTCGCCCGCTTTGGGTGCCTGCGTCACCACGCCCGCGCCGATCGTCGCGATATCGGGCGCGCGCGTCGAGGTGCCGGTGGCGGAAACATCGAGCTCGGTGCCCGCGATCGGTGTGGTGGTCACGTCGGCGAAGGCGGGCGCGGCGGCGAGAATCGCCAGCGGCAGCAGGATCTTCATTACGGATACTCCTCTTCCTGGAGGATGGTCATCGACGAAGCGTGGTGCACGGTCGATGAACGCTTATCGTCAGGCTGCTGCAACGAAGTCCGTCGCGGCAGCAACATGGCCGAAGCGCTGGCGATATTCACCCGGCGTGATGCCTACCCTTTTGTTGAACGCCCGATGCAGGCCCTCGACGCCGCCAAATCCAGCGCGCTCCGCCACTCTCGAAAGTGGCCAGTCGGACGTTTCCAGCAAGGCCTTGGCGCGATTGACGCGGGCGACTTCGACGAATGCGGCCGGGCCGATACCGGTCTCTTTCTGAAACACCCGCGAAAAAGTCCGCTCGGTCATGCCCACGCGCGCGGCGAGATGTGGAACGCTGAGCATGCCGCAGGGATCAGCGCCGATATCGGCGATGAGCTGACGAAGCCGCGGCGTGGCCGCGGCCTGGACGTTCAGCCCGGCGCTATATTGGGTCTGCCCCCCGGGGCGCCGCATGAACAGTACGAGGTTGCGCGCCACCGCCAGAGCGAGTTGCGGACCGCAATCCGCTTCGACGAACGAGAGGCAAAGGTCGATTCCCGCGGTCACGCCGGCGGACGTGTAATAGGGCGCATCCGCGACAAAAATCGCATCGGGTTCAAGCCGAACCGCCGGTCGGAAATTCCGCATCTCGTCGCAGAAATCCCAGTGCGTAGTCGCGCGACGACCGTCCAGCATTCCGGCTGCGGCGAGCACGAATGCCCCGGAGCAGACGCTTCCAATCCTGCGGGTGGTCGCCGCGCGTCGGTTGAGCCAGTCCAGAATGGCTGGATCAGCCATGCACTTCAGCCCTTCCCGGTTGCCGCCTGCGACCAGGATTGTGTCCAGACCTGTCGGAAGATCTTCTAGCGCGATGGAGTTTGCGAGCGCGAGGCCTGAATTGCACGCGATCATGCCTCCGTTCGGCGACGCGAGGAGGACCTCATAAGCGTCGCCGTCGCCGAACCTGTTCGCCATCGCGAACACCTCGAGCGGCCCGACAATGTCGAGCGATTGTGCGCCCGGGTAGCCCACGAGGGCCACTTTGCGCGATGCGGATAAGGGTTCAGTCATTGGCGTAGAGTGCAATAGAAATGACATTTCTGCCACCACTCATTGGCCCTAGGAGATTGCCGTCCGAAAGTCGGATGGAAAAGGAATGCTCTGATGAATAGCAAATGCGCCAACAAACAATGTTCGTGCCAGCCCTGCACCTGTGGGCCGAAGTGCACGTGCGGCTCGGCCTGCGCCTGCAAGGCACCCGCGCGCGATACCGCACGCTCCGGCCGCTGATCGCACAGATCTGTGACCAGGCAGCCCGTCCGGGGCCTGTTCCCGGCTCCGGACGGCATCCAGAAGGAAATCCAATGCGCTTCAAGTTTCTGGCCTGCGGCGCGATGCCGCTCGCCTTCGGCGTATCGCTCGCCATCCCGACCATGGTCGTAGCAGTGCCTGCGCTATCCGCGGTCTCTGCGGCCGACGGTTTCGTGCTGCCGGCGCCCAAAGTGGGTCGGCACCGCCCCCTTATCGCGATCCTCGCCGACAATGGCGGCGCACAGACGACCGACTTCATCGTGCCTTATGGCGTGTTGAAGGATTCCGACGTCGCTGACGTTCGCAGCGTTTCCACCCGGACGGGGACCATCACGCTGACGCGCGGCCTTCGCATCACGGCGGACGAAACGATTGCCGCTTTCGATGCCCGCGAGGCGGCAGGCGCGGATATCGTCATCGTTCCGGCTCAGGCCGATCCCAGGAATGCCGTAGTTGCCGGATGGCTGCGGACGCAGGCGGCCAAGGGCGCGACGATCATATCGGTCTGCGACGGCGCGCGGGTGCTGGCCAATGCCGGCCTGCTCGACGGACGGCGCGCTGTCACGCATTGGGCAAGCTTCCAGGGTATGGCCAAATCCTACCCGACGACGAATTGGATCAAGGACCGCCGTTATCTGCAAGACGGCCCCATCATTTCGACGGCCGGCGTGACTGCATCCATCCCGATGTCGCTGGCTTTGGTGGACGCTATCGGTGGCCACGCGGCTGCCATCGCGACTGCGCACCGTTTTGGCGTCGAGGATTGGGGTTCAGCCCATCGCACCACTGATTTCTCGATCGAGAAATCGGACATCGCTG
>NZ_DATHFV010000082.1:0-4487 GCF_035317925.1 Sphingomonas sp.
TTGGCGGGCATCCTCGACCATCGCCTCGATCGCTTCGGGGCGGCGCGGATTAGCGAGCGGGCCCATATTCGTGCCGGCCTCGAGTCCGCTGCCGACCTTGAGCGCCCTGGTGCGTTCGGCAAAGCCGGCCGCGAACTTCTCGTAAATGCTTTCCTGCACGCTGAACCGGGTCGGCGCGACGCAGACCTGGCCGGCATTGCGGAATTTGTGCGTGACGAGGATGTCGAGCGTCTTTTCCAGATCGCAATCGTCGAACACGAGCACCGGCGAATGGCCGCCCAATTCCATCGTCATCTTCATGACCGTGTCGGCGGCGAGCTTCATCAGATGCTTGCCGACCGGGACCGAGCCGGTGAAGCTCAATTTGCGCGTGATCGGCGAGGCGAGGAGCGTGCGCGAGACCTGATCGGGGACGCCGAACACCATCTGCGCGACATTGCCGGGCAGGCCGGCATCCTGGAAGCAGCGCATCATCTCGATCGCGCTGCCGGGCGTCTCCTCGCTCGGCTTGAGGATGACCGAACATCCCGCCGCGAGCGCGGGCGCGATCTTCCGCACCGGGTTCATCGCGGGGAAATTCCATGCGCAGAAAGCCGCGACCGGGCCGACCGGCTGCTGCAACACCATCGAGCGCGTGCCGACCGGACGCGGCAGGACGCGGCCATAGATGCGCACGGTCTCGCCCGCGTGGAAATCGAGCAAGGCGGCGCTGGCGAGCACTTCGCCTTTGGCCTCCGCGGTCGGCTTGCCTTCCTCGATCGTCACGACGCGCGCGATATGGTCGGCGCGCTCGCGGATCAGGTCGGCGGTCTTGCGCAGGATCACCGCGCGCGCCTCGGGCGCGGTGACGCGCCAGGCATCAAAGCCCTTCTGGCTCGCGGCGAGCGCGCGATCGAGGTCGGCGGTCGACGCCAGCGGCAGATCGGCCAGCGTCTCGCCGGTCGCCGGATTGAGCACCGGCATCGTGTCGCGGCCATCGCCGCTCACCCATTCGCCGTCGATATAAAGGCCCAGCGCCTGCGGATAGGACGTCACCAAAAATCTCCTTGGGTCGTCGCGCGAACGCGCGGCGAGAGCCTGATCTTCATTGGTGGAAGCGCTGCGCGCTTCCGCTGATGACGTGAATCAGGCTCAATTTTAGTCGAGACCTTGATTCACAACCCAGGCGAAGCCTGGATCGATCAAGGTCGCCGTGGAAATGGCGTTTATCGCTGCGAGGACAAGTCCAAACTTTCGTTCGATGCCATGCCGGCCAGCCACAGCACAACGAACCCGGCCAGTGCGGACAGGATCGAGCCCGCCAGCACGCCCATCTTCACCTCCGCGATCAGCACGGGATCGGCGAAGGCGAGGCCGCCGATGAACAGGCTCATCGTGAAGCCGATTCCGCACAGCAAGGCGACGCCGTAGAGCTGGAGCCAGCTTGCCTGGTCGGGCCGCTGCGCGATGCCGAGGCCGACCGCCAGCCGCACGCCCACGAAGATGCCCGTCTGCTTGCCGACGAACAGGCCCGCCGCGACCGCGAGCGGCAGTGGCGCGAGCAGCGCCTTGAGGCCGAGCCCGGCCAGCGACACGCCCGCATTGGCAAGCCCGAACAGCGGTACCACCGCGAACGCGACCCAAGGGTGAAGGCCATGCTCCAGCCGGTGGAGCGGTGATGTCTCGTCGGGGCCCTTGTCGATTGGGATCGCCAACGCGGCCAGCACGCCCGCGATCGTTGCGTGCACACCGGACAGGAAGACGGCGAGCCAGAGCATGGCTGCGAGCAACAGGAACGGCGGCAACCGCCTCACGCCGAGCCGGCTCAGGCCGAACATGGCGGAGAGGATCGCGGCGGCCGCGGCCAAGGCGGCCAGCTTCAGGCCTGCAGTGTAGACGAACGCGATGATCGCGACCGCGCCCATGTCGTCGACGATCGCGACCGTCACGAGGAACAGCCGGATCGATGCCGGCACGCGGCTCCCAAGTAAAGCCAGTACACCGATCGAGAAAGCGATGTCGGTGGCTGCCGGAATCGCCCAGCCGCGCGTCAGGCCCGGCGTCTGCGCGGCCACCGCCAGATAGACGGCGGCCGGTACCGCCATGCCGGCAGCTGCCGCGACTGCGGGGAGGATTCGCGCCTGCCAGCTCGCGAGATGGCCGCACAGGAATTCGCGCTTAATCTCAAGCCCGACGAGCAGGAAGAACAGGCTCATCAGCGCGTCGTTGATCCAGTGGAGCATGGAGAGCGGGCCGAAATGCCGTTCCAGCAGGTCGAAATAGGTGGGGGCGAGCGGGCTGTTGGCGGCGATCAGCGCCAGGGCGGCGGCGGCGATCAGGACGATGCCGCCTGCGGCCTCGCTGGAGAGGAACTCCGCGATGATCGAACGGCGCGGGGCCGGAATCGGATCTTTCATGCCGGCCTCCCGCGTGATGCACGGGGCTTTACCGCCAAGTGCGACCGGGGGCCAGAATATGCGAACGCCGGCCGACTAATGTCGACCGGCGTCCGTGCATTCGAATTTATCGGATCAACAGAAGCGGTTGATCAGATTCTCCAGCCGCTCCTGGCGGCCCGACTTGGGCTTGGGGTTGATGTCCTTCGCCAGGACCAGATCGGCGATGTCGGCGAGCGAGCCCTTCGCCACGGCTTGGCCGATCTCACCGTCCCAGCCGGCATAACGCTCCTTCTTGAGCGCATCGAGCCGGCCGTCCTCGATCAGGGCGGCGGCATTGAGCAGGCCCTTGGCGATGACGTCGATCGCGCCGACATGGCCGTAGAACAGGTCGGCCGGATCGATGCTCTGGCGCCGCACCTTCGAATCGAAGTTGAAGCCGCCATCCTTGAAGCCGCCCGCGCGGAACACTTCGAGCATCGCCAGCGTGATTTCCTCGACCGAGTTCGGAAATTGATCGGTGTCCCAGCCATTCTGATGATCGCCGCGATTGGCGTCGATCGAACCGAAGATGCCGAGCGCATTGGCCATCGCCAATTCATGCTCGAACGTGTGACCGGCCAGAGTGGCGTGGTTGGCCTCGATATTGACCTTCACTTCCTTCTCAAGCCCGTAATTCTTGAGGAAGCCGAACACGGTCGCGGTGTCGAAATCATATTGATGCTTGGTCGGCTCGTGCGGCTTCGGCTCGATCAGGATCGTGCCCTTGAAGCCGATCTTGTGCTTGTGCTCGACCACCAGGTTGAGGAAGCGACCGAGCTGATCGAGTTCCTTCTTGAGGTTGGTGTTGAGGATCGTCTCATAGCCCTCGCGGCCACCCCACAGCACATAGTTGGAGCCGCCTAGGCGGTTGGTCGCCTCGAGCGCCTGGCGCACCTGCAGCGCGCCGAATGCGAACACTTCCGGATCGGGGTTGGTCGCACCGCCCGACATGAAGCGCGGATTGCTGAACAGGTTGGCGGTGCCCCACAGCAGCTTGATCCCGGTCTCGCCCTGCAGGCGCTCAAGATCGTCGACTGCCTCGGCCAGATATTGGGTATGCTCTTTGGCGTTGGTGGCAGCCGCCATCACGTCGACATCGTGGAAGCAATAGAAGGGGACGCCGAGCTTCTTGATGAAGTCGAAGCCCTCGGCGCGCTTCCATGCGGCGGCCTTGCTGTCCATCGCGCCGGCCAGCCATGGGCGGCCGAAGGTGGGCGCGCCGAAAATGTCGAGGCCGTTCCACGAGAAGGTGTGCCAGAAGCACACGGCGAAGCGGAGATGGTCTTCCATCCGCTTGCCGAGAACCACCCGATCCTTGTCGTAGAAGCGGTAGGAAAGCTCGTCGGTCGAGTCCGCGCCCTTGAAGGCGATCGGCGCGATATCGGCGAAATAGGTCGGTTGGACAGACATTACTGGCCTCTCATTTTCGGGCTGATGTGGGGATAGGCTTCGCGGAACGCCGCTTTCTTCGGCGCGAGAAGTTCGATGTCGGCCTGGTCAGGCTCGATAACGCGCTCGATCGGCGGCGGGGCGCAAACGTCGCGCGGATCGGCCTTGTCGACCGCGACCTGCGCCAGCCGGGCGGCGCCGAGCGCAGGGCCGACTTCGCCGCCGCGCAGATAGACGAGCGGTGTTTCGACCGCGGCGCTGATGATCCGGCCCCAATAAGCCGATCGCGCGCCGCCGCCGATCACGGAGAGCTGCGACACTTCGGTGCCCGCGTCGCGCAAGGCATCGAGCCCGTCGGCGAGCGCGAAGGCGACGCCTTCGAGCACGGCCTGCGCGAGCGTGCCGGCATTGGTCTCGTAATCGAGGTTGAGGAAGGCGCCGCGCACCAGCGCGTCGTTATGCGGCGTCCGCTCGCCCGACAGATAGGGCAGGAACAATTCCTTGCCGCGCGCGGGGCCGGTGCTTTCGGCGCGCGTGAAAAGCTCGGGGGCGTTGGCGGCGCCGGTCAGCTTGGCGACCCAATCGATGCAGGCGGCCGCGCTCAGATGGACCGACATCTGGTGCCACATGTTCGGCAGGCAATGGCAGAAGGCATGGACCGCGCGGCCCGGATTGGGGCGG
>NZ_DATHFV010000083.1:0-39933 GCF_035317925.1 Sphingomonas sp.
ATTGGGGCGGAAATCGTCGGTCGCGATGAAGATCACGCTCGACGTGCCGAGCGAGAGCAGGGCGTCGCCGTCCGACACCACGCCGACGCCGACCGCGCCGGCAGCATTGTCGCCGCCGCCGCCGACCACCGGAACCGCGGCCATGCCCCAGGTCTCGGCGATTTCCGGGCGGAGCGTGCCGGCGATTTCGGAGCCTTCGAACAAGCGCGGCATCTGATCGCGGCTGAGCCCGGTGGCGGCGAGAAGCGCGTCGCTCCAGTCGCGTTTCTGGACGTCGAGCCACAAGGTGCCAGCGCTGTCAGACATGTCCGATGCCTTCTCGCCGGTCATCCGCAGCCGGACATAATCCTTGGGCAGCAGGACAGTGCGGACCTGGTCGAAGATGTCGGGCTCGTGCTTGCGCACCCATGCAAGCTTGGGCGCGGTGAAGCCCGGCATGGCGAGATTGCCGGCGATGGCGTGGAGGTTGGGCACGGCCGCCTCCATCTCCTCGCACTCGGCATAAGAGCGGCCGTCGTTCCACAATATGGCGGGGCGGAGCGGCTTGTCCGCCGCGTCGAGCAACGTCGCGCCGTGCATCTGCCCGGCAACGCCGATTCCGCGTACCGAGCGGCGCACCGCCGGATCGATCGCGCGGACGGCGGCTTCGGTCGCCGCCCACCAATCCTCCGGCTTCTGTTCGGACCACAGGTCATGCGGCCGCGAGACGGTGAGCGCGGCCGTGCCCTGGCCGGCGACATTGCCGTCTGCCGAGATCACGACCGCCTTCACGCCGGACGTGCCGATATCGATACCCAGGAACATGCGTCTTCAGGCCCTCAATCGACGAACGGATTGACGGTCTGGATGGTGCCATCCGGATTGAAGTGCAGCTCGGTCACCTTGACGTTGCGCAGGTGGTTTTTGTTCGAGATCTGCGTGTCGGCATAGAAGAGCCACCATTTGCCATCCGCCTTGATGATCGAATGATGCGTGGTCCAGCCTTGTACCGGCAGCAGGATATGCCCGGTGTAGGTGAACGGCCCATAGGGGCTCTTGCCGAGCGCATAGTTGAGGAAATGCGTGTCGCCGGTCGAGTAGGTGTAATAATATTTGCCGTCGCGCTTGAACATCCACGATGCCTCGAAGAAACGCTTGTCGTGGTCGCCGCCGAGCACCGGCTTGCCCTTGTCCAGGATCAGCGCGTCGCGCGGCTTTTCGGCGAGTTGCTTCATGTCGGGCGTCATCCGCGCGACCTTGCCCGAAAGCGCGGGTTTGCCGTCCTGATGAAGGTCGGTGTCCGAACCGTTGGGATCGAACTTGCCCGTGGCCCAGCGCTGGAGCTGACCGCCCCAGATGCCGCCGAAATACATGTACGACTTGCCGTCATCGTCGGTGAAGACGGCGGGATCCATCGAATAAGCGAGCTTGATCGGCGCGGGCTCGGCCTTGAACGGGCCCATCGGGCTCTTCGAGGTGGCGACGCCGATGCGGAAGGTGCCGAGGCCGTGCTTGTCCTTGGATTTGTCGCGGACCGGGAAATAGAGGAAATAGGTGCCGTTCTTATAGGCGGCGTCGGGCGCCCACATCTGCTTCGACGCCCACGGCACGTCCTTCACATCGAGCGCCACGGGGCCGACCGTCACCGGCCCGCCGACATGATCCATCTCCAGCACGCGATAATCGTGCATCGCATATTCGCTGCCGAGATCGTCGTCGGGGATGTCGGTCGGCACGTCGTGCGAGGGGTAGACGTAGATCTTGCCGTTGAAGACATGCGCCGAGGGATCGGCGGTGTAGATCTGGCTCGTCAGCGGCTGCGACAGATAATGATGCCCGTCGGGCGAGACGGTCGGCACGTTTTCGGCCAGCACTGGGGCGGTCAGAACCGGCAACGGCAGCACGGATAAAGCGAGCGCAAGGCCCGCCAGCTTCGACTTCGCCATAAAACCCCTCCTACGGATCCTTGGTTTTCGTTCGCACCCTGTCCCGCGATGTGTCCCGGCGGGTACCTGTTAGCGCTACCAATAAACGCCGCGCCGGCCCGATCAAGCGCAAGATTGCGCCTGTCGCATATTTCTGTACGCAAATCGTTTCGGAACCGTGCGATCCTGTGTAGGTTCAAGCCTGCAAGTCACTGGACGGAGAAGGTGAATGGCCGATACTAAAACGAGCAGCGGCAAGACCGCTGCAGCGAAGCCGAAGACCACCACGCCCAAGCCTGCCGCCAAGAAAGCGGCAGCACCGAAGGCCGCTGCCAAGCCGGCTGCGCCAAAGTCGGCGGCCAAGCCTGTCGTGAAGGCGGCAGCCAAGCCTGTCGTGAAGGCGGCAGCCAAGAGCGCTGCGCCCAAGGCGCCCGCGAAGACGGCGGCGCCGAAAACCGCGCCCAAGACGGCCGCCAAGCCTGCCACCAAGAGCGCGCCGAAGCCCGCGGCCAAGCCGGCTGCGAAGTCGACAGCCAAGCCCAAGACCGTGGCCAAGGCCAAGCCCAAGGTTGCGGCCAAGGCCAAGGCGGCCGCCAAGCCCAAGGCAAAGACTGCGGCTCCGAAGGCGGCTGCGGCCCCCAAGCCCGCCGCAGCACCGCAGGTAGCCGCGGCCCCCAAGCCGGCAGCAGCACCTGCCGCGCCCGCAGCATCGGCGCCCAAGCCTGCACCGAAGCCGGCGGCCAGCGGCGGCCTCTTCGGCTTCCTGGCGTCTTTGTTCGGCGGCAAGAAGTAAGCCGTTAACCCCGTTAAGACGTGAAGCGGGCCGCGTGTTCGTCTAGGACATCGGCCATGGCCATTGCGCAGCCCGCTTCCGCTTCCCTCTTTTCGCTGAGCTCGGACGAGGCGCGCCTGTTCGTACGCGCCTGGATGCTGGGTTTTCTGGTGGTGATGCTGCTGATCGGCTGATCGTTCAGCCGCAGTCGACGCCATCGCAGGCGCGATGCAGGCGCCACGACAGCGCCGCCGCGCCGAGGCACATCACCGCGACGCTCGCCAGCGCATCCACGACCGACACGCCGGCATTGGCCAGCGCGATCGCGCCGACCGCGCCCACCACCATCAAACCCGAATTGACGATATTGTTCGCCGCCACGGTGCGCGCGGTGTGGTCGCTTTCCACCGTAGTGGTGAGGAAGGCGTAAAGCGGCACGACGAACATGCCGCCCGTCACCGATACGCCGAGCAGGCTGATCGCCACCAACGGCGCGCCCGGGTGATGGGCAAAGGCGCTGAACGAATAGAGCGTGCCCGCGGGCGCGGGGACCCAGCGTCCGGCCGCCACCACCATCACCAGCACGAACAAAGCCATGGCGAGCACCGAGGCGGGGGCGAAACGCGCCGACACCTTGCCCTTGAGCAGCTGGTTGATCAGCATCGATCCGATCGCGACGCCGACCGAGAAGATCGCCAGGAACAGGCTCGCGACCTGCTTGTCGGCGGTGAAGACGTTCTTCACCAGCGGCGGGAATTCGATCACCAGCACCGCACCGATCATCCAGAAGAAGCTGATCGACAGGATCGCCAGGAACAGGCGCGGAATGTGCAACGTCGCCGAGACCAGGGTGATCGAGGCGCGGATGATATGGATGTCGATCGGCGGCCGTTCGCCGGGCGGCGGGGCGGGGGGGACGCCGCGCGCGGTGAGCCAGCCGAGCCCGGCGACAGCGAGCACCATCACCGCCGCGACCTGCGCATTGATCAGGCCTGCCAGGATCGTGCCGCCGAGGATCGCGATATAGGTTCCGGCCTCGACCAGGCCGGTGCCGCCCAGCACCTCGCCGCGTTTCAGATGCTGGGGCAGGATCGCATATTTGATCGGCCCGAAGAAGGTCGAGTGCGCGCCCATCGCCAGCACCGCGCCGAGCATCAGCGGGACCGAGGCGAACATCAGGCCGGCGGCGCCGACGACCATGATCGCGATCTCGGCCGTCTTGATCAGGCGGATGATGCGCGCCTTGTCGTGGCTGTCGGCGAGCTGGCCGGACAGTGCCGACAGCAGGAAGAAGGGGAGGATGAACAGGCCGGTCGCGATCGCGCTGAACGCGGCTTCCTTCTTCGCGTCCGAATAGATCGAATAGGTTGCGAACAGGACCATCGACTGTTTGAACAGATTGTCGTTGAACGCGCCTAGAAACTGCGTTGCGAACAACGGCAGGAATCGGCGCTTCCCGAGAAGCCGGAATGACGGGGTCATCGAATGGCGCTCGACGCGTCGCTGGTTTTACTCACGGTCGGGGCTCATAGACGATCCGATGCACGAACTCCAACAGCCGCCTATAATGTCCCTTAATGACCCAATTTCGATCCCCGGCGGGCCGGTGATCGAGACTCCGCGGCTGCTGCTCCGCCAGCACCGGCTGGGCGACCTCGCGGAGCGGATTCCCCTTACTACGGACCCCGATTTCATGCGCTTCGTCGGCGGCGTTTATGATCGCCAGGAAAACTGGTCGCGCATGCTGCGCTATATCGGTCACTGGATCGCGCTGGGCTATGGCCTGTTCGCGGTCGAGGAGCGCGCGACCGGCCGCTACGTCGGCAATGTCGGCCTCGCCCGATTCGAGCGCGATCTCGGCGCGGATTTCGATTCCTGTCCGGAAGGTGCATGGTGGATCGCGCCATGGGCGGTCGGCCTCGGCTATGCGACCGAGGGCATGGTCGCCGTGATCGACTGGTACGAACGGACTTTCGGGCCATCCCGGATGGTCTGCATCATCGATGCGGAAAACCCGGCATCGCAGCGGGTTGGCGCCAAGCTCGGTTTCACCGCGTATCGGCAGGGCCAGACTCGCGGGCAGGATGTGATGCTGTTCGAACGCCCCCTCCCCATGAGCGATTAGCCGCGCAGACCTTGGTCGGATCAGGCTGAATCAGCCTGATCCGTGAATCAAGGTCTCAATATTTGCCGAGAGCCTGATTCACGCCACTGGCGGGAGCACGCCGTGCTTCCACCAGTGGCGATCAGGCTCTAGAGTTGTTTCAGATGCTGACGCTCCCCAACCTCCTCACCCTGTCGCGAATCGTCGCGATGCCGGTGATGGTGCTGTTGCTGTGGCATCCGGGGGTGAGCGATTATTGGCTCGCCTTCTGCCTCTACTGCCTGGTCGCGATCACCGATTATTTCGACGGCTATCTCGCCCGCGCGCAGGGCGCGGTGTCGAAACTGGGCATCTTCCTCGATCCGATCGCGGACAAGATCATGGTCGCGACCGTGATCGTGCTGCTGATCTTCACACGCGCGATCGACGGGTTGGCGGTGATCGCCGCCCTGATCATCCTGGTGCGCGAGATCGCGGTATCGGGTCTGCGCGAATTCCTGGCCGAACTGCGCGTATCGATGCCGGTCAGCCAGCTCGCCAAATGGAAGACGACGTTCCAGCTGGTCTCGCTCGGTGCGCTGATCCTGGCGGGCGCGGTGCCGAGCCAGAGCTGGATCGGCTGGGTCGGCCTGTTCTGTCTGTGGAGCGCGGCGGGGCTGACCGCGGTGACCGGTTGGGATTATCTGCGCGTCGGCCTCAAGCACATGGATTGATGTGGATATTCTCTATTTTGCGTGGGTGCGCGAGCGGATCGGGCTGGATCGCGAAGAGGTCGATCCGCCGGCAGAGGTGACGGACGTGGCCGGGCTGATCGCGTGGCTGGCGACGCGCAGCCCGGGCCATGCCTCAGCGCTTGGCGACCCGACCTGCCTGCGCGCGGCGATCGATCAGAAGTTCGCAGGCTCGGACGCGCTGATCACCGGGGCGTATGAAGTTGCGCTCTTTCCGCCCGTGACGGGCGGGTGATCCAGGTCCGCGTTGACGCGCGCGCTGGTTGCGGGGCGACGCTTAAACCTGTAGGGCTTGCCTGATTTTTAGGCAAAGTAACACGCGTGACCCGGCTCAAGCCCATCCAAATCGGTAATGTGACGATCGAGACGCCGGTAATTCTGGCGCCGATGACGGGCGTCAGCGATCTGCCGTTTCGCCGCATCGTGCGTTCCTACGGCTCTGGTCTCAACGTGACCGAGATGATCGCGAGCCAGGCCGCGATCCGCGAAACGCGTCAGTCGATCCAGAAAGCGTTGTGGGATCCGATGGAGGATCCGGTGTCGATGCAGCTGGTCGGTTGCGAACCCGTTTCGATGGGGGAAGCCGCCAAGCTCGCCGAGGACAAGGGCGCGGCGATCGTCGACATCAATATGGGCTGCCCTGTGCGCAAGGTCGTCAATGGCGACGCCGGTTCCGCGCTGATGGCCAAGCCCAAGCTCGCCGCCGAGCTGATCGAAGCGACGGTCAAGGCGGTCAAGGTGCCGGTCACGCTCAAGATGCGGATGGGCTGGGATCATCACAGCCTCAACGCGCCCGAACTGGCGCGCATCGCCGAGGATATCGGGATCAAGATGATCACCGTCCACGGCCGCACCCGCTGCCAGATGTACAAGGGCTCGGCCGACTGGGCGTTCATCCGCAAGGTCAAGGACGCGGTCTCGATTCCGGTGATCGTCAACGGCGATATCTGCTCGATCGAGGATGCCGATGCGGCGCTTACCCAATCCGGTGCGGACGGGCTGATGATCGGCCGCGGCGCCTATGGCCGGCCCTGGTTCCTCGCGCAGGTGATGCGCTGGCTGCAGACCGGCGAGCATCGTGCCGATCCGTCGCTCGACGAGCAATATCGCGCGATCACAAGCCATTATGAAGAAATGCTCGACCTCTACGGCAAGGAAGTCGGCGTCAATATGGCGCGCAAGCATATCGGCTGGTACACCAAGGGCCTGACCGGCTCGGCCGAGTTCCGCAATCGCGTGAACCAGGAACCCGTCGCCAGGATCGTGCTGGCCATGCTCGCCGAATTTTACGCTCCATGGACTACGCGAGCGGCCGCCTAGCCCGGCTGCGTGCGCGTGGAGACGCGCGCCCGGCGCCGGCGGAGGCCTTGCTGGCTGCCTTGCCGACGCCGCTGCTGGTGGTGGATGAGGAAGGCATCATCCTCGACACCAATGCCGCCGCCGAGACGTTGCTCAACCTGTCGCGCAGCGCGATCATCGGTATGGGGATAGACGACGCGACCGGCCATCACCTGCGCACGATGCCGAGCGAGACCCCGTTCGTCGCCTACGACCTGGAAGTTTTGCTGCCCGGTCAGCGCCATTTGCGCTCCGACCTGCTCGCCGCGCCCTTGCCCGACTGGCCCGGCTGGCGCGTGGTCGCGCTCCATGCCTATCCCAGCGCGGCGCCGATCGCGCGACGCGCGGGCGGCAATCTGGCGGCGGCGGGCGCGGCTGCCCTGCTCGCGCACGAGATCAAGAATCCGCTGTCTGGTATCCGTGGCGCGGCCCAGTTGCTCGAGGCCAATGCCGACGAGGATAGCCGCGCGCTGACCCGATTGATCCGCGACGAGGTCGATCGCGTCGCCGCTCTGATCGACCGGATGGAGGGCTTCACCGACAAAAGGCCACTCGAACTGGAGCCGCAGAATATCCACGCCATCCTCGAACATGCGCGCAGCGTGGCGATGCGGGGTTTCGGGGAAAACATCGTCTTCAAAGAGATTTACGATCCGTCTCTGCCACCCATTCTCGGGCATCGCGATTCGCTGGTGCAGGTGGTGATCAACCTGCTCAAGAATGCCGCCGAGGCGCTGGGCGAGGAGGGCGGATCTGTCACGCTGACCACCGCCTATCGTCATGGCATGCGGATGGTGACCGACGGCGGTGACGGGCGGCGGCAATTGCCGATCGAAGTGTGCGTGATCGACGACGGTCCCGGCGCACCGCCCGAGTTGGCCGAGCATCTGTTCGATCCGTTCGTCAGCTCGAAACGGGACGGGCGGGGCCTGGGGCTGGCGCTGGTCGAGAAGCTGGTCGCCGATCAGGGCGGCATTGTCGAATATGCGCGCGAGGGACAGCCGGAGCGCACCGTGTTCCGTCTGATGCTGCCGCGCGCGCCGAGGAAGTGAAAATGGGCGGGCGCGTCTTGGTGTGCGACGATGATGCGGCGATCCGCACGGTGGTGCGCGAAGCGTTGCGGCGCGCCGGCCATACGGTCGAGACCGCCGCCAGTGCCGCCGAACTCAGGCGTGTGATCCGCACGTTCCGGCCGCAGGTGCTGCTGACCGACGTCGTGCTGCCTGACGGCAACGGGCTCGATATGGTGCCGGAACTGCTCGCCGATCATCCGCACATGCCGATCATCGTGCTGTCGGCGCAGAACACGTTCACCACCGCGATGCGCGCGACCGAGCAGGGCGCGTTCGATTATCTGCCCAAGCCGTTCGATCTCAGCGAGCTGGTCCAGACGGTGGACGATGCGCTTGCGCGCGGCCCCGCCGGCGGGCTGGACGATAATGATCAGGCGGGTGAGGATCTGCCGCTGATCGGCCGTTCGCCGCCGATGCAGGAGGTCTATCGCACGATCGCACGGGTCGTCTCCAACGACCTGACCGTGCTGGTGCTGGGCGAATCCGGCACCGGCAAGGAACTGGTCGCGCGCGCGATCCATGATTTCGGGCCGCGCAAGGAAGCCCCCTTCGTCGCGGTCAACATGGCGGCGATCCCGCGCGAGCTGATCGAGAGCGAATTGTTCGGCCATGAACGCGGCGCCTTTACCGGCGCGGCGCAGCGTACCGCCGGCCGCTTCGAGCAGGCGCAGCGCGGTACTTTGTTCCTCGACGAGATCGGGGATATGCCGATGGAGGCTCAGACGCGGCTGCTGCGCGTGCTCCAGTCGGGCGAATTCTCGCCCGTCGGTGGCGCGCGCGCGATCCGCGCCGACGTGCGGATCATCGCCGCGACCCATCAGGAATTGCCCAGGCTGATCGCCGAGGGGCAGTTTCGCGAAGATCTCTATTATCGGCTCAACGTCGTGCCGGTGCGGCTGCCGTCGTTGCGCGAGCGCGGGTCCGACGTGGGCGAACTGGCGCGCCATTTTCTCGACCGCGCCGCCGCCGACGGCCTGCCGCGCAAGCAGCTCGATACGGCCGCGGTCGCGCGGCTCGAACGCCACAGCTGGCCGGGCAATGTGCGCGAGCTCGAGAATCTGATGCGCCGGCTGGCGGCGTTGACCCGCGATGCGGTGATCACGCCCGCTTTGATCGAGCAGCAATTGGGAGTGGGCGGGCAACCGGCAGCGACCGTGCCTGAAGGCGCGGGGCTGGGCGAGGCGATCGAGCAACATCTCGCGCGGCATTTCGCGACCTATGGCAACGCGCTGCCGCCCGATGGTCTCTATGATCGCGTGCTGGCGGAGATCGAACGGCCGCTGTTGCGGCTGACGCTGGCGGCGGTGCGCGGCAACCAGCTCAAGGCCGCGCGGCTGCTCGGCATCAACCGCAACACGTTGCGCAAGAAGCTCACCGATCTGGGCGTCGGCCCGCAGGTGCGACGAAGCGACTAGGCGAACGGCTCGCCGCATTCAGGACACACTATGTGTTCCATGCGCCACAACGATGTGGTAGCCGGGACACGATGATGCCGTCCCCCAGAGGCACTCTTCGGCAGACGTCGCGATTGCGGCGACGCATAGGCCTGCTGTTCCGCTCGCGTCGCATTCTTGCGATCGGCGAACCGCTGACGGTCGCGGCGATGATCGGCGTGGCCGCGATCACCTATTCGATCCTGAATCACGGTACGCCGGATCGTCCGCTCAACCCGTTCCTGGTGGCGTTGCTGCTGGTCGGCAACCTAGTGCCGGCGATGGCGCTGCTGGTGCTGATCGCGCAGCGGGTGGCGCGCGGCCGGTCGGAACGGTCGCCACTCGGCGCACGCGGCGGCCTGCACGTGCGCCTGGTCGCCCTGTTCTCGGTGCTGGCCGCGGTGCCGACCTTGCTGGTCGTGATCTTCGCGTCGTTGCTGTTCCAGTTCGGCGTGCGTTTCTGGTTCTCCGACCGCGCCAGCGTCGTGCTGCAGAATGCCGATCGCGTGGTGCAGGCCTATATCAACGAGCATCGCACCAACCTGTGGCGCAACGCGACCGCGATGCGGGACGATCTTCTCGCCACATTGGCTACCGCCCGCTCGGACGATCCACGGTGGGCGAGTTATTTTGCGAAGCAGGTCGTGTTTCGCCAACTCGACCAAGCCGCCGTGATCCGGGTGGTTTCGGACAATAGCGAATACCCGATCTGGTATGCCAATCTCGACAAGAACACGCCGCTCGATCGCCTTGTCGATCCCGCGAAGCTCGCCGATTATGATCGGCAACAGCCGCAGGTTAAGGTGCTGCCCGATCGCATGGAAGCCGTGATCCCGCTCGACACGGATTCACGCACCTATCTCTGGATATCGCGCGGCGCCAATCGGCTCGCGATCGCGCAGTCCGCGCGGGCGACGTTGGCGATGGACGATTATCAGGCGTTCATGGCGCGGGCGCGGACGCTGCAATTGCAGTTCAATGCCGCGTTGCTGATCGTATCCTTGCTCACGGTCGCGATCGCGATCTGGATTGCCTTCGCCGTCGCTGATCGCATCGTCCGACCGATCGGCGAACTGGTCGGCGCCGCCCGACGGGTGGCGGGCGGCGATCTCGGCGCGCGCGTGCCCGCGCCCAACAAATATGACGAGGTCGGGCGCCTCGCCGCGGCGTTCAACCGCATGACGCGGCGCCTGCAGGAACAGACGGGCGCGCTCGAAAGCCGCCGTGCGCTGACCGAGGCGGTGCTGTCGGGCGTGTCGGCGGGCGTGATCTCGGTCAATCGCGAGCGCGAAGTCACCCTGATCAACCTGTCCGCCCAGGCGCTGCTGCGCACCGGGGACGCCAGCCCGATCGGCCAGCCCTTGCACGCGTTGGTGCCCGAGCTCGATCGCGTGCTCGATACGGGCGAACGTCAGGCGGTGGTGCAGCTGGCCGGCGAAGGCGAGGTCAGCACGCTCGCGGTGACCGTGGTCAATGCCGGCAACGGCCATGTGCTGACCTTCGACGACATTACCCAGCAGCTGGCCGATCAACGCCATGCGGCCTGGTCCGACGTCGCGCGCCGGATCGCGCACGAGATCAAGAATCCGCTGACCCCGATCCAGCTCGCCGCCGAACGGCTCCAGCGCCGCTACGGCAAGCAGATCGACGAAGGGGACGGCGGCACGTTCGAGAAACTGGTTTCGACGATCGTCCGGCAGGTCGGCGACATACGGCGCATGATCGACGAATTCTCGTCCTTCGCGCGCATGCCCAAGCCGACCTTCCGCAGCGAGAATCTGGCCGAAATCGCGCGCCAGTCGCTGTTCCTGCACGAAGTCGCGCATCCCGCGATCCGCTTCAGCCTCGACGCGCCCGATATTGCGCCGGCGATGGTGTGCGATCGCCGCCAGATCGGCCAGGCGCTGACCAACATCGTCAAGAATGCGTGCGAGGCGGTCGAGGCGCGGCTCGGCGAAGGGCAGGGCGGCATGGTCGCGATGACGATCCAGACGGTCGATGGCCGCCTGATCCTCGACGTGGCCGACGACGGCGTCGGCCTGCCCGCCGAGCGCGACCGTCTGACCGAACCTTATGTGACGACGCGCGCCAAGGGCACCGGCCTCGGCCTCGCCATCGTGCGGCGCATCGTCGAGGAGCATATGGGCACGATCGGCTTCGCCGACCGCCCCGGCGGCGGCACGATCGTCCATCTCGATTTCGATCTGCATGCACTGGACGCGATTGCTGCCGATGACGCGGCCGACGCGCGCATTCCAGAGCTTGCGAATGGCAGGAGCCTGTAAACATCATGTCGCTCGATATTCTGGTTGTTGATGACGAAGCCGATATCCGCGAGCTCGTCTCCGGCGTGCTCGAAGACGAAGGCTATCGCCCGCGCAGCGCGTGGGACGCCGATTCGACGCTCGCCGCGCTCGCTGAACGGCGGCCGAGCCTGGTGCTGCTCGACGTGTGGCTGCAGGGCTCGCGCCTCGACGGGTTGCAATTGCTGAGCGAGATCAAGCGGCGCGACCCGACCTTGCCGGTGATCGTCTTCTCCGGCCACGGCAACCTCGACACGGCGGTGGCGGCGGTGCGGCAGGGCGCGGTCGACTTCATTGAGAAGCCGTTCGAAAGCTCGCGCCTGCTCCACCTCGTCGCGCGTGCGACCGAGACCGATCAGCTGCGGCGCGAGAATGCGACGTTGCGCGCACAGGTCGGGCAGGAAGACGAACTGACCGGTACCAGTCAGGCGATCAACCAGGTGCGTGCCACGCTGAAGCGCGTCGCCGGGACCGGCAGCCGCGTGCTGCTCGCGGGGCCGGCGGGGGCGGGCAAGGAAGTCGCCGCACGCCTGCTCCACAATTGGTCGCCACGCGTGAAGGCATCGTTCGTGGTGGTCGCCGCCGCGCGGATGACCCCCGACCGGGTCGAGGAGGAATTGTTCGGCCTTGAGGAAGGCAATGAGCTGATCAAGCCGGGCCTGCTTGAGGAAGCACATGGGGGAACTTTGTTCCTCGACGAGATCGCCGACATGCCGATGTCGGCGCAGGCCAAGATATTGCGCGTGCTGACCGACCAGAGCTTCACCCGCGTCGGCGGCACGCGCACGGTCAAGGTCGACGTCCGCGTCGTTTCCGCCACCGCGCGCGACCTGACTGCCGAAATCGCCGCCGGGCGCTTCCGCGAGGACCTCTATTACCGGCTGAACGTGGTGCCGGTGATGTTGCCGCCGCTCGAACAAAGGCGCGAGGACGTGCCGACGCTCGCGCTGCATTTCGCCGCGCGTTACGCCGCCGAACGGCGCGTGCCGACGCCCGACATCAGCCCCGAAGCGGTGGCCGCGCTCCAGGCCTATGACTGGCCGGGCAATGTCCGCCAGCTGCGCAACGTGATCGAACGCACGATCATCCTCGCACCGGGTGACAGGATCGGCCGGATCGATGCGGACATGCTGCCGCCCGAATTGCTGTCGGGCCAGGCCGAGATCATTCCCGGCAACGCCGCGCGTTCGATCATGGGCACGCCGCTGCGCGAGGCGCGCGAGACGTTCGAGCGCGAATATCTGCGCGTCCAGATTCGCCGGTTCTCGGGCAATATCAGCCGCACCGCCAACTTCATCGGGATGGAACGCTCCGCGCTCCATCGCAAATTGAAGAGCCTCGGCCTCGCCGATCCGCGCGCCGAAGAGGAATAGGCATCCGGCCGGCGTTCAGCCGGCCGGAGCCATTTTGGTCAGGCGAACCTGACTGTCGGGCGACGGCGGCGCATCGCGGCGCCGGCCATGCCGAAGCCCGCGACCATCATCGCCCAGGAAGCCGACTCGGGGACTGCGCTCAAGGAGCCATCGCCTGTCGAAAATTTGGTGTTGAAAACGGTTTGGCCATGGGTGTTGACGTGCGTGCTGCCGTCGGCGGAGATGGCATAATAGCCACCCGAATAGCCGAAATTGATCGTCAACGCGGAGGTGGAGACGACAAACCCAGCCTCGGAGAGCCCCGGCCCCGACGTGTAGAGGACATTGTCGAAGAAGAAGGAGGCGACCAAGCCCAGGTTCGGCTGGTTCGGGTTGACGACAAGACCGGTCACCGCCGAACCGTCGACCGTTCCCGAAGCCGACAAGATGTCGTAGCCGCCGATCGAGTTGAGCACATCCGATGTGGTCAGATAGAGAGTAGCCGACAACGGGCTGCCCACCTGGGACAGGCTTTGGTCCGCATCATATTGAAACAGGAAATTCGCCGCCTGAGCCGGCGCCACCGCTGCGGCCGCGAACAGCGCGGCAATCGTCAAACGCTTGATATTCATGACTTTCCCCCAACGCATCATGATGAGCGTTCATCTGACATACATTTTTGTTACGCGGGCGATAACCTCTTTTCGTGGTTAATCAGTTTCGCGTTCCGCGCAAAGAAGGACAGTAAGGCTGCTGCATGCTTGTGCTGCAACGCAGCGTGAGATATTGTGCAATCGCCCCACCCCCGGGACAAACACGACGCCGTGAACGGCGCCAGCGCGGGCCCATGACTCGCCAAGACGAAAGAAGGCCAAGCCCCCATGGCGGATAAGGTCAACAATCTTCAGGATATTTTCCTGAACACGCTCCGCAAGTCCAAGACCCCGGTGACGATGTTCCTCGTCAAGGGTGTCAAGTTGCAGGGCATCATCACCTGGTTCGACAATTTCTCGGTCCTGCTCCGTCGCGACGGGCAGAGCCAGCTGATCTACAAGCATGCCATCTCGACGGTGATGCCCGCGCACCCGATCGACCTGGCCGAGGTCGAGAAGGCGTTCGAGGACCGCAAATCGCAGCTGCTGCAGGAAATCTTCCTCGCCGCCGTCCGCAAATCGGGCGAGCCGGTGACGATGTTCCTGGTCAACGGCGTGATGCTCCAGGGCGAGATCGCGGCCTATGACCTGTTCTGCATGCTGCTGCGCCGCGACGGCATGAGCCAGCTTGTCTACAAGCACGCCATCTCGACGGTGCAGCCGCTCCATCCGCTCAACCTGATGAGCGGTGAGGAAGGCGAGGAAGAAGAGTGAGCGCGGCGGGGTGAAAGCCCCGCTTCGAACTCCTATCTAGCGATAATGAGTGTCTTCAATCGCGACGAAACCGACGAGGTGCGCCACGGCGCCCGCGCGGTCATAGCGCTGCCCGAGCTGAATAGCGGGCTGCGCGATACCGAGGCGCGCCTCGAGGAGGCGGCCGGTCTGGCCGCCGCGATCGGGCTCGAGGTGGTCGACCGGCTGTCCTTCCGCGTGCGCCAACCCAAGCCCGCCACCTTGTTCGGTTCGGGCCAGGTCGAGCAGATCGCGCAGGCCGCGCGGATGCACGACGCCGAACTGGTCGTGGTCGATGCCGCGCTGACGCCGGTCCAGCAGAAGAATCTGGAGAAGGCCTGCGAGGCCAAGGTGATCGACCGGACCGGCTTGATCCTCGAAATCTTCGGCGAGCGCGCGGCGACGGCGGAGGGCCGGCTCCAGGTCGAGCTCGCGCATCTCGATTATCAGGCGGGCCGGCTGGTGCGATCCTGGACCCACCTTGAGCGGCAACGCGGCGGCTTCGGCTTCCTCGGCGGTCCGGGCGAAACCCAGATCGAGGCCGACCGTCGCCTGATCCGCGACCGCATGGCCAAGATAAGGCGCGAGCTGGAACAGGTGCGGCGGACGCGCGGGCTGCACCGTGCGCGGCGCGAGCGTGCGCCGTGGCCGGTCGTGGCCTTGGTCGGCTATACCAATGCGGGCAAATCGACCTTGTTCAACCGCGTCACCGGCGCGGACGTGATGGCGGAGAACCTGCTGTTCGCGACGCTCGATCCGACGATGCGGCAGGTGTCGCTGCCCGGGATCGACAAGGTGATCCTGTCCGATACGGTCGGCTTCGTGTCCGATCTGCCGACGCAGCTGGTGGCGGCGTTCCGCGCGACGCTCGAGGAAGTGACCGCGGCCGACCTGATCCTCCATGTCCGCGACATCGCGCATCCCGATACGGAAGCGCAGCGCGCGGACGTGCTCGCGGTGCTGAAGGAAATCGGGGTCGGCCCGGAAGCGGGCGAGGGCGCCCCGATCATCGAAGTCTGGAACAAGCTCGATGCGCTCGACCCCGAGGCGCACGAACGCGTGCTCGGCGACGCGGCGCGCGACGAGGATGTGCTCCCGATCTCGGCGCTGACCGGCGAAGGGGTCGAGGATCTGCGCCGGGGCGTGGCCGAACGCCTGCTCGCCGGGGCGCGCGTGCACAGCATCGACCTCGCCGCCGGCGACGGCGGCGCGATCGCGTGGCTGCACCAGCATGGCGAAGTGCTCGACCAGGCGATGGCGGGCGAGACGCTGACGATGGACGTGCGGCTTTCGCCCGACGAATGGGCACGCTTCCAGTCGCGTCGCTGATCGGTAACAAGAGTGTCATATCGGCACTCTAGCCGATCCACTTCAACCCGAGGCGAACCCCCACGTCCAGCGAACCGCCTCTGCAGCCGTTGATCGAGCCGGGCCTGGTCTGGACCTGCTGGCAATGCGAGGACGGCATGAAGCTGGCCGAGGGGACCCCGCCGGCCGATGCGCCGTTCCGCTGGCTCCACCTGGATCTATGGGATCAGCGCAGCGCACGCTGGATCGCGACTCAATCGGGCCTGCCCGCCGACCTGCAGGCCTTGTTCCTGTCGTCGGACGATCAGCCGCGCGCGATGGGGATGAAGGATGCGCTGGCGCTGGTGCTGCCCGATTTCCAGCGCGAATTCGATCGCGAGCAGACCGAGCAGATCGGCGCGCTGCGGGTCGCGCTGCGGCCGGGGCTGGTCCTCACCGGACGCCATCATCCGCTGCATACGCCCGATGTGTTCCGGCATCGCGCCGCGCAGGCCGACACGCTCGATGCGGCCGGCGCGCTCGAGCTGATCCTGGACAGTTTGGCGGATACGCTGGCGTTGCGCACGGCGGGCGCGCTGTCGGAATTGCTGGCGCTGGAGGACCGGATCCTCGCCGACCAGAATGTACCAGACACGCGCGCCTTGGTGACTTTGCGCCGGCTGACCGCGCGGCTGCACCGGATGGCGAGCGGGATGTACACGGCGCTGTATCGCGCGAGCGAGGATCCGACGATCGCGCCCGCTTATGGCGAAGTGCTCGCCCGGTCGGTGC
Organism: Sphingomonas sp.; assembly: GCF_035317925.1. Lineage (GTDB taxonomy): Bacteria > Pseudomonadota > Alphaproteobacteria > Sphingomonadales > Sphingomonadaceae > Sphingomonas_I. The sequence continues at coordinate 16,475 of NZ_DATHFV010000083.1, forward strand.
GGCGGCTGCAGCCGATCGAGCGCGATGTGGTGGCGGCGCAAAGCCAGTTGCGGCTGCTGCGCGAGGAACTCGATTTGCAGGCGGGCCAGCAGACCAACGAGAATGTCTATCTGCTGTCGGTGATCACGGCGCTGATTATGCCGGCGACTTTGGTGACGGGTTTCTTCGGGATGAATACGGGCGGGATGCCGTTTGAACAGGGCGCCAGCGGGACCTTGTGGGCGACGATCTTCGCGGTCGGCTGCTCGATCGCGACGTGGTTGTTGCTGCGGATGATGGGGCTGATCCGACGGTAGCGGGTCGATAAAGCGCCGGCGCGGTTCTCACAGCCAAGCGGGTTCGGTGCGGATCGCCATCGCTCGCCGCGCTTCGTCCATCATTCGATCGATGATCGCACGCGCCGGCTCGACAGAACTTATATCGGCTGCGCATTCGCCCGCGGTGAGACAGGCCCATTCGAGATCGGCGTCGAAGGCGCGCGTCGGGAGAATGGCGCTGTAGCGGGGAACGGGCATCGTCTGTCCGCCCAGGATCGTCGTTCCGATGATCTGCCCGGCGGCCTCCGCCAGCGCGGCCTCGACGCGGCCATCGGAGGTGCGAACGGCCTCATTCACCAGCGCGCGGATGGGCTGACCTGGCCATTCGGGCCCGAATACGGTCGTCAGTGCGGTGCAATCCTTCCCCGCCTGAACAACGCGCGCCTTATAGCCTTCGTGGGCGTCGGCTTCGCGCGAGGCGAGGAAACGCGTGCCGCACCAGACAGCGTCGGCCCCACGCGACAAGGCCGCTGCCATGGTCGCGCCGTCGATTATTCCACCCGCGGCGACCAGCGGCAGATCGGGCAGCGCATCGTGAACGGCCGCGAACAGGGGGGCAAGTGGCGCCTCGGAGCGGTTGTGCCCGCCCGCTTCCGAGCCCTGAACGATCAGGGCTTCCGCGCCGAGCGCCGCGCCGGCTTTGGCTTCGTCGATCGAGCCGATCTGCATCCAGAAGCCGACACCGCCGGATTTGAGCCGTGCCACCTGTGCCGGCGAGGGCGCCGACCAGAAGAAGACCACCAGCGGCACATGCTCTTCGATCAACACATCGATGTGCGTGTCGTCGATGAACTCGCCGATCAGATCGATGCCGAAGCAGCCGGACGTCAGATTGCGCGTGGCGCGGATCATCATGCGCAGGCCTTCGGCGGGCACCATCGCGCCGCCAAGCATGCCGAGCCCGCCGGCTTCGGCGACCGCCGCCGCCAATTCGGGGCCGGCAACGAACGCCATGCCGGCATTGATGATCGGGACTTTCAGTCCAAACTTTTCGGTGATGCGGGTCGTGAACAATGACGTGTCCTTTTGTTGCCGACCCGGGCGGTAGCGAAGCGGACATCGGCAAACATCAGGTTGGTGGGCGAAAATCGCCCCACCCCAATTTGTTCAAGGCGTGGGCGAAGCGGAGCATGGCCAGGCGGACTTTCGGCGCGCCGCGTTCGCGGGCGGCTTCGTCAAAATGCACGCCGGTCTCGTCATGGATCAGCCAGCCGCGCTCGACGAGGTTGGCGATACGCCGGCGGATGGTCGATGGCTGGAGGACGACGACGCGCGCCAGGCCGCGAATGCTGACGCTTTGTCCCTTGAGTTCGGCGGCCTTGACGTTGGTCACGATGGCGGAGTTGACGGAATCGCCGAACATTTCGATGTGCTGCAGTTCGAGATCGTTCATGAGTTCGGCAAAGGCGATGACTTCCTGCGCGGACACGCCGGCATAGTCTGTTTGGGCCACGGTATTCGTCACCGACCGCAATCCTTCGTCAAAGCGCGCCGGTATCCGCATACGAAATTGGCGGAAGAAGGGCTATCACAAGCACGCTGGGTATCGGTTTTGACGTCTGGCGGAGGCTTGAACTGTCTCATGATTCGTATATTCTCGAAATATCGAATCATGGAGCGAAGTATGAAACGCCTTCACCTTCACGTCAGCGTGCCCGATCTGGCGCCGGCCATTTCCTTCTATTCCACCCTGTTCGACGCCGCGCCGACGGTGGTGAAGCAGGATTATGCGAAGTGGATGCTGGACGATCCCTGCGTGAACCTCGCCATTTCGGCACGGGCGCGCGCCAACGGCGTCGATCATGTCGGCATCCAGGTCGACAGCGCGGACGCGCTCGGCGCGATCGCGTCGCGGCTCAAGGCGGCGGGGGCGACGACGTTCGATCAGGAAGCGACGACGTGCTGCTATGCCCAATCCGACAAAAGCTGGGTCAGCGACACGGCCGGCGTGCGTTGGGAAACCTTTTTCACCCACGGCGAGGCGACCTCCTATGGCGAGGATGAGGCGCTGCCCGCCGCAAGTGCCTGTTGCGGGCCCAAGGCGCAGGCGGCGTGCGGCTGATGCAGTTGCCGACCGCCGTCGAGGCCTTGTCCGCGCTGGCCCATGCCAGCCGGCTCGCCGTGTTCCGCCTGCTGGTGCGTGCAGGGCCCGAGGGTCTGCCCGCGGGCGAGATTGCGCGTGAGGTGGCGGTATTGCCCAACACGCTGTCCACCCACCTCACGATCCTTGCCCATGCCGGGCTGATCCGGTCGCAGCGCGAGGGGCGCTCGATCCTCTATTCGGCCGACTATGACGGGATGCGTGGCCTGCTCGGCTTCCTGATGGAGGATTGCTGCGCGGGCCGTCCCGAAATCTGCGCGCTGCCCGCCGTCATGCCCTGCTGCGACTGAGGCGGGAGCCGATGAATCTACGGCGAAGGCTGGCGGCCGAATTTGTCGGCACTGCCCTGCTGCTCGCAATCGTGATCGGTTCGGGCATCATGGGCGAGCGGCTCGCGGCCGGGAATGCGGCGGTCGCCTTGCTCGGCAACACGATCGCCACGGGTGCCGGCCTGATCGTGCTGATCCAGATATTCGGGCCGGTGTCGGGCGCACATTTCAACCCCGCCGTGACATTGGCCGCGCTGCTGGGCCGCCAGATCGATCGGCATAGCGCGCTCCTGTACGTCCTCGCTCAGTTTACGGGTGCGGTGATCGGCGCGTGGCTGGCGCATGCGATGTTCGGCGAACCCATTTTGCAGGTCTCGCACAAGCTGCGCGCCGGGCCGAGCCAAGGCCTGTCCGAATGGATCGCAACATTCGGCCTGATTGGCACCATCCTCTGCACGCAGGCCCGGCGCCCCGAAACCACGCCGGTCGCGGTCGGGCTCTATATCGTCGCGGGCTATTGGTTCACCGCCTCGACCTGTTTCGCCAATCCGGCGGTGACGGTCGCGCGCAGCCTGTCCGACACGTTCGCCGGCATCGCCCCCGCGAGCGTGCCCCTGTTCGTGGCGGCGCAGATCGTGGGCGCGCTCGCGGGCGTCGCCTTCTTCGGCTGGCTCATCAAAGAGGCGCGCGCGCAATGAACGACTTTCCGATCACCATCTATCACAATCCGGATTGCGGCACGTCGCGCAACGCGCTCGCGATGATCGAGGCGGCGGGCTATCGGCCGACCGTTATCCTGTATCGCGAGGTCGGCTGGTCCCGGCCGCAGCTGGAACAACTGCTGGCGGCGATGGAGGCGCGTCCGCGCGATGTGCTGCGCGACAAGGGTACGCCCGCTGCCGAACTCGGTTTGCTCGATCCGGCTACGCCGGACGATGCGGTCCTGGATGCGATGCTCGACCATCCGATCCTCGTGAACCGGCCAATCGTCGTCTCGCCGAAGGGGACAAAATTGTGCCGGCCGTCCGAGGCGGTGCTGGCCTTGCTCGACAGGCTGCCGACCGACTTCACCAAGGAAGACGGCGAGCGCGTGGTCAGCCCGCCTGCTGCTTCACCGACTGCCAGAGCGCTTCCATCTGATCGAGGGTGAGGCCGGGCAGGCCATTGCCGGCTTCGGCTTCCATCGCGCGGAAGCGGCGTTCGAATTTGGTGGTGGCCTGATGGAGGGCGGCTTCGGGATCGATGCCGAGCTTGCGCGCCCAGTTGACGATCGCGAACAGCAGGTCGCCGATCTCGTCGGCGCGTTCAGCCAGTGTGTCGGCCGTATCGACCTCGGTCATTTCCTCGATCACCTTGGCGCGCGCGCCGGCGGCGTCGTCCCAGTCGAAGCCGATCGCCGCCGCCAGATGCGAAATCGCATCGGCGCGGGCGAGGGCGGGCTGGTCTTCGGAAATGCCGTCGAGCGCGCTCACTTGCGCAGGGATGCGGCGGCGCGGGCGCGCGCTTCGATGCCCGCCGGATCGGGCTCGCCCGCGGGCACGAGCCAGGAGCCGCCGACGCACAAAACCGCATCGACCGCGAGCCAATCGGGCGCGGTATCGACCGTGATGCCGCCGGTCGGGCAGAAACGAACCTGATAGAAAGGCGCAGCAAGCGCCTTCAAGGCCTTGATTCCGCCCGATGTTTCGGCCGGAAAAAATTTGAAGCGGTCGAGCCCGAGATCGAGCCCGCGCATGATGTCGGCGGCGGTGGCGATGCCGGGGAGGAAGGGGATGCCGCGTTCGATCGCGGCCTTGGCGAGCGGCTTGGTCAGACCCGGGCTGACGATGAACTTGGCGCCCGCGTCGATCGCCTGATCAAGCTGCTTTTCGTTGAGCACGGTGCCCGCGCCGACGAACGAACCTTCGCATTTCGACATTTCGCGGATCACGTCGAGCGCGGCTTCGGTGCGCAAGGTCACTTCCAGCACGGGCAGGCCGCCCTTCACCAGCGCCTGCGCCATCGGCAGGCCGTGCGCCGCATCCTGGACCACCAGCACCGGGATGACCGGCGCCATCCGCATCACCTTGTCGATGTTCACGCGTCGATTTCCTCGTCTTCGATATTCTTGTCGAGCGATATGCCGTCGCCGGACATGCCTTCGCCCAGATCCTCGCACATCGCGGCGAGCAGGGCCGAGCCGCCTTGCTCGGCGGTGCTCGCGCCGTGACGCATGAAGGAGAACAGCTCGCGCCCGGTGCCGATATGCGGGCGCGGTGCCGACACCAGATCGCGCGCCGCCCACTCGGCCGCGTCGACCAGCGCGTCGAGCGTGCCGTCGTCCGCCGAGAGGCGCACGATGTCGCCGTCGCGCAGCTTGCCGAGCGGACCGCCGCCGAGCGCCTCGGGCGAGAGATGGATCGCCGCGGGCACCTTGCCCGACGCGCCCGACATGCGGCCATCGGTCACGAGCGCGACCTTGAAACCCTTGTCCTGCAGCGAACCGAGCGCGGGCGTGAGCTTGTGCAATTCGGGCATGCCGTTGGCGCGCGGCCCCTGGAAACGGACGACGACGATCACGTCGCGATGCAGCTCGCCCTTCTTGTAGGCGGCGAGCACGTCGTCCTGATCGTGGAAGATGCGGGCCGGGGCTTCGATCGTCCAGCGGGTAGGTTCGACCGCGCTGGTCTTGAAGGTTGCGCGGCCGAGATTGCCCCGCACGAGGCGCATGCCGCCGTCGGGCTGGAACGGCGCGGAGGCCGGGCGCAGCATGGAGTCGTCGCGGCTTTCGGTGACCGGCTGCCAGATCAGTTTCTCGCCATCGAGCGTCGGATCGCCGGCATAAGCGCGAATGCCACCCTGCCACACGGTCAGGATGTCGTCGTGCAGCAGCCCGGCTTCGAGCAGAGTCGAGATGACGAACGCGATGCCGCCCGCCTGGTGGAAATGGTTCACGTCGCCCGAGCCGTTGGGATAGACGCGCGCCACCAGAGGCACCGCCTGCGACAGGGCGTCGAGATCCTCCCAATCGAAGATGATGCCGGCCGCGCGCGCCATCGCGGGCAGGTGGATGGCGTGATTGGTCGAGCCGCCGGTGGCGAGCAGCCCGACCGCGGCGTTGACGATCGCTTTCTCGTCGACGCAGTGGCCGAGCGGGCGATAATCGTCGCCATCGGCGCCGATCTCGGCCAGTCGATGGACGGCGGCGCGGGTCAACTCCTGCCGCAATTTGGTGCCCGGATTGACGAAGGCGGCGCCGGGCACGTGCAGGCCCATCACCTCCATCATCATCTGGTTCGAATTGGCGGTGCCGTAGAAGGTGCAGGTGCCGGCCGAATGATAGGACGCGCTTTCGCTTTCGAGCAATTGCGCCTCGTCGGCCTTGCCCTCGGCATAAAGCTGGCGGACGCGCTGCTTTTCCTTGTTGGACAGACCCGACGGCATCGGCCCGCCCGGCACGAGGATCGCGGGCAGATGGCCGAAGCGGAGCGCGCCGATCAGCAGGCCGGGGACGATCTTGTCGCAGATGCCGAGCAAGGCCGCGCCGCCGAACATGCCGTGGCTGAGCCCGACCGCGGTCGACAGCGCGATCACGTCGCGGCTGAACAGCGACAATTCCATGCCGGGCTGGCCTTGCGTCACGCCATCGCACATCGCCGGCACGCCGCCCGCGACCTGCACCGTCGCGCCGATCTCACGCGCGAACAGCTTCATCTGTTCGGGATAACGGCCGTAGGGCTGATGCGCCGACAGCATGTCGTTATAGGAGGTGACGAGGCCGATATTCATCGCCTTCTGCGCGATGATCGCCGACTTGTCCTCGCCGGCGGCGGCGAAGCCATGCGCGAAATTGCCGCACGACAGGCGCGGGCGATCGACGCCATGCTCGCGTTCGCGATCGATCAAATCGCGATAGGCGCGGCGCGAAGCCACGGATCGCGCGATCACCCGATCGGTGACGGCGGCTATTCTTCGGTCGAGCGCCATGATCTCCAAATTGCGGGACCGCGCACTTTTTGCAACGCCAAAGCGCCTTGCCCTGTCGAAAGATTTCGCTTCGGCCGCTTTTCACGTCATTCCCGCGCGGGCGGGAATCCATAGCCCCAACCCCTAATATGGAACCGGGGCGTCAGTGATTATGGATCCCCGCCTGCGCGGGGTGACGTCAGTTTGTGTCACTTGCAGTCGGCTGCGCAAACTGCTTCGTTCCGGTCATGAAACCGATCCTCGCCCCGCTCGCCCTTCTCCTCGTCGCTGCCGCGCCCGCGCCCGACCGCTCGATCGCGCAGGTCGAATCCGATCTCGCGGCCGGGCGCACGACCTCGGTCGCGTTGGTGCAGCATTATCTGGCGCGGATCGCCGCGGTCGACAAAGCCGGACCCAAGCTGAACGCGGTGCTCGCGCTCAACCCACACGCGCTGGCGGATGCGGCGCATTCGGATGCGCTGCGCAAGGCGGGGCATGTGCGTGGGCCGCTCGAGGGCGTGCCGATCCTGATCAAGGACAATATCGACAGCGCCGATCCGATCCCGACCACGGCGGGCTCGCTCGCCTTGGCGGGCAACGTCACGCATCGCGACGCGCCGTTGATGGCGCGGCTGCGCGCGGCAGGCGCGATCCTGATCGGCAAGACCAATTTGTCCGAATGGGCCAATATGCGCTCGCCGCATTCGACCAGCGGCTGGACCGGCGTCGCCGGGCTGACGCGCAATCCTTATATTCTCGATCGTTCGGCGTGCGGATCGTCGTCGGGCACGGGCTCCGCGATCGCCGCCGGGCTGGCGGTGGCAGGGATCGGCACCGAGACCGACGGATCGGTGACCTGCCCGGCGTCGGTCGCGGCGCTGGTCGGGCTGAAGCCCACGGTCGGGTTGGTGTCGCGCACGCATGTCGTGCCGATCTCGCACAGCCAGGATACGGCGGGCCCGATGACGACGAGCGTCGCCGATACCGCGGCCTTGCTGACCGTGCTGGCGGGGACCGACTCCGCCGACGCGGCGACCGCCGAGGCGGACGCGCACAAGCAGGATTATAGGAAAGCGCTGGATGCCGGCGCGCTCAAGGGCGCGCGGATCGGCGTGCTGCGTTGGGCGATCGGGGACGAGCCGGGTACCGCCAAAGTGTTCGAGGCGGCTTTGGCCGAGCTCAAGGCGGCGGGCGCGATCCTGGTCGACGTCAAGAAACCCGCCGATCACGACAAGATGGGCGATTACGAGCAGGCGATCCTGATCACCGAGCTGAAGCAGGATCTGAACGCCTATCTCGCCTCGACGCCGTCGAACGTGACGGTGCGCGACATGGCGAGCCTGATCGCGTTCAACCGGGCGCATGCCGACAAGGAACTGCCCTGGTTCGGGCAGGAATTCTTCGAGCAGGCGCAGGCGTCGAAGGGCTATGACGACCCCGATTACAAGAAAGCCGCGTCGGAAGCGCGGCGGCTGGCGGGCGTGGACGGGATCGACAAGATGTTGGCCGATGACCATCTCGACGCCCTGGTCGCGCCAACGGGTGGGCCGTCGTGGCGGAGCGACCTGGTCGCGGGCGACCATTTCGTCGGCGGCGGCGCGGGCAATTATCCGGCGGTGGCGGGCTATCCGCACCTGACCGTGCCGATGGGGCAAGTGCACGAACTGCCGGTCGGCCTGTCCTTCATCGGCGCGAAATGGGCCGAAGCGAAGCTGATCGCGCTGGGTTATGCGTACGAACAAGCGACGCACGCGCGCCGGCTGCCGAAATATCTGCCGGCGCCGGAAACGCCGAAGCCCTGATCTCGCCGCGATCAATGCGGCTTGAGCATGGCCTCGAACATCGCCTTAGGCATCAGGTTCACATCCGCGACGGCCTGAACTCCGGCGCCACCGTCTGTGGCGTTGAAGGGCCCCTGAAGCGCGACGAGCATATATCCGTCGGGCGCCTGTTTTGCGAAGACGGTCATCGTATCGTTTAGGGTCGGGCCTTTGACCATGGTGAAACCCGTGGCCGCAAGGATGGCCTTCGCCTTGCTTTGGACCTCTTGCGCCTGGGTCGTATCCGTCAGGACAAGGTGACACGCATGCATCCGATCGCCGACCCCGACGAAGATGTTCTCAGGCTTCGACTTCAGCCGAAACCAGGTCGGGATGTTGCCGAAGTTCGCTCGGAGGGAAGGCGGGATTCCCGGCAGGGGATCGAGGAGCAGCGCGCCGGCATTTTCCGCAGTGGGGCCATGCCCGCGCGCCGTCTGAAAGCAGATATCGGGAATGGCGTTGAAGAATGCGATTGCCAGATCGGGATCGGCGGAAGAGACTTTGGTCGACGCCGGCGCCGCGCCCAACGAACAGGCCAGAAAAATTGCCGCCAGCGCGCGCCGCATATGCTCCTCCGTTCACTCGGGCCCACCCTATCCGGCGTGATCCTAACGAAGCGTTTCTGCGTAGCGGCGCGCGGCAGGGCGCCGGGCGTCAGTTCCGGGTGGGCGCGCCGCCGGTTTGCGCGAGCTTGTCGAAGCGCGAGGGCGAGACGTCGAGCAGCAGGCCGCGATCACGCTGAACGGCAAAGGCCGCGACCGGGACGCGCAGCGCCCAATGCGCCGACTTCACCACCGCGACATTGTTGTCGGCGTAGGCGATCGAGCCGATCCGGGGGCCGTAGGTCGAATAGACAACCTTGCCGACCCTGACCTGGTCCGCGCGCGCCTTGAGCTGCGGAGCGTGGCGGCCCATCGGCACGATCGCGGGCGTGCCGTAGCTGCCCCAGCCCGGGCCGCCGACGCCCAGGCCGCCAGTCCCGCCTGGCGGCGTATAGCCGGTTGTCTGGGCAAAAACCGGGCTGGTGGAAGCACACAAGATAAGCAAAGAGGACAGTGCAAGTCGCAGCATGTTTACTCTCCTTCGCCGAAGTCTTTCCCAGTTTATTCAACGATCTTTCGCCTGCCTCGCTCCGGCGTCAAGCGCGTTCGACCATTATCGAGCATTTCGGCGGCAACGTTGTGCCGAACGTCACAAGACCGATCGGATCGCGAAGAGGAGCCGCCATTTGCGGCGGTCTTCATAGAATACCGGATTGTTGAAGCCGCGCGCGGCTTCAAGCTGCAGCACGACGCGGTTGAGCACCGCCAGCCGCGCGCCGCCGCCCCACGAACCCAGATGGCTGGAGAAGCCGTCGAAGCCGGCGCGGGCGTGGGTGCGGACGTGGCCGCCGTCGACGAAGCTGTAGATTTCGCTGCCGGCGACCGACTGGGGCAGGCCAGCCGGGACCCAGGCGAATTCAGCCGAGCCGGCATAGCCGGTGTCGCCCGACAGCAAGGCGGTTTCGTAGGCGCGGCCGAATTCGTCGCCGCCGAGCGTGAATTGTTCGGTGGCGGGCAGCCGGTCGCCGGTCGCCTGCGCCGCGCCGTTGAGGCGGAGGGCGAAGGTCTTCCCGATGGCGAGATTGTCGGCGAGGCGCAGGTTGGTCTTGCGGAAATCGAGCTCCGACAGGGTCGGGTCGAACAGGTGCGCGCCGAACGCATCGAGCCCGAAGCTTTCGCTCACGCTGGCGCTGAAGGCATTGCGATCGCTGCTGATCGTGAGCGCCGAGGCGAGGCGCAGCGCGCGGCTGCGCTCGTTCGAGAAAAGCGCGCCGAGGAAGGCGTTATTGCTGTTCACGCCGTCGAGCCCGGCGCTCACCACCAGATTGGTGCGGAAGTCGCGGATCGCGGCATAGCTGATCGTGCCGCCGAGGCTGGTGGCGTGGCCGTGGATCGGGATGTCGCGCGGGCGGGTCTTGAGCCGGCCCGCGTTGACTTGCAGCGTCAGCCCGTCGGCATCGAGCGGGACCGCATAGGCGATGCTGGCCGCCTGATAATAAGGCGCGCGGATCGGCCGGGCGTAACTCAGCCGCAACTGGTCGCCGCCCGCGATCAGGCTGTTGGCGTAAAGATCGATTTCGCCCTGCGTCTTGCCGAGCAAAGCGGTGCCGCGATCGTTGAGGCCGAAGGCGAGCTGGATCGGGCGCGGCTTGGCGACCACCACCAGCCGGACCATGCCTTGCTGGTCGCCGCGTTCGAAGCTGATGTCGGGATTGAGGCCGGCGATGTCGCGGACCAGGGACACGCGCCGCTGCAGGCTGCCTTTGGCGAGCGGATGTTCACGGATCAAAGGCGCGAGCGTGTTGCCGACCAGGCGGCGCATCTTCGCACCCGCGCCGCGTACGACCACGCGCTCGATCGCGCCCTCGACCGCGGTCAGCCGCAGCACGCCGCCCGCATGATCCTGCGTCGGCACGACCAAAGTGTAGAGCGCGACGTCGGAGCGTTCGTAAATGTCCGCGAGCGCATCCACCAGGGCCTGGACCTGCGCGGCGTCGAGCGACTTGCCGAGGAACGGCGCGATGGCGGGGGCGAAGGTGCTGTCGGGCAGGCTCGATCCGTCGATCGCGACATGGGTGAGGACGAAGGGCTGGACCGATCCGGCGGCGCTGCCGCGCGGCAAATGGCCGACGGTGCGGCCGCGTCCGGCATGCGCGGCGGGGTGGCGATCGGCGCGGTCGGGCGGGACGATCGCGCTGGCGGGGCCGCTTTGCGCATGGACCGGCAAGGCCGCCAGCGCCCAGGCGGCGATCGCAAGCCCGACCCGCATATTCGTCAATGGCGGACGCGCAAGGCGGTGCCGACGGTCGCGAGCAGGCCGCTATCGACACTGATCGCGGGCACCAGCGGCCGGAGAACGGTGGTCCTGGCGGTCCCGAGCAAAGGCCCGGCCGTGACCAGCGCGCCTCCGCCGGCGGGGGCGACGGTGACGGTCGCGGCGGTGGGGGCGAGCGGCGCCAATGCGACATTCGCCGCGGTTACGGGGAGCGCGGCGTTGAGGGAGGCCGATCCTTGCCCGGCCGTTAGCCGGACCGAAACGGGCAGCAGTGCGTTGCCGCCGACCGCCTCCAGACCGGCCACATTGCCATCGGTGCGTTCGGCGAGCGCTTCGACGGTGCCGTCGTCGCGCGCGGCGACGTCGCGGCCGCCCTGATCGTCGACCACATAACTGAGCGGCGCGGTCGCGAGCGACAGGCTCGATCCCGCCGCGCACGCACCGAGCAAAGCGGGCAGGAGGATCGCGACGGCGAATGCCGCCGGAAAGCGCAACTGGCCTTCCGGCGGCATTTCATCCGGGGTTTCCGGCCTCAATGGGGGACCTTGGTGGTCGCCGTGCCGGCCGCGTCCTGCGCGCCGGTCAATACCGGCTTCTGGGTCGGGTTGCGGACCGAGGCACTGTTGGGGCTGTTATAGCCGCCCTTGCCGTCGACGCCGAGCAAGCGCGCATTGTTCGCGACGCTGACCGAGCCCTTCGAGCCGAAATGCTGGACCTGGCCCGAACCGGCGCCGACGCCGAGCGCGGGCTGGCCCTTACCGGACACGGTGGCGACAGACTGGCCCTGCTTGGTGCCGGTGCCGACGCCCGCGCCGACCAGCTTCTGGTTGGTCCGCACATTGACGGCGTTATCGGTGGCCTTGGTCGGGGCGGGCGCGGCCTGCGCGGCGCGGACGAAGCCGGAGCAGGCGAGCATACCGACGGCGATGAGTTCGGTTCGGGTTAGAGTACGCATTGTCTTTCTCCACGACATACCCCCCGATTGGCGAACCGCGTCTCCCTCAGCGAGCGAGCGCAAAGATGAGAGCGGCGGGGATCATCCAGCACAGCGAAGCCGCGGCGAGGATGATGGTCAGGCGCGCGCGGCGCGACAGGCCGGTTCGCCCCGACGGATCCGTCTGGGGCGGGAAAGGCACATAATAAGGGCGGGTTAAGCTGTCCGCGTCGGACAGGGACGCGAACGGCGCCCACACCACCTTGGCGCTGGTCAGCTTTTGGCGGACCTGCGCCGCCGGAATCGGCGTGACGAACTGGCAATCGTAGAAGACACCGTCGCGCCAGATGACATGAGCGGCGTGCGGGCCGAGATCGCTGATATCGACCGTCACCTCGGCTCCGATCTCAAGCTCGTCGCGGGATTCGATCAGCAGGCCTTCGGGGGAGAGGTTGTGAATGATGACATGATGCAGATGCGAACTGAGGCTGGCCGCAAGATGCGTCCGGCTGCGGGAAACCGGCAGATCCGGCGTCGGGTCGTCATATAATTTTGCGCTAAACGGCATCAGCATTACCCGGGGTAAAGATCAGTTACTTCTCAATAACGATCGCCCGTTTTGCAGGTTCCCGTTGTGCGGATGCTAGCAATAGGTTGAATATTAACCTTATTTCTTCTTGATGCCTCTCTCGCCCGCAAGCTCAACCGATTTTGTGCACTGCAGAAAACAACCGGAATGAATTAAAAGCTCAAGCGACAGGAGCCATTAAGCTGGCGGGGCGGGGTGATCCGGCGGCGCGAGCCGGGATCAGCATTTGGCCGGTCTGGAGTCTGATCGTTATCGGTGGAAGCGCCAGGCGCTTCCGTCGATGACGTGAATCAGGCTCTATTCAAATGGTTGAGACCTTGATTCACGACCCAGGCGAAGCCTGGATCGATCAAGGTCTAGCGGGGATAATCCCGCCACAACCATACCAGCGCGTCGGGCAGGGTCTGCATGGTGACGTTGTTGTCCACATGGACCGCGTCCTTCGCCCAGACGTAGCAATAGTCATAGCCCTTGGCCTTGAGCGCGGCGGCCATGCGGTCGTTCGCCATCGGCCAATTGTGGAAGGTCTCTGCCGGATCGTCCCAGTGCAGATCCTTCTCGCCGACCTCCATCCAGATCCGGATCGGCTTGCGCGGGCTCTCGGGGATCAGGTGCGCGTGATAGTCCCAGGCGCCTTCGGGCGTGGCGGGGTCGGCGGGAGCGGCCTGGTTCACGAACGTGCCCGAGTAGGACAGCACCTTGTGATACCATTCAGGGTGGTACCAGGCCATGCTGAACGCCGCCGCCGCGCCCGAGCTGCCGCCCATCGTCGCGCGGCCATCGGGATCATGCGTGAAGCGCACGCCATAGAGCTGCGTTACGCGCGGCAGGACTTCGGTCTCGACGAATTCGGCGTAGCGGCCCGACATCGTGTCATATTCGAGCCCGCGTTCGGAGCCCTGCGCGTCGCCGCCGCCCGACTGGATCAGCACCGCGACGATCTGGGGCACGCGATGCTGCGCGATCAGGCTGTCGAGTGCGGCGGCGACGCGCGCGACGTAGCCGCTGCCGTCCTGAACGACGAGCAAAGGCGCCTCGGTGCCCGGCTGATAGCCGGCGGGGATGTAGACATAGACTTCGCGCCGATAGGGCGCGGCTTCGGATTCCTGCGCGAACGGCGCGGCGATGCGATTGCCATGGGCATCGCGGCGGCGGGTGGTGTCGTTGTCGAGCTGGCGGATGCCGGGAAAGATGCGACTCTCGGCCGAAGTCATGATGAAGCTGTGGAGCGTGCCTTTGGGCTGGCCCGGCTGCGCGGCCATTTCGGGCGCGTCCTTGTAGGGCGGGGCGATGCGGGTTTCGTTCGGCCCTTCGGCGTGGACGCTGGTGGCAAGCGTCAAAGCGGCCAGGATCAGGACCTTGTTCACGGCATCTCTCCCCCATTCGGGAACAGCCTGCCAGATTTATCGGCGGAAGCCGAGAGAAGTCAGGGCAGCTTAGGGATTTGCGCGGCCGACTGGGCGATCGCGGCGCGTACCGCGTCCAGATGCTGGAGATTGGCGGCGTCGGAACCCGCATCGAGCATCGGATTATAATCGGCGGCGCGGATGCCCTGGCCGGTCATCACCGCGAACCAGCTCGCATCGCGAAACAGGTCTTCGGGGGCGAGCATGATCCGGCCCGAAGCGCGGAACTGATCGATCTTATATTGGAGCGCATCGGGCAGCGGCGTGGTCTGGCAGTGACGCCACATCGGCTCGGTTCGTCCCTGCGTGAAGTGATAATGCATGATGACGAAGTCGCGCACATCCTCCGCCTCGCGCCGGAAGATGCGGTTAAATTGCTCGGCCAGCAGAGGATCGCAGCCGGCGCGCGGGAAGAGCGAGAGCAATTTGCCGATGCCGGTCTGGATCAGGTGGATGCTGGTCGATTCCAAGGGTTCGAGGAAGCCGCTCGACAGGCCGATCGCGACGACATTGCCGATCCAGGCGCGCTTGCGGCGGCCGGGCGTGAAGCGGATCAGGCGCGGTTCGGCGCTGGGCTCGCCGATCGCGGCGAGCAACGTCTCGCGCGCGGCGTCCGGCGTCTGGAAGCGGCTCGAGAAGACATAGCCGTTGCCGACGCGATGCTGGAGCGGGATGCGCCAGCGCCAGCCGGCTTCCTGCGCGAAAGCGCGGGTGTAAGGCGGCGCGGCCTGTTCGACCGGGGTGGGGGCGGCCCAAGCGCCGTCGCAGGGCAGCCAGTCCGACCAGCTTTCATAGCCCGCCTGCAGCTTTTCCTCGATCAGCAGGCCGCGCAGGCCGGAGCAATCGATGAACAGCTCGCCCGCCAGCCGGTCGCCCTTGTCGGTGGTGAGGCTGCGGACGAAGCCGCTCTCGCCATCCTGCTCGACCTCGGCGACCTTGCCCTCGAACCGGCGCACGCCGCGCGCTTCGGCCTGCGTGCGCAGATACGCCGCATAAAGGCCGGCATCGAAGTGGAAGGCATAGCCGAGCGTGGACAATAAGGAGCGGGGATCGCTCGCCGGCCGCGCGAAACGGCGCGCGCGCGCGAGCTGGGTGGTGAGCGAATAAGGCTCGGGCGAAGCGTCGAGCCCGCCGAGCCAGGCGCGGATCAGCCGATGCGGCGCCATGACCGCATCGCCCGGCGCACCATAGGTACCGAACGGGTGGAAATAGGTGTGGCCGTCGCCCTGCCAGCCGTGGAATTCGATGCCGAGCTTGTAGGTCGCGCGGGTGGCGGCCATGAAATCGGCCTCGTCCAGCCCGACGAGCTGGTTGAACCAGTGGATGGTGGGGATGGTGGCCTCGCCCACGCCGATCGTGCCGATCGCGTCGGATTCGACGAGGCTGATGGCGATCCCGCTATTCTGGAGCGCCTGGGACAGGGCCGCCGCGGTCATCCATCCCGCCGTGCCCCCGCCGAGGATGACGACGTTGCGGATCGGTTCGTGGCTCATCGGTTAAGGCATCCCACGCCAAATGCGGGCCGGTGCAGCGCCAGATAGACGGTGCTCCACAATTGGGCGGCGTTGGATTCGTCGACATCCGCGCCATTCGCGCCGAACGGGACGATGCGATAGCCGCCCTGGTCATAATGCCACGACCAGAGTTCGGAGCTCTGCACGCTGCGCGTCGCGTCGATCGCGCGCCACAGGCCGTTTTCGGCGGCGCGCAGCCGGCGGCAGGTGGCGACGGGAAGATCCGTCCGCTCAAGCTGGCGCCGCAGCCCGGCCGCGGCCAGCGCCTGATGCCAGGACCAGATCACGGTGCCGTGATAGGCGTTGGGGCTGAAGCGTTTCTGCAGCGCAGGCGGCGCGAACACCGGATTGGCGACGAGCAGGCCCGCGCCGGTCATCAGCCCGGCCGGGAAGGGGCGGTCGATCGTATCGGCCGCGATCTCCAGCGCGTCGGGCGCGAGGTTGCCGAACAGCAAGGCGAAGCCTTCGTCCGAATTGAGGATCGGGACCGGCTTGCCCGCTTTGTCGAGCGCGATCGCGTGATAGCGGATCGGGCGATGATCCATCGCGGCCAAAGCAGGGGCGGCGGGGACGCCTTGCGCCCGCGCATAACGTTCGATCGCGGGCCGGGCGGCGGCGGGCGTGACCGTCTGCAGGAACAGGGGCGGCGCCCGATCGCGCCACGCTTTGGCGATGCGCGGCAGATCGTCCAGCAGCGCGCGATCATTGGGGACGAGGAACGGGTCGAGCAGGCCGGCGCGGTTGAGCGCCTCGATCGCGTCCAGCGCCGCCGGCACGAGGATCGCGTTGACGTCATAGGGGTAGCGGCCGCCGCCGAGCCCGTCATTGCTGTCGCGCCATTCGCCCGCATCCATGCCGGGCTTCAACGAGACGAGATTGTCCCAGCGCGGCGTGTCGGCGAAGGCCTGCGCATGCCTGATCACGAAGCGGAGATTGGTGATCAGCGCGTCGCCCATTCGCCGGTCGCCATTGGTCTGGCCGAGGAAGCCGACCGCGCGCGCCTGACCTCTCTTGTCGTCGATCAGCCACGCCCGCGCGACCGGCGCGAGCAGGAAGGGGCTGTCGATCATGTTGTAATTGAAGGTCGGCGCGTCCGATTTGCCTTCGCCCGCGCGCATATGATCGAGCACGGCGAATTCACCGATATCCTCCTCATGCGCGACATTGCCGTCGGGGGAGAGGCGCTCGAACACGGATCGCAGCCCGGTCTCGACCGCCTCGGGTTTGAGCGCGGGCATCAGCAGCCGCACCGACATCAGGGTGTCGCGTCCGAAATAGGTGTTGAACCGCCACGAGCCGGCCATGAACTTCTGGCGATAGCTCAGGAATTGCAGCGCGGCGCGTGCGCCGGGATCTTTCGCCGCTTCGCTGGTCAGCAGGCCGCCGGAGGGGAAGGGGGCCAAGGGGATTTCGCCGGTCAGCGCGGTGACGGTGAGCGTTATGGCACCGTCCGCGCCGGCGGCGATCGTGTCGTCCGTCAATGTGCCTTGCTCGACCTTCACCGCCAGCCGGTAGCCGGGTGCGCCGTCGAGCCGGTCGCGCGCCCAGACGAGGGATTTGCCCTCGGTCCGCGCCGGCACCAGAACTTCCGGCGGCGCCTTGCCGAGCGCCTGATAGTCGCGCAGCACGCGGACGCTCGACAGCACCGCCTGGCGCACCGCGAGCCGGGGCGTATGGATCGTCGCGCGGAAGGTCACGCCGCGGAGCGTGCGGTCCTGATCGTCCTTGGCCAGGGTCGGACGGGGCGTCCCGGTCATCGTCCAGTCGGCGGAGTGGCCTACCGGCGCGAACCAGAGGCCCACGCCGCTATTGCCGGCAGGAAAGGCGACGATCAGCCGGGGATCGGTGCCCGAGCGCAGCACGACATGCGCCGCCACCGCGCCCTGCTGGACGAAGCTGTTGAGATTGAGTCCTTCGCGCCGCGTTTCCATGCGCGATCCCGGCGCGGCCCAAGCCGAGCCGGCCAGCATGGCGACCAGCGCGAGCCCCGCCACGGTGCGAACCAGGGTCATAGGCCTCCCCATAAGCAGTGGGCGGCCGGGCGCGAAGTCCCGGCCGCCGCTGCCATCACATCTTGAACGTGAGCGTCGCGAGTGCGTTCCGCCCGGCGATCGCACGGCCGTAGAAGAAGCCGTTGACGATCGTCTGGGTCTGGCCCTGGCGCGGATTGCCTTCGGTGAAGCCCTTCACGTTGGTGAGGTTGTCGACGCTGACGCCCAGGCTGATCTGGTGGGTCAGGTTCACGTTCGTGCCGACCGTGAACACATTATAGCTGGGCAAAGCGATGCCGTTGCCGGAATCGGCAAAGACCTTCCCGATATATTTCCAGCGTCCGTAAACCTCACCCAGGCCATTGGGCAGACTAAAGGTCGGTGTGACCGTCAGCAGCTTCTTGGGCGTGCGTTCGGGCGTGTTGCCTTCATATTGCGGCTGGGCAACCCCGTCGAAGCGCAGATCGTGCAGCTTCGGATCCTGATAGACCCCGCTGATATCGACGCTGAAGAAGCTGACGGGCTTGATCGTCGCGTCGAGCTGGATGCCGTTGGTCTTGTTGTTGGCCAGCGCGTTGGCGGCGTTGGCCGGATCGTCCGGATTGATGAACTGGTAGGACTGGTTCTTGAAGATCGTGCGGAAGCCGACCAGCGACGCGGTCAGCCCGCGCGTCTGGAAGCGTACGCCGCCTTCGTACAGGGTCAGATCGGTCGGCTTGTGCACGCCGCCGGTGTCGCCGCCATTGGTCTGGAAGCCCTTGGCGCCGCGCACATAGAGCGACAGATTGTGCGTCAGCTCGTAGTTGATGCCCGCGGTATAAGCGGTGTCCTCGAAGCTGCCCGAGGTGTGCGTATAGGTGCCGTCGAACGTACTGCCGACATCCTGCGCCAGACCCGGCGTGCCCGCTGGCACCGGCGCGTTCACCGCGGCGGTGTTGCCGATATTGACCCCGACATCCTCCCATTCGTGACGCGCGCCGAAGTCGATGTGGAGCTTGTCGCCGATCTTCAGTTCGTCGTTGAAATAGGTCGAATAGGATTTGACGTGGTCGTTGAAGATGCCCTGGCCCCAATTGCCATAGTTCAGCATGCCATCGTTGGTAAGCTGACCGAGCACGCCGCCGGCGGCATTGAGCGCGACCAGATCGTAGATGTGCGAATTGTTGGTCACGTCGTTGAGCAGGGTTGAGACCGCCGACTGATCGTTGTGGCGGCGCACGTCATAATACATGACGCCGACGGTCAGCGAATTGTCGACATTGGCGCCGTGCGTGTCCCATTTCAGCCCGGCGTCGGTGCCGAAATCCTTGGTCGCCAGCGTCTGGTGGTTGAGCACGGTCTGCTGGAGCAGGCCGTTGCCGTTGAGGGCATTGAGCGCGGCCACGTTGGAGGCGGGGATCAAGGTGCCGGTTCGCGTATCGCGCAGCCCGAACTGGGTCGTGCCGGGGAAGGCGGCCGCACCCGCCGTCAGCGTGCTATCGATCGGCGACACGCCCGGCGTCAGATAATCGACCGCCGAGGCCAGGCCGGCGGTACCCGATCCGCTGCCGGGAAAGATGCCGTTGAAGTCATATTTGCCGTCGAGATAGCGGGCGTGGCCGAACAGGGTCAGCCCCTCGGTGACCGGCTTTTCGATATCGATCCGGTAGGTATTCGACGTCGTGCGAATGCCGCGGTCGCCGCGGAAGGTGCGGATCGCATTGCCGGTGGCGGGCGAATCCGGCACGTCGATGCTGGCGAAGCCCTCGCCCAATATGTTGTCGCGCTTCAGGTTGAGGCCGGGAATGCTGCTGATCTTGCCGCTCGTACTCACCGCGAACGGCATGTCGGCATAATAAGGATCACGCTCGTCGCGGCGCTGGTAGCCGATGCGGATATAGCCGTCGTCGCCCAATTTCTGCTCAAGCGAACCTTTGACCTGGTAGCTGTTGTAGCGAAACGGCGATTTGCGCTGGCCTTCCTGCGACCAGTAATAGCCGCTCAGATTGAAGGCGAGGCGATCGGTGATCGGGGCCGAGACATAGGCGTCGGCGCGATAGTCCTTGTAGGTCGTGCCGCTCACGCGTGCCAAGGCGACGACCTTGTCGAAGCTGGGCTTCATCGAGATGAAGTTGATCGTCGCGCCCGCGCCGTTGGGGGCTAGTACGCCCGACGTGCCGCCTTCGACCGCTTCCATACGATCGATCGACAGATCCTGCTGGAAATAGAAGTCGGCGCCGCCGCCGCCATAGAGGATCGGCATGCCGTCCTCTTCGAGCGTGATGAAGGTCTGCGCGCCCCCACGCAGGCCACGCACCGAATAATTGTTCGACGCCGGACCGGCGGTGCCCTCGACGTAGATGCCTGGGACCAGTTCGAGCGTTTCGGCGACCGAACGCGGCGCTTTGCGCTGGAGATCGGCGGCGTTGGCGAGCGTCACGTTGGACGAGGAGTTGAACAAAGTCCGCTTGCCGGACGTGTTGCCGGTGATCACGATCTCCTGCAGCGAGGACTCATCCGCCGGCTGGGCCGCCGGATCGGTCGGCGCCGCGGCGGATGGGGCTGCGGGCGTGGCGGCGGGGGCGGTGGCCCCCGATTGCTGCGCGAGCGCCGGTGCGCATACGAACATTGCGCTACCGGCGAGCAGCGTGAATTTTGGTAATCTGGTCAATGCGACCTCCCGTGGGTGTTCCCCTGTGGGAGGCCGAAAGCCGGAAACCTGTAACCGGTTCCTCAGCTTATCGCATGTTAGGCCGCCGTGGCTTTAGGGCAACATTCCTGTCCTTTTGGTACGCCCCCGAAACCAATTGACCGGTAATGCCCAGATCCATGATTTTATGGGCTTAACCAGCTCAGGTGGTCAGATTCTCCGCCATCTCGGCCAGTTCCAGCCAGCGCAGCTCGGCAGCGTCGCGGTCGGTGCGGGCCTTTTCGATCGCCTTCATCAGCTGGTCGAATTTCTTCGGGTCGCGCATGTAGAGATTGGGATCGGCCATCGCCGCCGTGTCGCGGGCGATGGCGGCCTCGAACTTCTCGATTTCCTTGGGCAGCAGATCGAGATCGCGCTGGTCCTTGTAGGACAGTTTGGCGCGCGGCTTGGCCGGAGGGGCGGGTGCCGCGCTCTTTGATCCCGACGCGCCGCGCAGTTCGGGCCGAGGGCCGCGCTGCTTGACCCAATCGGCGTAGCCGCCGGCGACGATGTCGATCTTGCCCGATCCGTCGAGGCCGAGCGTCACCGTGACGGTGCGATCGAGGAAGTCGCGGTCGTGGCTGACGATCAGGACGGTGCCGTCATAGTCCGAGATCACCTCCTGCAGCAGGTCGAGCGTTTCGAGGTCGAGATCGTTGGTCGGTTCATCGAGCACGAGCAAATTGGAGGGGCGGGCGAATTCGCGCGCGAGCAGCAGGCGCGAGCGTTCGCCGCCGGAGAGCGTGCCGATGCGCGCATCGACCATATTCGGATCGAACAGGAATTCCTTGAGGTAGCCGTGAATGTGCTTGCGGACGCCGAGCACGTCGATCCACTCGCCACCATCGGCGAGGATGTCGCGCACGCGCTTGTCGGGCTCCATCATCTTGCGCTGCTGATCGATGATCACGCTGTCCAGGGTTTTGGCGAGTTTGACGCGACCCTCGTCGGGCGCGAGCTCGCCGGTCAGCAATTTGAGCAGGGTGGTCTTGCCCGCGCCGTTGGAGCCGACCACGCCGATGCGGTCGCCGCGCGTCACGCGGAAGCTGAAGTCGCGGACGATGGTGCGATCGCCGAAGCGCTTGGTGACGTGCTCGGCGTCGATCACGACCTTGCTGCGCGCATCGTCGCTGGCGGTAACGAGCTTGGCGGTGCCCTGCGGGCTGATCATCGCGGCGCGTTGCGCGCGCATCTCCATGAGCTTGGCCTTGCGGCCTTCGTTGCGCGCGCGCCGTGCGGTGACGCCGCGCAACAGCCAATGCTCCTCGATCTTGAGCTTGGCCTCGAGCCGCTGCGCGTTGCGCGCTTCCTCCTCATAGACCTGCTCGGTCCACGCTTCGAATCCGCCGAAGCCGATCTCGGCGCGGCGCATCGACCCGCGATCGAGCCATAAGGTGCTCTTGGTCAGGCGGGTGAGGAAGGTGCGGTCGTGGCTGATGACGACGAACGCGCCGCGGAAACGGCCGAGCCATTCCTCAAGCCAGTCGATCGCGGCGAGATCGAGATGGTTGGTCGGCTCATCGAGGAACAGGACGTCAGGATCCTGCGCGAGCGCGCGGGCAATGGCGGCACGGCGGCGCTCGCCGCCGCTGGCGGTGTCGGCTTCGCGGCCGAGATCGATGCCGAGCTGGTCGGCGATCGCCTCGACCTCGTGCAAGGCGGGCGCGTCGTCGCCGTGCAGCGCCCAGTCCCGGAGCGTCGGATAGCCCGTGACCTGCGGATCCTGTTCGAGCAGCACGACCTTCGTGCCGGGCACGATCGTGCGGCGGCCCTCGTCGGCGTCGATCCGGCCGGCGAGCAGGCGGAGCAGGGTGGTCTTGCCCGCGCCGTTGCGGCCGATCAAAGCCAGCCGGTCGCGCGGCTGCAGATGCAGGTCGATGTGCCGGAACAGCCAGCCGGAGCCCTGGACGACTCCCAGATCTTCATAAGCAAGGATAGGTGCGGCCATGACACGCCAATGAGGGGGAAGGGGGATAAGCCGGCGGAACGATATGGACGCGCGCGACATTCACTGCCTATTCAAGCGGCAGACTCCATGCAACAGCCCATGCTGATGAAGATTTTTGCCGCGGCCTGTATTGTCGGCATCACGTTCGCGCCGACGGCCGACGCACGCCGCGTGCGCGATCAGGATCGCGCCTTCGCCGCGCGCCAGGCAGGGCAGATCATGCCGCTCCACGAGATTGAGGGACGGATCGTGCCACGCATGCCGGGGTGCGATTATCTCGGGCCGGAATTCGACGCGAATTCAGGCGTCTACCGCCTGAAGTTCATGCGTGGCGGATCGGTCATCTATGTCGATGTGGATGGCCGCAACGGACAGATCATCGGCCGGTCGGGGCATTAAGCGGCCTTGCAGCGGCTCAAACTTCCCACATATTCGTTACGCTGGCGATCACGTCACCGCTGCGGTGACCCGAAATGGAGAATCTGATGCGCGTGCTGATCGTTGAGGATGAGCCCAATCTGGGCCGCCAGCTGCGGGCGACTTTGGAAGGCGCTGGCTATGCGATCGACCTTGCGACCGATGGCGAGGACGGCCATTATCTCGGCTCGACCGAGAATTATGACGCGGTCGTGCTCGATCTCGGTTTGCCGGAGATCGACGGCCTGACCGTGCTCGATCGCTGGCGGCGCGAGGGCAAGGACATGCCGGTGCTGGTGCTGACCGCGCGCGACAGCTGGTCGGACAAGGTGGCGGGGCTCGATGCGGGCGCCGACGATTATCTCGCCAAGCCGTTCCAGACCGAGGAATTGATCGCGCGGCTGCGCGCGCTGATCCGCCGTGCATCGGGCAACAGCTCGTCCGAACTGATCGCGGGCGACATCCGCCTGGACACGCGATCGGGCAAGGTCACCAAGGATGGCGAGCCGGTTAAACTCACCGCACAGGAGTATAAGCTCCTGTCCTATCTGATGCATCACAAGGGCAAGGTGGTGAGCCGCACCGAGCTGATCGAACATATCTACGATCAGGACTTCGACCGTGATTCCAATACGATCGAAGTGTTTGTCACGCGCATCCGCAAAAAGCTCGGCCCCGACGTGATCACCACTATTCGCGGTCTCGGCTACAGTCTCGAAGAGC